>DASXGB010000293.1:0-35239 GCA_036489325.1 Caulobacteraceae bacterium
GGGCGGAATCGAGGTCAAGTTCGGCGACGACGCCGCGCCCATGACCGCGTTCATCCGCAAATCCGACCTGTCGCGCGACCGTTCGGAACAGCGGCCTGAGCGGTTCGCCGTCGGCGACCGCCTCGACGCTCAGGTGAGCAACATAGACAAGGCGGCACGGCGCGTCTCCCTGTCGGTCAAGGCCTTGGAAATGGCCGAAGACAAGGAGGCGATCGAGAAGTTCGGCTCGTCCGACAGCGGCGCCTCGCTGGGCGATATCCTGGGTGCGGCTCTGCGCGAGAAGGCGGCCAGCAAGGACTGATCGGCTTGGGCCCGCCGGCGACGGCGGGCCCAAACTTTCCGGTCTCGGGAACCGCAACCCGCTGAATCAGGCGAACTTCGTGCCCTTTGAAGCCGCGTATCCCCTTGATCCGAAGTGTGAGTTCGCGCAATGCTCCGGCCAGCGACAGGGGCATTGCGTCATGATCAAGTCCGAGTTGATCGCGGCCCTGGCGGAAGAGAATCCGCACCTCACACAGCGCGATGTCGAACGCGTGGTGAACGTGATCTTTGAACGTGTGATCAATGCGCTGGAAGATGGCGGACGGGTCGAACTGCGGGGCTTCGGCGCCTTTTCGGTCCGCTCCCGGGCCGCGCGGGCCGGCCGTAATCCGCGGACGGGCGCATCAGTTCAGGTCCGCGCAAAGCACGTGCCTTTCTTCAAGAGCGGCAAGGAGCTGAGGGCGAAGCTCAACGCCGACTAGGGTCCAGCAAAGGCAGGAGCAGCCTCGCATGTCGGTCTTCAAGGAATTCCAGGAGTTCATCAGCCGCGGAAACGTCGTCGACCTGGCGGTCGCAGTGGTCATCGGCGCGGCCTTCGGCAAGATCGTCACCAGCTTCGTCAACGACATCATCATGCCGCCGATCGGTATGCTGACGGGCGGCATGGACTTCGGCGCCCTGAAATTGATCCTCAAGCCCGGCAACGCCATCGCCAAGATCGCGGAGGTGTCGATCAACTACGGGACCTTCATCAACACCATCATCCAGTTCCTGATCATTGCGGCCGCCATCTTCCTGATGGTGCGTCTGATCAACAATCTTCAGAGAAAGTCCGAGGAGGCGCCGCCCGCGCCGGCCGGCCCCACAACCGAGGACCTGCTCACCCAGATCCGCGATCTGTTGGCGAACCGCGGCCCGTCATAGGGTCGGCGACCGAACGCCTACATGGTGGCCCCAAGCTGCCAGGGCACGAATTCCGCAAGGCCATAGCCCAGCGCCTCGCTCTTGGACGGGCGCCCCGAGGCGACCTCAAGCAGTCTGTCGAGGATTTCCGCGCCCTTTTGCTCAACCGTTGCGTCACCGGTGACGATGGGACCGCAATCGATGTCGATGTCGTCCTCCATACGTCTGTAGACCTCGGAGTTCGAGGCCAACTTGATCGACGGCGACGGCTTGCAGCCAAAGGCTGACCCGCGGCCGGTGGTGAAGGCGATCAAGGTTGCGCCTGACGCCACCTGCCCAGTTGCGGAACAGGGATCGAATCCAGGGCTGTCCATGAACACCAGACCGCGCCGGGCCAACGGCTGGGCATACTCTACAACGTCCACAAGCGCCGATGTCCCGCCCTTGGCGACGGCTCCCAGAGATTTCTCAAGGATTGTCGTCAGGCCTCCAGCCTTGTTCCCGGGAGTGGGATTGTTGTCCATCGTCGCGCCATGGATCGCGGTGTAGCGCTCCCACCAGTCGAGGCGGGCGCGCAGCTTGGCGGAGAGGTCCGGCGACTGCGCCCGCGCGTAGAGAAGATGTTCGGCGCCATAGATCTCCGGGGTCTCCGAGAGGATCACTGTCCCGCCCAGCGCCACCAGCCGGTCGGACGCATCCCCCAAGGCCGGATTCGAGGTCACCCCGGACCAGGCGTCAGAGCCGCCGCACTGTAGCCCGAGCACCAGCTCGGAGGCCGGCGCTGGCGCGCGCTTGGCCGTGTCGGCGAGTTGCAGCAGCTCGGCGAGCCGCGTCAGTCCCTCCTCTACCGCCCTGCGCGTGCCGCCGGCCTCCTGGATGGTGTAGGATTGGAAATCTTCCCGGCCGGCGAGTCCGAAATCCTTCGCGAAACGGCCGATCTGGACCACCTCGCAGCCCAGTCCCACCAGCAGGATGGCGCCGAAATTGGGATTGGCGGCCGTGCCCCAAAGGGTTCGGCGCAGGACGTCAAAGCCTTCGCCCTCTCCGGCCATGCCGCAGCCACTGGCATGGGTGATTGGCACGACACCATCGACGTTGGGGAAGGCCTCGAGCAGTCCTCGCCGCTCGGCCTCGGCGGCGACTAACCGCGCCACGGTGGCTGAGCAGTTCACTGAAGTGAGTACACCCACAAAGTTTCTCACGCCGACCTTCCCGTCAGCCCGGCGGAAGCCCTCGAACGTCCGCGGTCGTTCGACGCGTCGCGTCGCCTCCGCCTCCTGGGCGGCCAGGCGCAGGTCCGAGACCGCCAGATTGTGAGTATGAACGTGTGCGCCTTTGGCGATCGTCCGTGTCGCCTGGCCGATCACTTGACCGTATTTGAGGACGGGCTCGCCAGTCGCGATGGCCGCAGTCGCCATCTTGTGTCCCGACGGGATCGCCTCCAGAGCGCGGACACCTTCGCGCCTGACAAGGGCGCCTCGCGACACGCGCGAGCTCGCCACAACGACGTTGTCGGCTGGATTGAGGCGGACCAGGGTCGCTTCAGCGTCGGCCAGCGTCGTCATCAGCCCATTTCCAGGGATTTGTCGTCCGGAAGTCGCCGAGGATGGACGAGGCGACGATCGACGCCCGAGAACCTTCTCATCGTCAGGGCCCTTTCACGATCCCAGCGGCCTGCTCTTTGGCGTGATGCGCTCGCCTGTTCTCTGGTTGACGGTGATTTTCCATGGATAATGGTCGCCTTCGCCGCCGGCGCCCACCTCCTGCATGTGGTTGGTCACCGCCTTTCGCCAAGTGCTGGAGCGATTGGCGTTGGTCATATGCGGCGTCTTTGAGTGATGGAAGGTGACGTCGCCGCGTCGGATCGGACAGACGACCTCGCGTGAAACATCCACGTTACAGGTCAACAGGTCGCTGGCCATTCCTTGAACATGGCGGTGCGGCAGGACGCCAAGCCGATGGCCCGCGTCGATGAAGTGCATGCATCCATTGACCGCATCGACGTCCTGCAGCGGTATCCAGCAAGTGACGCCTCGCTCGTCGAGATTGCGCCCCCAATAGGCTTCGTCCTGGTGCCAGAGGGTTGGCGCGCTCTTGCCTGGCGGCTTGGCCAGGAATTGATCGTACCAGAACGCGAGTTCGAGACTGGTGAGCGAGGCGGCGAACGCCAAAAGCCATTTGCGGTAAGGTTGGTCGCGGATGTCCTTCCACACGAACGAGGGCGAAGACTGAACAATCCTGAACGAGCGCTCCTCGAGCGCCTCCTTCTCATCCCACGCCCAGTCGTTGGCCAGGCTTTCCTTGCGCTCGAGGATGGTGTCGCACCAGGACTCGAGCTGGTCGAGATCGTCGCCTGGGATGGCGTTCTCAACCACCAGCCAACCATGCTCTTTGTAGAAGTCCACCTGGGCCGAAGCGGCGATCGGATAGCTCATGGGCTCCTCCTAGGCCCGCGGACATGGTCGAGCCAACGGTCCGCGTAGGCGCTTAGGTCGGTCCGTAGCGGGGCGACGGGCGCGGCCCGCTCGCGCGGCGGAAGATCGGGCGCCCAGAGGCGCGCGGCTCCCAGCGCCACGCCGTCCGATCCTGTCAGGCGCAGCACTGTTGCTTGCGGACGGAGGGCCGCAAGCGCCGCCGCAAACACCGGGTCGGCGGCGAAGCGACCCTCGATGACGATCGGGCCTTCGGCGCCGATGAGGTTCAGACTGGCGTCAGTCAGAAGCGCTAGATGCAATGACGCCAGCGCCGCGCGTTCGCCGGGCGTCCGCGGCTCGCCAACCAGTGCGCCCTGGCTGTGGGGGAACGGCCCGCAGCCTGCGGTGTAGGTTCCGCTGGTGGCCACTCCACGGTCGACCAGGCTGGCCGCATCCTCCTCCGATCCCGCGACACCGCCATCGCCGGCGATCGCCACATATTCCCGCCCGCCCATGAATCTCGCCGACGGCGTCAGACGCCCGGCGATATCGACGTTGCCCAAAGTGTCGCGGGTTTCGTCCAAGCGCGGCGGATCGTCTCCGCCCGATTGCATGGCGACGAACCACGTGCCTGTGGCGACGAGGCAAAACGGCCCATCGCTCACTTGCGCCTGGGCGCGCGCGCCGAACAGCGAGGCGTTGCTGTCATGCATTCCACACAACACCAGGCAGTCATGGGGAGGCCGGGTGGTCTGGACGGCGTCGACGCGCGCGGCGCCAAGAACCTCGTTCGCCGCACGGATCGGCGCAAAACGGCCGGCCCAGCCGCGAGCGCGGGCAAGGTCCGAATACTCGCCCTCGAGAGGCAGCCACAGGTCCGTATGGCAGCCAAGGCTGGTGACTTCGCTGGCCCGCTCGCCGCTGAGGCGGTGAGCCCAATATTGGGGCCAAGTCAGAACCGACGCTCCAGGCGCGGAGAGGTCATGACCGAGGTCATCGTGCCATGCGAGTTGAACGCCAAGATTGAGGCCGCCGGGCAGTCGCGGCGAAAGCGTTCGCTCGAAGGGGTCGCGTTCCGCGTCATAACGGCCGGCGACCGCTACAGGCGGCGAGGCCTCGTAGTCCAGTACCGGCGCCATCAGCTTGTCGTCCCTCAACAGCGCCGCCGCCGCGCCGTGGGCGACAGGCACGATCGCGGCGATATGCGCGACGGCCGACAGTTCGCGAACGGTCGCCAGAAGCCACTCTTCAATGCCGGCCGCATCGATGATGGAAAGGCCGCTCTGCTGAACTACGGCGTTCGCGCGTGTGCGCACGACTGGGGCCTTTCCCTCGAGGCTGACGAGGGTAAGCTTGCTGTGGGTCTTTCCCACGTCCAGCACCAGCACGGCGCAGCCCAGGGTCGCCTCTCCCGATCTGAAGCTTATTGCGCGAACATAGCGCAAAATGATTGTTTGACGCCAAGGCCCGCGCGAGCGTTCCCTAGCGACAGAATCCGAGGCGAACCATGGACAGCACCCTCTTCTCAAACGGGGTGATCGAGAAGGGCAACCGGCCCCTCCTGCCTGCGCTCGAGGACGACTACGTTAGCCTGGGTCGGGCCCTTGAGCGACGCGGCGTCGCCATCGACGATGTAAAGGAAAGGGTGAAGACCTTTGCAGTCGCCGTTCCTAGCTGGGGCGTGGGCGTCGGCGGCACCCGGTTCGCCAAGTTCCCGATTCCCGGCGAGCCGACCAACATCTTCGAGAAGCTCGAGGATTGTGCGGTCATCCACGTTCTCGGCCGCGCCACGCCGACGGTCTCGCCCCACTTCCCCTGGGATCGCGTCTCTGATTACGCCGAGCTGAGGGAGCATGCCGGCGACCTGGGCCTGACCTTCGATGCGGTCAACTCCAACACTTTTCAGGATCAGGAGGATCAGGCCCAGTCCTACAAGTTTGGATCACTGACGCACACAAATCCCGCGGTGCGCGATCAGGCCGTGGCGCACAATCTCGAATGCATTGAGATCGGCCAAGCGCTGGGATCACGGGCGATTACGGTTTGGATCGCCGACGGGTCGAACTTCCCTGGACAATCCAACATGGCCGGCGCCCTGGATCGCTATCTGGACTCGATGGGCGAAATCTACGACGCCCTCCCGCCGGACTGGCGCCTGTTCATTGAGCACAAGCTCTACGAACCGGCCTTCTATTCGACGGTTGTTTCCGACTGGGGTACGTCCATCCTCTGCGCCCAGTCTCTGGGGCCGAAGGCGCAATGCCTCGTCGACCTCGGCCACCACGCGCCTGGCGTCAATATCGAGCAGATCGTCGCCAGGCTGGCGCAGTTCGGCAAGTTGGGCGGTTTCCACTTTAACGACAGCAAATATGGCGACGACGATCTCGACGCCGGCGCGATCAACCCCCACCAACTCTTCCTAGTCTTCAACGAACTCGTGGAAGCCGAGCGGCGTGGCGACGCCAACTTCGCGCCCGCCTACATGCTCGACCAGTCACACAACCTTACCGATCCCATCGAAAGCCTGCTGAATAGCGCGGCATCGGTGACGGGCGCCTACGCAAGGGCGCTCGTGGTGAACAGAATTGCGCTCGCCGAGCACCAGGGCCGGAACGACGTCATCATGGCGTTCAATGCCCTGCGCCGCGGCTACGACACGGACGTCGCCCCAATTCTCGCCATGGCTCGCTATGAGAGTGGCGGCGCGATAGACCCCATCGCCGCCTACCGCGAGAGCGGATGGCGGGAGCGCAAGGCCCAGGAGCGAAAGCCGATCGCGGCAGGCCAGGCGGGCATTGTGTGAACCGGGCGAGCCCTTAGCGCGTGAACGCGGCGGCGTGCCCTGCGTCGACATTGAGGATGGCGCCCGTGGTCTTGGCCGACAGGTCGGAGGCGAACCACGCCACCGCCTCGGCGACATCTTCGGGAAAGACGCTGCGCTTCAGGAGGCTCCGCTCGCGGTAGATCTGCTCGAGTTCGTGCGGCTCGGCATTGTGATGATGGGCGCGAGCATTGCGCCACTCGCCCTGCCAGATTCGCGAACCCTGCAAAACAGCGTCGGGATTGACCGTGTTCACACGCACCCCCATGGGAGCGCATTCGACGGCCAGACTGCGCGCCAAATGCAGCTCGCTCGCCTTGGCCGCGCCATAGGCGGAGGCGCCCGGCGACGGCGCCAATGCGTTCTTTGAACCTATGAAGATCAACGAACCGCCGAGGCCTTGAGCCTTGAAGACCCGCACCGCCTCGCGGGCGAGAAGGAAGTAGCCGGTAGATAGTACGTCGAGATTGCGGCGCCACAATTCTAGGGTCGTGTCCTCGATGGCCGCCGCCGAAGCGATCCCGGCATTGGACACACAGATGTCCACTCCGCCAAAGGCCACGCACGTCTGCGCGAAAAACGCTGCCACAGCGTCCTCGTTGGTGACGTCCGCCCACAGGGCCCGGATCCGTTCCTCGCCGAATTCGGCGGCAAGATCATAGCCGGTTTCGTCCAACGCGCCCTTGTCGATGTCGCAGATGGCCACGCATGCGCCATCGACCAACAGGCGGCGAGCCGTCGCCGCACCGATACCGCCCGCGCCGCCGCTGACCATCGCCACGCGCCCCGCGAATGGCCCGGGCTTCGCTTGCCCCCGAAGCTTGGCCTCCTCCAGAGTCCAGTATTCGATTTCGAACGCTTCTTTTTCCGGCAACCCGCGGTAGGCCGAGACTGCATTCGCCTGGCCGATGACCTCGATGGTGTTCAGATAGAACTCGGCGGCGATCCTGGCGGCAGCCCTATCGCCCGCGAAAGTGATCATACCAATCCCGGGGATCAGCAGGACGACCGGATTGTCATCGCGCATGGGCGGGGACTTTGGGCCAACATGCCGCTCGTAGTAGGCGCGATAGTTGCGCCTGTAGGTTTCCACCGCCGACGAGGCGGAAGCGATGAGTGTCTCCGCGGTTCCCGACGCCGGATCGAATTCAAGCGCCAACGGCCATATCTTTGTGCGCAGGAAGTGGTCCGGGCAGGACGCACCCAGCGCCGCATGGCGCTCCAAATCCTGGTCGCAGACGAATTTAAGCACGGCCGGTTGGTCGTCGAAATGGCCGACCTTGAATGCGTTCTGACTAACCAATCCGCGCAACGCCGGCATGACCGCGGCGGCCAGCGCGAGTCGTGGTTCAGTGCCGGGAGCCACCACTCGACCGACCTGTGGTCGCGCAAGACGCCTCTCGGCAAGTGACCGCGTGGCCCGCTCGACGATGTCGAGGGTGTTCTCGTAACAGAGCTCGTCTGTATCGCCCCAGGTGAAAAGACCATGCGATTGAAGCACGACCCCTCTGGCCGACGGATTGCGGCGGGCGAAGTCGGCCAGGCGCAAGCCGAGTTCAAATCCAGGCCGGAGCCACTCGATCCAACCGATCTCCCCGCCGAAGATCTCGGTGGTCAGGGCTTCGCCGTCCTGCACCGACGCCAACGCGATCACCGCGTCAGGATGCATGTGGTCGATGCAGGGCTTGTCCACCAGCGCGTGCAGGGGCGTGTCGATACTGGGCGCGCGAACGCTCTCGCCGAATGCGCATTGGGCGTAGAGCGGGACCATTTCGTCCTCGAGGTCACGCCCCTTGTAGAGCTTCGTCAGTCCGCACAGACGGTCGAGGTAGAGGGTGGCGAATCCGCCGCTGTCCATGCTTCCGAGGTCGCCGCCCGAACCTTTTACCCACAAGACGGTGGTGATCTCACCGGTCAGCGGATCAAGCATTGGGATTTTCGAGGAGGTGTTGCCGCCGCCAAAGTTGGTGACCCTCTTGTCCCCGCCCAGCAAATGCGAGCGATAGAGAAGCCTCTCCTGGGCGTTCAGGCCGGCCGTCCTGGCATCCCAAAGATGGAATGGCGGCTCCATGATCGCCTCAGCAGGCTGGCCGTCCATCTTTGGGTTGAGCTCCGCGCAATTCCTTCACCGGCGCATATGACCGGCCGCACGAAACAGCGCTTTCAATCATGAGCGTTCAGAGTCAAGCATAAACACGCAAAAGCTTTCGTCGAGACAGGGCCCCTCCATGACCACTCTAGAGCCCGCGTCCCAGATCGAAGGCCATTGCGATCCGAGGTTCGACGCCGTGCGCTCGGCCTTCGTCCATAACCTGGAGATGGGCGCCGACGTCGGCGCGTGCGTCGCTGTGACCGTCGATGGCGAACTGGTGGTCGATCTCTGGGGCGGGTACCTGGACGAAGCTCGCGAAAGACCGTGGCGCGAGAATAGCATCGTCACAGTCTTTTCCACCACCAAGACCATGACGGCCCTTTGCGCCCTAATGCTAGCCGACCGGCGCGAGCTTGATCTTGACGCGCCCGTCGCCCGCTATTGGCCGGCTTTCGCCGCCAACGGCAAGGAGGGGGTGCTGGTGCGCCACCTTCTGGGCCATACAGCAGGACTCCCGGGGTGGGACGAGAAGGTGACCCTCGATGATCTCTACGACTGGGAAAAGATCATCGGCCTGCTAGAGCGCCAGGCGCCATGGTGGCCGCCTGGGACCGCCTCCGCCTATCACGCTTTCACCCAGGGTTATCTGGTTGGCGAGGTTGTGCGCCGAATCACCGGCCAGACCCTCGGAGCATTCTTTGCCCGTGAGTTGGCGGCGCCGTTGGAAACTGATTTCCACATCGGCCTGGAACCGCGAGACGACCATCGCGTCGGACAGATCATTCCCTCCACCGAGCCGCCGCCGCAGGCCGACCCGGACAGCGTATTCGCTCGAATTGCGAACAACCCGCCGGCCCCCACTGACGTGAACAAGGATCTCCGTTGGCGACGATCCGAGATCCCCGCCGGCAACGGATATGGCAACGCCCGCTCGGTGGCGCGCACTCAGGCTCTGCTGGCCTGCGGAGGTGAGGTGTCCGGCAAGCGCCTGATGTCGCGCGAGGGCTGCGAGGCGGTCTTCCGCCAGCAATGCGATGGGATCGATCTGAGTTGGAATTTTCCAATGCGCTGGGGGCTCGGCTATGCGCTGCAGCTCGACAAGCTCACTTTCGGGCCGCGGGCGGTGTTCTGGGGCGGCGCCGGCGGCTCGTTGATCGTGGTCGATTTCGAGCGCCGGATGACGATCGCCTTCGTCATGAACCGGATGGCGGGCGCGCCATTCGGCGATCCGCGCAACACCGCCATCGCCGCGGCCGCCTATGCCGCGACGGCGCCCTGAATCGCCCGCCCTGTGATCGCGGAGCCCGCCACCGAAACCATCGCTTACCGGATGCGAATCGATCCGCGCCACGCGCAGGAGTATCGCCGTCGGCATGACAACATCTGGCCAGACATGGCCAGCGTGCTCATTGCCGCGGGGGCGACCGACTATCGCATCTTCCTTGACCCCGAGACCGGGTTTCTGTTCGCCGTCCTCACCCGCCGCGTCGACCATGGCTTTGACAGGCTGCCGGGAAACTCCGTGGTCCTCAAATGGTGGACGATGATGGCCGACCTGATGCCGACGGGCCCCAACGGGGCGCCGGAGAGCTGGCCGCTCGAAGAAGTGTTTCACCTTTCGGCGTCGAAGGAAGAGAGCCTTTCTTGACCACGCCGGCTCGACCGCGCTTCATCTGGATTCCGCAGCAGGCGGTCGATCCGCAAGGCTCGCGCAGCGTCTATCTGGGCCGGCCGCGGCGTGAGAACGAGACCAATCGCTGGTTCTTCTTTCGCAAACGTTTCGAGCTCACCTCCCCGTCGGTCCGAGAGCATTTCTCGATCACAGTCGATGGCCGCTATGAGCTGTTCGTCAACGGCCAGCGTGTGGGTCGAGGACCGGTGCGATGCAGCCCTCTGTTCCAGCGCTATGACGACTATGACCTCGAGCCTCACTTGCGCGACGGAGCCAACCTGATCGCAGTCCTGGTTCACGCGCTAGGCGTCGATGCGGCCTTTTACGAGACTACCAAAGGGCTTTGGCAACCGACCTTCGGCGACGGCGGCCTCTGGGCGGATGGCGCAGTGGAAACCGCCTCCGGCGTCACGTCGCTGGCAAGTGATGAGACCTGGCGTTGCATTCAGTGCGACGCCTGGGCCCGTGACACCGAGCGCTCCAACCACTCGCTCGGATTCATCGAGGATCTCGATGCCTCCCGGCTGCCCCAGGACTGGACGTCGCCAAACTTTGAGGACGCGGATTGGGATCGCGCCCGAGTGATGCTGGCCGGTGGCGGCGGGCCCCAGGCGCCCTACGGCGGCATGGAGACGCGACCATTTCCGATCCTGGTTCCGCGCGGCATTCCACAGCTAGAGGAGCGCAAAACCGCGGCGCGCCGCATCGTCTGGGCGAGAACCCTTGCCTCCAATCCCGATCTTCCCCTGCATCGCCGCGCCTATGAGGAGCCGATCGCCGACCTGGACGCCGGAGCCCTGCGACGGCCGGACGACCTGTTGAAGCTTGAAGGCGGTAGCGCCCTGATCCGCACGGCGCCCGGCCGCGACGTCGCGATCCTGCTCGACTTCGGGGCCATTAGGACTGGCTATCCGATGATCGAGATCTCCGGACAGGGCGGCGAGATCATCGAAATCGCTTGCTCCGAGGGCCTTCCGGGCGAGTGGAGCCCAGGAGGGCCGCCGGCCGAGGCGCGGATCACGCGCAAGCCCTGGCTGGGGCATGACGCCCACATCTGCCGCTACCGGCTCCGGGCTGGCCGGCAGACATTTGAGCGTTTCGAGTGGTGCGCGATCCGTTGGATGCAACTGGTTGTGCGCGATGCGCCAGACGGGGTGACGATCCACGGCCTGGGCGCCAATCTCACCAACTACCCCGTTGAGGAACGTGGCCGCTTCGAGTGTTCGGACGAGCTTCTGACGAAGCTCTGGGCGACCGGCGCCTACACCCTGCGCCAGTGCATGCACGACGCCTGGGAGGATTGCCCGAGCCGCGAGCAGCGGCAGTGGCTGGGAGATGTGACAGTCGAGAATCTCGTTGGTCACGCCGCCTTCGGGCCGTGCGTCGCGCCCCTGACGGCTAAATACCTGGCTCAGGCGGCCGAGAGTCAGAGACCCGACGGTCTGACTCAGATGTTCGCGCCTGGTGACCATCGGACAGACGGAATGCTGATCCCGGACTGGACCCTGCAGTGGATCCTCTGCGCCGCCGATCATTGGCGCCATACCGGCGACCTCGCCACCATCGACGCCATCTTCCCCTCGATCCTCAAGGCCCTCGCCTGGTTCGAGCGCCAGCTCGACGACAATGGCTTGATGGCCGACATGCCCTATTGGCATTTCATGGACTGGGCGGGCCTCGGCCGCGAGGGCGAAGCCTGCGCCCTCAACGCCGAATTGTCGGGCGCTTTCCACGCGGCCACGATGCTGGCGCGCGCCGTCGGCTGGGACCGCGTCGCCGATCGCCTGGAGGCCCGCGCCAATTCAATCAGTAAGGCGCTGAACGCTCGTCACTGGGAGGAACGGCGCGGAATATTTGTCGATGTCGTCGACCCCTGCACCGGCGCGCAGGAGCCCCAGGTCTCGCAACACGCCAACGCGGCCATGGCGCTTTGGGCATCGCCCGATCCCGGCCAGCGCCAGCGGGCGCTTGCCCGGATCACGGACGGCGCCCGGCTCACCTTCACCGCCGCGCCGCCGATTGCTCCCGAAGGCGACATCCTCGATACCGAGGAGGGCGTCGTTCTCGCCAATACATTCTACAGCCATTTCGTCTATGACGCCCTGGCCGACGCGGGGATGTTTGGCGTCGCCCTCGCCCAGATGCGCGCGCGCTACGGCCCGATGTTGGAGGCCGGCGCGACGACGCTCTGGGAGAGCTTCCGTCCGAGCGCCAGCCTGTGCCACGGTTTCTCGGCTTCGCCGACCTGGCAGCTGTCACGGCGCCTGCTCGGGGTCGCGCCCGCCGGCCCAGGTTTTTCCGCCATTGCCGTCACGCCCGACCTCGCCGGTCTGGACCATGCGGGAGGCGTGGTCCCAACAGCCGTGGGTGATGTCACGGTCAAACTGGAGCGCGACTCCGAGGGGTTCGCCGCCCTCGTCGAAGGACCTGCGGACGTCCCGATCCAGATCGCTGCAGCTCCAGGGCTAACACTGCGCTCCTGCTCGGGTGATCGCGGCGTCCATGCGGCGCGCTTCGCCTACGGGCCCGCGGCCGGAAAGACCTGACTCCGCCAGTCAGGCGACTCTCCGACGCAGGATGGGCGATGGCGACCTTCACCGGATTGGCCAGTCCGTTACGTCGTCTCCGACCGCGTCGCTGAGAGTCTTGGCGCGCCAGAACGCGCATAATCGATCAAATTGACGCAGTATCGATTTTGTGCACTCTCTCTCAATCAGGCCGACCTGACTCTACGATCGGGCGGCGGAGGAAAACGAGGGGAGGATCATGCGTCCGTCGAATACGGGATTCTGGCTTCGCGGGTCGGTCTCGATCCTGGCCCTCGCCATCAGCGCTTTGGCGGGCGGAGCCCATGCGGAGGCGGCCGACGAAGCCGCGTCACGCTCCACCACTTTGCAGGAACTGGTTGTCACCGCCGAACGGCGAGCCGTCAATCTGCAGGCGGCGCCGATCGCCGCCAGCGTCTTTTCTGGCGCCCAGCTCGCGAAAAGGAATGTTTTCTCGGTCGACACCTTGCAGTTCGCCGTGCCGGCCCTGTCGGTCAACAATTTCGGGCTGGGTTACGACTTCAATATCCGCGGCATTGGCAAGGAAGAGAGCAACATCCAGACGCCGTCGGGCGTCGTGGTCTATCGCGACGGCGTCGCCACCTTCCCCGGGTTCTTCCAGGACGAACCTTACTATGACCTTGCGACCGTCGAAGTCCTGAGGGGGCCGCAGGGCACGTTCGCCGGCGCCAATGCCAGCGGCGGGGCAATCTTCATCACGTCCGTTGATCCGAACTTGAACGGCTACAACGGTTTCGCCGAAGGCCAATACGGCAACTACAACGATGTCCGACTGCGCGGCGCGGTCAACATCCCCGTGACAGATACCTTCGCGATCCGCCTAGCCACCAATCTCGAGCACCGCGACAGCTTCTGGAAGGACGTCAATCCGGTCGACCACCCGGGTCACCTCGACCAAGCCGACGGTCGCATCAGTCTGTTGTGGCAGCCAACTCCGGCGCTGCGGATAACGCTCAAGGACGACTATCATCACGTCGAAACCGGCGGTCTGCCAACCAGTCCGCTGCCCCTGACCGGCGGACAATTCGCCGACAACACCGGCCTTTTCAACGTCATGAACAATGGCCGCCTGCTGGGCATTGAGACGTTTAACCGGACGGTGCTGAACGTCGCCTACACGCTCCCTTCCGGCATCGTCCTCAAGTCAATCTCTGGCTACCAGATCGGCCGTGGAGCATCCAACGGCGACATCGACGGCACGGCCATCGAGAGCGCCTATTTCGCGGTCATCGGCAAAGAGCACATCTGGTCGGAGGAAGTGAACATCATCTCGCCGAGCACGGGACCCTTCCGTTGGGTTGTCGGCGGCTACTACCAGGACGATGTGGTCAGAATTCCCTTCGGCCTCACCGGCTTCGACATTCACGAGCCGCCGCTCGATATCCTCCTCGACTACCGCACGCCCAAGACGACTGAGGCCGGCTTCGGCCAGGTCAGCTACGACATCACGCCGACGCTGACCGTGGAAGCCGGCGCCCGATACACGCACTCGGTGTTCACGCTGGATGACGCCACCACCATCCTGTTCTTCGGCTTTCCCCTCGGAACTGAAGTTGCCCATCTTTCCCAGCCGGATTCGAAGCTGACCGGCAAGCTTTCGATCAACTGGCGGGTCGACCCCAACAATATGCTCTACGCCCTGGTGGCCACCGGCCATAAGCCTGGTGGGGTCAACACCACGCCCCTTCCGTTCGGGGCCGGCAACGGCGTCGTGCCATTCTTCCCGGAAGACCTCGACGACTATGAGGCCGGCTGGAAATCGACCCTCTTCGATGGCCACCTGCGCACACAGTTTGATGGCTTCTACACCACCTACAGGAACTTCCAGCTGACATACGCCGGCCAGGGCGGGGAGGCCCAGGCGGGCGGCATGTCGGTCATCCAGAATGTCCCGGGCGTCACCGTGATCTATGGCCTCGAAGCCGAGGGACAGGGCGCTTTCGGACCGCTGTCGTTCAATTTCGGCGGCTCTTACCTGCACAGCCGCCTATCTTCGCGCGCAGGGATTCTTGGCGGACCGACCGGGCCGGAAGATGTCGGCGGCGCCCAGCAGCCGTTCGCACCAAACTGGACCCTGAATGCCGGCGCCCAATACGCCGTGGCGCTCAGCAACGGAATGACACTGACGCCGCGCATCGACTACGGCTACGTGTCCAGTCAGTGGGCTCTGCCATTCCAAAAGGGCCCGCTGGACGCCCAGTTCAACCACTTGAGGCCGGTGAACAATCTGGCGGCGCAACTGACCCTGGACGCCGGACATGGCCTGACCATCAGCGCCTATGGGACAAATCTTCTGAACGAGCAGTACTTCGGCCTGGCGTCCGGCTTCACCAATATTCCCAACAACCCGCCGACTGTGCCTCCGACCCTGCGTTATATCCGCAACGCGGCCGCGCCGCGCCAATACGGCATCCGCATCGAGAAATCGTTCTGACGCCCACATGGATGGGCGCGGCTCCGGGAGGGGGGACCCAGTCGCGGCGGGGCTCCCAAACGGTCTTCGCCAGACAATGACCGATAGTCGCGCCCTCCCCTCCGCGGACGCCGCCGAACTCAGGCGCCGCCCGCTCGGCCTCGGACTTCTGGCTGTCTACGGCGCTGGCAACATAGGCGACGCGGTCTTTCAGGCGTGCCTCGCCACCTTTCTGTTCTACTACCTGACCGAGGTGTGCGGCATGGCGAACAGCCTTGCCGGGTTGTCGCTGTTTCTCGCCTTGACGGTTGATGCCGTGGTTGATCCGCTCGTTGGATCGATTTCTGACAACAGTTGGTCGCGCTGGGGTCGCCGACACCCATTCATGCTCGGGGCCGCGTTTCCCATGGCGGTGGGATTGGGCCTTATGTTTTCCCTCCCGGCCGGCTTATCGGGACCCACCCTGTTCGCCTATGTGACCCTCATTTCCGTCGTCCTCAGGGTCTCCCATTCATTCTATTTCCTGCCCTACATCGCGCTCGGTGCGGAGCTCTCCGATGATTACGCCGAGCGCACCAACATCGTCGCCGCGCGATTCCTCCTGAGCGTGGCGGGAACCGCCACTGCGGTGGGACTGGGCTACGGAGTCTTCATGCGTGGCGCCGGCGGCCTTCTCCACCGCCAGGCCTACGCCCCGTTTGGCTGGGCGTGCGGCTTGGCGATGCTTGCGGCGGTGCTGTTCTCGGCGCTTGGGACTCTGCGCGCCTTGCCCCGCCTGCACCGCATCGCTCCACCCAGCGGGTCGCTGGTGAGGCGATTCATTCGTGACGTGGGCGAGATCTTCCGCAACCGATCCTTCGTGATCCTGTTCTGCTCCCTGCTCCTGCTCTTTATTGCGGCCGGAACCGCGGCGACGCTCTTCCAGCACATCGCCACCTTCTTCTGGAAACTCCCGGGCGGAGTCATCGGGGTGATCGCCTTGTCGGCCCCAGCGGGCCTCGTGATCGGCGTGCCGATCAGCGTCTTTCTGAGCAACCGGTTTGAAAAGCGGTCCGTGGTCAGTGGCTGTTTCGTGATCTTTGTCGCCTACTACGCCATCGTACCCATGATGCGGATCCTCGGCGTCCTTCCCGCCGAAGGACTGATCCTCGATGCGATCCTGATCGGACTAGCGATCGTCATGGGCGCGGTCGTGGGGTGCGCCGGCATCGGCTTCCAGTCGATGATGGCCGATGCGGCCGACGAACACGAATTCCTCTTCGGCACGCGGCGCGAGGCGCTCTATTACGCTGGCCTCAATTTCTCGGCCAAAGCCGCCTCGGGCCTTGGCGTGCTGGTGGCCGGCGTCGGACTAGACCTCATCCGCTTTCCAACCAACCTCGCCGCACACGCGACAACGGCCGTCGAAATTCCCGAAGAAACGCTGCGCAATCTCGGGCTGATTTACGGGTTGGGCGTGGCGGCGATCTTTGTGCTGGGCGCCGTAGTCTTTCTCGCCTACCGGCTCGACCGTCCCGCCTACGGCAAGATCCAGGAGGCGCTTGAGGGTCGAAGGCGAGCCGCCGAGCTTCAACCTGGCCCGTTAGGCGGCGGCGCCCCTAGTGGGCGATGATCACCTCGATGTCGTGCCGTTTGAGCATCCCGATGTCGGCTTCGCTGGCCGCCTCGTCGGTGATGACGATATCGACTTCGCTGAGCGCGCAGACCAGGAACGTCGCTGAGGCGGCGAACTTGCTCGAGTCGACCAGCACCACCAGCTGGTCCGCCTTGTCCATCAGCTTCTGTTCGGCCTGGATCAGGACCACGTCCGCCTGCATTACGCCACGCTCGCCGATAGCGGCGGCTCCCATGAAGAGCTTGCTGGCGTGGTAGCGGTTCATGCCGTCGTCTTCGAACGGGCTCAGGATGATGTTCTGTCATCAGTGCGCTCGCGCACCCCAGTCTTTGTCGCCGACACTACTAACCCCGCTCGCGTCGCGGCGCGTTGACCCCGCCACGCTGCTGTCCCACGTTGCGCCAATGACGGGCGCGGCCGCGATCCGGACTCTGGTCACCCGCGCGGGCGAGCGCCTTGCTTTCACCGCCTTGGGATTTGGGACCGCGCCGCTTGGCAACATGCATATCGCGCTCACCGACGCTCAGGCGCAGGCGACCGTGCGGCGGGCGCTGGACCTCGGGTTGGGCTATTTTGACACCGCCCCGCTCTACGGCCTTGGGCTGGCCGAACGGCGCCTGGGCGAGGCGTTGGGCGGAGACGGCTCGCCGCTTCTTTCCACCAAAGTCGGCCGGTTGCTTGAACCCAGCGCCGCAGGTGAAGGATCGGGCGGCATCTATGTAGAAACCCCGGCCTTGAAGGTGGCTTTCGACTATTCCTGGGATGGGGTGATGCGGTCTGTGGAGGCGAGTCTGTCCCGGCTCGGCCGGGACAGGGTCGACATCCTTTTCGTCCACGACGTAGATGTCGCCACCCATGGTTCGCCCGCCGCGGCCGAGGCGAAGATCGCCGAGCTGATGGAATCCGGTGGCTGGCGGGCGCTGAGCGAGTTGCGGGCAGGTGGGGTCGTCAAGGCAATCGGTGCGGGCGTCAACGAATGCGCGCCGTGCGAACGATTGCTTGCCCTGGCCGATCCCGACCTCTTCCTGCTTGCGGGCCGCTATACTCTCCTTGATCCGTCGGCGCTGACGAGCGTGCTGCCGGCCTGTCAGAAGAAGGGGGTCGGCGTAGTTATGGGTGGCCCGTTCAACAGCGGCATTCTAGCCACTGGCTCCGCGCCCGGCGCCAAATACGATTACGCCGACGCTTCGCCGGCGATTCTCAGCGCGGCCGCAGCCTTGCAGACGGTCTGCGCGCGCCACGGGGTCGATCTGGCGACCGCAGCTCTGCGCTATCCACTCTATGGCCCGGCAGCGGTCTGCGTCCTCGCCGGCGGGCGGACGCCCGATGAGGTAAGTCACAACGTGGCGAGCTTTGATGTCAGCATCCCGCCGGACCTCTGGGCGGAGCTGAAGCACGAGAAACTCATCCCGCAAGACGCCCCGACGCCATGTTGAAAGGTATCGATCCGCTACTCGGCCCGGAGCTCCTGGCGGCGCTGCGCGCCATGGGTCACGGCGATGAGATCGTGATCGCCGACGCCAACTTTCCAGCCGAATCCTTGGCCCGTCGCCTTAGCCGGGCCGCCGGCATCGATGCCGTCCGAATGGCGAGGGCCGTGCTAGGCGTTTTGCCCCTCGACGATTTCGCACTCGTCGCCGCTTACCGAATGATCGTGGTCGACGCACCCGAAAGCGAGCCGGAAATCGTCGGGGACTTCCGCTTGGCTTTGAGCGAAGTCGGCTATCATGGTCAGATCGAGGCGATCGAACGTCTCGCGTTCTACGAGCGAGCCAAAGCGGCGTTCGCGATCATCGCCACCGGCGAGACTCGCCTGTACGGCAATCTCATCCTTCGCAAGGGCGTCATTCGTCTGTGAGGATCGACGCGCACCAGCACTTCTGGCGCATTGAACGCGGTGACTACGGCTGGCTGACGCCGGACCTTGGCGTCATCTACCGCGACTACCTTCCCGGCGATCTCGCGCCCTTGATTGAACGAAGCGGCATGGAAGCGACGGTCCTGATACAGGCCGCGCCCAGCCCAGCCGAGACCGCCTTTCTGATCGACCTCGCCGCGCGCACGCCCTTCGTCGCCGGAGTGATCGGTTGGGTCGATTTCGAAGCCCCTGATGCGGCTATCCAAATCGCCAATCTCAGCGCGTCGCCGAAAGTCGTCGGACTACGCCCGATGATCCAGGACCTAGCGGACGACGCCTGGATGCTCCGACCCACTCTGGCGCCGGCGATCGAGGCGATGACAGAGGCCGGACTGACCTTCGACGCCCTGGTCATGCCCCGTCACCTGCCGATCCTGCGTCAGTTCGCCGACCGATGGCCAGGTCTCCGCATCGTCATCGACCACGGCGCCAAGCCCAACATAATGGCCGGCGCACTGGAGCCCTGGGCGAGTGAGATCCGGGCCATCGCCAGCGAGTCTGAATGCTTCTGCAAGCTTTCGGGCCTGGTCACCGAGGCCGCGCCTGGGCGCGCGGAGGGCGATCTTTGGCCATATGTGGACGCCCTCTTCGACGCCTTCGGTCCCAGACGTCTGATGTGGGGCAGCGATTGGCCGGTCCTCAATCGCTCATGCGACTATCTTACTTGGCTGGACATCGCTTCGCGCGGCGTCACCCGTCATGTCGGTCCGACCGACGCCGAATGGATCTTCGGGCGCACGGCCGCCGCCTTCTACGGATTGAAAACGTGACGCCGACTCTGACCGAGATATTGCCGACGGATGGCTTGGTCGGTTGCCTGATCGGACGGGTGTGGCTGGATGGACCTCACCCGGGGCCGCGGCCGGTGGTGGTGCGTGAGGACGGCGTTTTCGACCTCTCAGCGCTCGCCCTGACAGTCGGCGACCTGCTTGAGCTTGACGAGGTTGCCGCCCAGGTGCGCGGACACGCCGGGACGAGGTTGAATTCCCTCGAAGCGGCCCTGGCGGCCACATTTGAAGCCGATCCGCGGTCAAGCCGCTTCCTCGCGCCGTGCGATGTGCAAGCCATCAAGGCGGCGGGCGTCACCTTCGCCGATAGCCTGATAGAGCGGGTGATCGAGGAACGGGCCAAAGGGAATCCGGAGGCGGCAAGACGCGTCCGCGCCGAACTGGCCGCCAGCCTCAGCGAAGGCGTAACCGCCGTCACGCCAGGCTCGCCGCAGGCGGACGCCATCAAGGCCGTACTCACAGGCGAAGGCCTTTGGTCGCAGTATCTCGAGGTGGGTCTTGGCCGCGACGCCGAAATCTTCACCAAGGCTCAACCGATGTCGGCGGTCGGTCTGGGCTCGCCGATCGGAATCCACCCGAAATCGGTGTGGAACAATCCTGAACCTGAGGTGGTGCTCGCCTGCGCCTCCACCGGCGCGATCGTCGGCGCCACCCTCGGCAACGACGTCAATCTCCGCGATTTCGAGGGCCGCAGCGCCCTCCTGCTCACCAAGGCCAAGGACAACAACGCCTCATGCGCCATCGGCCCGTTCGTGCGCCTGTTCGACGATACTTTCGACCTTGACGATGTTCGATCCGCCGAGGTGGAGGTCGAAGTCGAGGGGCCGGACAGCTTTCGTCTACAAGGCCGGAGCTCGATGCGGCGAATCAGCCGCGACCCGGCCGATCTTGTCGCCCAGACTCTCAACGCCGAACATCAGTATCCAGACGGAATGATGCTGTTTCTCGGGACTCTATTTGCGCCCGTGCAGGACAGGAACGGGCCGGGCCAGGGCTTCACCCACAAGGTCGGCGACGTCGTCACCATTCGCTCGGCCAAGCTCGGCGCCTTGGTCAACTGCGTCACAACTTCCGACGCCGCCCCGCCGTGGACCTTCGGGGTCCGGGCGCTCATCCGCTATCTGACGGCGAACCGGTCGATGTCCGAGTAGCAGCTGACCGTGGACCGCTGGCGAACCGCGGCCAGTCCCCTTAAATCCCCGCCGCGACCCATTTTCGGGCCCGTTAGCTGACGAGACTTTGCGCGCGATGGCGATCGCTAAGATCTGCGGCCTATCGACCCCTCCGGCGCTGGAAGCGGCGCTCGACGGCGGCGCCGCCTTCGTCGGTTTCAACTTCTTTCCGGCCAGCCCACGATGGATTTCAATCGAAGACGCTGTCGCTCTGGCGGCCATCGCCCGGGGCCGTTCAGGGATCGTGGCCGTCACGGTCGATCCCACCGACGAGCTTCTCGCCACGATACGCGCACAGCTCCACCCCGATTTTATCCAGTTACACGGGGCCGAGGCGCCGGGGCGCGTCGCCGAGGTCGCCGCCCTCAGCGGGGCAGGGGTCATCAAGGTGATCCAGGTCCGTGAAGCGTCAGATCTCGCGGCTGCTGACGATTTTCAGTTCGTAGCCGAGCATCTGATGTTCGACGCCAGGGCGCCGGTGGCGGCGTCCCGCCCAGGCGGCCATGGCGCGCCGTTCGACTGGTCGCTGCTTTCCGGACGCCGATACGCCCGGCCCTGGTTTCTCGCCGGCGGTCTCGATCCTGACAATGTCGCCACCGCCATCGCCGTTTCGGGCGCACCGATGGTGGACGTTTCTTCTGGCGTGGAAGGACCCGGCGGCCTAAAGGACCCCGCTCTGATCGGCCGTTTCCTGGCCGCGGCGCAAGCCAGCCCGAGAGCCTGAATCTGACCTATCCCGCTCCGAATGACTATGACGCCTGGCCGGACGCGCGCGGCCGCTTTGGCGATTACGGCGGCCGGTTCGTGCCCGAAACCCTGATGCCGCTGGTGCTCGCCCTCGAGCAAGCCTACGCCGAGGCCAAGGCCGATCCCGCCTTCCAGGCGCAACTCGAGAGCTATCTTACGACCTATGTCGGCCGGCCGAGTCCGCTCTATTTCGCGAGCCGCCTTTCCGAGCATCACCGAGCGCGGATCTGGCTCAAGCGCGAGGAACTGAACCACACCGGTTCGCACAAGATCAACAACTGCATGGGCCAGATCCTGCTGGCCCGGCGGATGGGCAAGACACGGATCATCGCCGAGACCGGCGCCGGTCAGCACGGAGTCGCCGCAGCCACAGCCTGCGCCCTCTTTGACCTCCCCTGCGTGGTCTACATGGGCGCGGTCGACATCGAGCGACAGGCGCCGAACGTTCAGCGCATGAAGCTCCTGGGAGCCGAAGTCCGGCCTGTAGAGAGTGGCTCGGCGACGCTCAAGGATGCGATGAATGAGGCGCTCCGCGACTGGGTCGCCAATGTGTCCGACACCTACTACCTGATTGGCTCAGCGGCCGGCCCGCACCCATATCCTATGATGGTGCGTGACTTTCAGACCGTGATCGGCCGCGAGACCCGGGCCCAGATCCTGGAGGCGGAGGGCCGTCTGCCGGATGCGCTGATCGCCTGCGTCGGCGGCGGATCGAACGCCATCGGCCTCTTCCATCCCTTCCTCGCCGATGAAGATGTGCGTCTCTATGGCGTGGAAGCCTCGGGCGAGGGCATGGAAAGCGGCCGGCACGCCGCGGCGCTCAATGGCGGCAGGCCGGGCGTCCTGCACGGCGCGCACTCCTATCTACTGCAGGATCGCGACGGCCAGGTCCTGGAGGCGCACTCGATTTCGGCGGGTCTCGACTATCCAGGCATTGGCCCCGAGCATGCCTTCCTGAAAGACGCCGGCCGCGCCCGATACCTGACCGCAACCGACGAGGAGGCCGTGGACGCGTTTGCGCTCTGCACCCGGCTGGAGGGGATTCTGCCGGCGCTGGAATCGGCTCACGCCCTGGCGAAACTCGGCGAGGTGGCCGCGGAGACCGGCCCAGAAGGCGTCATCGTGCTGGGACTTTCCGGTCGAGGCGACAAAGACCTGGCGGCGATCGCCCCGCGCCTGGAGGGCCGGTCATGGGCGTAAGCCGGATCGAGGCGCGGTTCGCGGATCTGGAACGCAAAGGCCTCGCGGCCTTTGTGCCCTACGTGGTCGCCGGCGATCCCGATCCCGACACATCCTGGCGGATCCTGGAGGCCTTACCGGCCGCCGGCGCCGACCTCATCGAGCTGGGCCTGCCATTTTCCGATCCCATGGCCGATGGCCCGGCCGTCCAACGCGGCGCCTCGCGCGCCCTGGCCGCCGGCGCCGATACGGCGGGTGTCCTGGCCCTGGCCAGGCGGTTCCGGGACGCAGACGCGGCCACGCCGATCATCCTGATGGGGTACTACAACCCGGTCCTAACGTTCGGTCTCGACGCCTTCGCCTCGGCGGCCGCGGCAGCCGGCGTCGATGGCCTGATCATGGTCGATGTCCCACCGGAGGAGGCCGACCCCTTGGCCGACGCCCTGGAAGCTCACGATCTCGCCCTAATACGCCTGGCGACCCCGACCACGGACGAGGCGAGAATGGCGATCGTCGCTCGACGCGTTCGCGGCTTTGTCTATTTCGTCTCCGTCACCGGCGTCACCGGCGGCAAGGAGGCGGATGCGGGCGCCATTGCCGCCCAGGTGAGGCGCGTGCGCGAGGTTTCCGGCTTGCCGGTCGCGGTCGGCTTCGGCGTCCGCACTTCGGAGCGCGCCGCCGAAGTCGCCCGCATCGCCGACGCCACGGTGGTCGGCTCTGCCCTGGTGGACGAGATATCCACAGCTCTTGCACTAAACCGTGATCCTGCGGCGAAAGTCCTGGATAGAGCAGCCGCCATGGCTCAGGCTGTCCATTCCGCGCGGGCGAGAGGCTGAACATGGCCCTGACCGACGACAAGAAAAAGCGACCGATCCGCAATCCAGTGTTGCCGGTCGCCCGCGAGCGCGGCGGCTGGCTGGCCAAGATCGCGCCTGGCGTGCGCAAGCTCGTCTCTCGAAACGAGACGCCTGAGAACCTCTGGGAAAAGTGTCCAGACACGGGCGAGATGATCTATCGCCCCGACCTGGAAGCGGCGCTGTGGGTCACACCATCCGGTCGCCACATGCGTATCCGTCCGAATCTGCGCTTCGCCTATACGTTCGACGGAGGCCGCCACAAGACCCTGCCCTTGCCCAGGACCAAGGACGATCCCCTAGAGTTCACCTACGGCAAACCCTACAAGGACAGCCTGGCGACGGCGCGCAAGAACACCGGCGAGACCGACGCCATGGCGCTCGCCGTGGGCGAGATCGGCGGCCAGACCACGGTCGTCCTGGTCCAGGATTTCGCTTTCATGGGCGGGTCCCTCGGCGCCGCGGCCGGCGAGGCTTTCCTGGCGGCAATCGACGAGGCCGTGAAGCGGAGTGTTCCCTTCGTGATCTTCACCGCCTCGGGCGGCGCGCGCATGCAGGAAGGCACCCTGTCTCTGATGCAGCTGGCCCGCACGACAGCCGCCATCCAGCGCCTGCGCCGGGCCGGCTTGCCCTATGTCGTCGTGCTGACCGATCCAACCACGGGCGGCGTCACGGCCTCCTACGCCATGCTCGGCGACGTCCATCTGGCCGAGCCGTCGGCCCTGATCGGCTTCGCCGGGCGGCGGGTCATCGAGGACACCATCCGTGAAGCCCTCCCGCCTGGCTTCCAGACCGCCGAGTTCCAGGTGGAACGCGGCATGGTCGACCGGGTCGTGGCTCGCCAGGAACTGCCCGCGGTGCTCGGATCGATCCTGCACACCCTGATGGCCGGCCGCGCCAACCGCAAGGCTGCCTGACCGCCCTGGCCCCTCTGCCCGTCATCGATCACGATCCGATCCGCGCCTCGGACGAGGCGATCGCGCGCCTGCGCGCCCTTCACCCCACCCTGATCGACCTCTCGACCGGTCGTGTCGAGCGCCTGCTGGACGCTCTGGGCCGTCCGCAGGATCGTCTCGGATCGGTGATCCACGTCGCCGGCACTAACGGCAAGGGATCGACCGTCGCCTTCCTGAGAGCCATCGCCGAGGCGGCGGGCCTGAGGGCCCATGTTCTGACCTCGCCGCATCTCGTCCGCTTCGCCGAACGGATCCGCATCGCCGGCCGGCTGATCTCCGACGAAGAGCTGGCGCAGAGGACCGACGAGGTCGAGGCGGCCAACGCCGGCGCACCCATCAGTTTCTTCGAGATCACCACCGCGCTGGCGCTCCATGCTTTCGCCCAGACGCCGGCGGACCTGACCATTGTCGAGGTCGGCCTGGGCGGTCGCTTCGACGCCACCAACGTCTTCGAACACCCCGCCGCCAGCGTCATCACACCCGTCGATCTGGACCATCTCGAATGGCTGGGGCCGGAACTCGCCAAGATCGCTTGGGAAAAGGCCGGGATCATCAAGCCCGGCGCGCCGGTGTTCGTGGGCCACCAGCAGGACGAGGCCCTCGCGGTTATCGAAGCCGAGGCCCAGAGGGCGGGATCGCCGCTCCATCTCATGGGTCGGGACTTCGACGCCTGGGAGGAGCGCGGGCGGCTGGTCGTGCAGCTGGCGGACCGGCTCCTGGACCTGCCTTCGCCTGGTCTCTTCGGGCCGCACCAGTTCGCCAATGCCGGCCTGGCGAGCGCCGTCATGCTCGGCGTCGAGGGCGCGCGCATCGATGATGCGGCGGTTGGCCAGGGCGTCGCGGGCGTCATCTGGCCGGGACGTTTCCAGCGGCTGACCACGGGCCCGCTGGCCTTGCTGGCCCGGGCACGGGAGGCCGACCTATGGCTCGACGGCGCGCACAATCCCCACGCCGCCGAGGCCCTGGCGGCGGCGGCCGGGCGTCTGGCCGCGCGGGATGACCGTCCCGTGGTGCTGATCGTCGGAATGCTCGGCCGCAAGGACGCCAAGGGCTTCTTTGGCGCGCTCGCCACCCTCGGCCCGCAGGTGATCGCTACCGGCTTCTCCTCGCCCAACGCCACCCCGGCCGAAGATCTCGCGGTCGCGGCGAGCGCCGTCGGCCTGACTGCAACCACCGCGGTTGACGTCTCCGCAGCCCTGTCCATGGCTCTCGCAACGGAGGGCCGGCCCCCGCATGTGATCATCTGCGGCTCGCTTCACTTCATCGGCGATGTGCTGGCGATGAGCCCCAAGACTTGGCCTGACTGAGTCGGACGTCTAATAGCGCCGCTCTGGGCGCCCGCGTTTTTCCCAAAGAGGATTCGGATGAAGACTTTGCTCCTGTTTGGAGCGACGGGCGACTTGGCGCGGCGCATGCTACTGCCGTCGCTGTTCGGCTTGGACAGCGACGGACTGCTCCCCTCCGACTTGGTGATCGTTGGCACCGCCCGCAGCGCCGGCGACGATGACTGGTACCGCGACAAGGCCCGCGACGTGCTGGCCGAATTCGTCGACCACGACCGGCTGAAGCCTGACGTCCTCGCCCGGTTCCTGGCCAGGTTGCGCTATCGCAGCGCCGACGTTTCGTCGCCTGAGCCGTTTTCGGCGCTCGCAGAGGCGGTCGGCGACACAGCCCCCAAGGACCTGTCCATCTTTCTGTCGACCGCGCCCAGCCTTTTCGGGCCGACCATCGACGGCCTGGCCAAAGCCGGCCTCGCCGGCGACCGCGCCCGCCTGGCGCTTGAAAAGCCCCTCGGCGGCGACCTCGCCTCGAGCCGGGCGATCAACGACGCCGTGGCCGCCCGGTTTCCGGAGAATCGGACCTTCCGCATCGATCACTACCTGGGCAAGGAAACGGTCCAGAACCTGATCGCACTGAGGTTCGCCAACACTCTTTTCGAACCGCTGTGGAACGCGCGAGGCATCGACCACGTGGAGATCACGGTCGCCGAGACCGTCGGGCTGGAGGGGCGGCAGGCCTTCTACGACGAGACCGGCGCGCTGCGCGATATGGTTCAGAACCATATACTCCAACTGCTGGCGCTCACCGCCATGGAGCCTCCGGCGACATTCGACGCTGCCTCGGTGCGCGACGAAAAGGTCAAGGTCCTGAGGTGCCTTCGGCCCATCGGCGCCGACGCGGTGCGCACGCACAGCGTGCTTGGCCAGTTCGAGGCCGGCTCGATCAACGGCGCGCCGGTCAAGGGCTATCTTGATGAGCTGGGGAGACCCAGCACCACAGAGACCTTCGTCGCGCTGAAGGCGCACGTTGACAATTGGCGCTGGCAGAAGGTGCCGTTCTACCTGCGCACGGGCAAGCGACTGGCCAAGCGACGGAGCGAGATCGTCATCCAGTTTAAGTGCGTGCCGCACTCGATATTTTCAGGTCCCGGCGCGGCCTTGCAGCCCAACAAGCTGATCATCGGCCTGCAGCCCGAAGAGAACGTCAGCCTGCGCCTGATGTCCAAAGAGCCGGGCCTCGATCGCGCGGGCATGCGCCTTCGCGAGGCGCCGCTCGATATCAGCCTGCCCAACGCCTTTTCGGAAGCGCGGCGGCGAATCGCCTACGAGCGCCTGCTGCTCGACCTGATGGACGGCGATCCCACGCTCTTCGTCCGCCGCGACGAGGTTGAGGCGCAATGGACATGGATCGATTCGATCCGTGCCGGCTGGGCGGCGACCGGCATGGCGCCCAAGGGCTATGCGGCTGGAACCTGGGGGCCGTCGGCGGCGATCGCGCTCACCGAACGCGACGGCGCCAGCTGGAACGACTGATCGAGACCGCTCAGGCGGCCTCCTCGGCGATGCCGGCCTCGGTGAGCCAGTCCAGGATCTTCTGCTTGGGCATGGCGCCCACCTTCATCGACGCCATCCGGCCGTCGCGGAACAGCATCAGGGTGGGAATGCCGCGCACGCCGTAGCGCGACGGCGTGGTCGGGCTTTCCTCGATGTCCAGCTTGGCGATGGTGATCTTGTCGCCCAGCTCGCCGGCGATCTGTTCGAGTGCGGGACCGATCTGTTTGCACGGGCCGCACCATTCGGCCCAGAAGTCCACCAGAACCGGTCCGGGCGCCTTCAGCACCTGGGACTCGAACGTGGAGTCGGTGACCGCGACTGTGCTCATGAAAGGCTCCTGAAAGGGAATGTCCGGATGTAGTCAGGCTTGGCGAGTCGTCAACTGGCGCCGACTTCGAGATTTCGTGCGGTGTCCGTGAGCGGAGGTGAGTTCTCCATCCCTGAAAGCGCCCAGGCGAATCCCCCCGACCGCCGGCGCCAGAGGTAGTAGCCGCCGAAGAGGGCCATCTCCGCGAAGGTGACGAGCAGGCTCGGCCGGCCAACCTCGGCGTCGATCCAGCCGGCGGCGACGACCCCGGCCAGGGCCATCAGGCCGACGATCGGCGCCACGGGGAAGAAGGGCATGCGGTAGTGGGCGTGTCGGGACGAGCCGTTGAGCCGGCCGGCAATCACCGCCACGCACATGGACACATAGGTCACGACCACCCCCATGCCGTTCAGCACCAACAGCACCTTGAGCGGAATGAAACAGCAGGCGACTCCCGCTGCGCCGGTGACCAGCATCGCCGCCCACGGCGAGTCGAACCGGACGTGCAGGCGGGTGAAGATGTCATTCACGAGGTGATTCCAGGCACCGTCGCGGCCGCTGGCATAAAGGATACGGGCGTTGATCAGCAGCGAGGCGATCACCGCGTTGACGATCGCGAAGGCGACGGCGAGGCTCACCGCGACCGCCAGGCCGCGGCCCCCGAGGGCCTGCACAAAATCTCCGAATGGGCTGGCCGAGCGGACCGTCGAGGCGATGTCCGGGGCGCCGATGACAATGGCCAGGGTCGGCGCGAACTCGAGGGCCAGGGTCGCGACGAGCGCCAGCACGATGGTGCGCGCGATCCGCTTCGGCGCCTCGTGCATCTCCTCGCTGAAGTAGACGGCCGCGCCGTAGCCGTTGAGGGCGAAGATGGCCACGGTTGTCGAGAGGGCTATGGCCAGCGGCGGCGTCGCGGAGAGCCCGGCCCCCGTCGCCATCACCGGATGGAGGATGGCCTCGGTCAGCGAGCGGGCCGGATGGGCGAAACCCAGCGCCGCGACGACGATCAGGGCGACGACCTCCACCGCCAGGAAGACGCCGGTCACCCAGGCGTTCACGCGGACATTGAGGATTCCCGAGAAGGTGGAGACCAGGATCATGCCCACGGCGATGGGGACGGCTGGCGCATGGGGCCAGATAACGGAGACATAGGTCGCCGCGCCGAGGGCGAGGACTGGCGGGACCAGGGTGTAGGTCGCCGCGTTCACGCCCAGCAGCACATAGCCCGCGAACGGGCCCAGCGCCTGGCCGGCCATGGCGTATTCGCCGCCTGCGATCGGCCAGGCCGAGGCCAGCTCGGCGTAGACGAAGGCCATGCAGAACGACACCAGGCCGGCCGCCAGCAGGCTGATGACGACGCCCGAGCCCGCCTGCTGGATCACACCTGGAATGATCACGAATACCGACGACGCGGGCGTCACCGACGACAGGGTGAGCAGCAGGACGCCGAAGATCTTCATGCTGCGCTGAAACCGGCGCGAGGTCATGCCGCCAGAATCTCCAGCGCCGCCTTCAGCATGGGCTCGGGAATGGGCATCAGCTTGGGACCGTCCGTCCAGATCAGGGCCGCCTCGATCCTGCGATCCGGGAAGATCTCGCCGAGCACCGCCGTGTAGATGGCCATCTGGCGGATGTAGCTCGAATCGGCCTCCTCCACCCTATGCGGAGCGGGGCGGTTGGTCTTGTAGTCGACCACAAGCACGCGATCCTCGGCCAGGACCAGGCGATCGACGCGGCCGTTGATGATCAGATCAGGCGGCAGTGTGGCGGCACGGCCGGCGATGGGCGCCTCGGCCCGCGAGCCAGGACCGAACACGGCCGAGAATCGCTCGTCGCGGAGCACACCCAAGGCTGCGGCGATGATCTCGCCGCGCTGGCTTTCGTCGAGACCGGCTTCGCGCGCCAGCAACCGGCCCGCAGCCTGGTCCCAATCCCCCGGCGCCAGATCGGGCAGGACTTGCAGCAGCCGGTGGACGATCTCACCGCGGCGCCAGCGGCCCAGGCCGTCAGTTGAATCCAGCGGCGAGGTCGCGGCGCTGCGATCATCCTCGTCAAGGCGGGACGGTGCGGCCAAGCGAGCGCCGGGCTCTGCCGGCGCGGGCTGAATGATCCAGGCGGGAAGGGGCGCCATCGGCGGCCGCGCTTGCCAAATCGCTGTGGCGATCTGCGGCTCGGCGCCGAAGCGAAGGCCTTTCAGGTCGCCCTCGCCTGGAACCGCAATGACGCGGCTCTCCAGGCCGGCGAGGGCGCGGGCGACGAAATCGCCCCAGCTGCCATTGAACGCCGAGTCATGGCCTCGCCTCGCACGGATTCCGCAGACGATGAGGCGGTCCCTGGCCCGCGTCAGGGCGACATAGAGCAGCCGGTTGTATTCGGCCGCGTTAGCCTCCTCGCGCCGGCCTCGGGCATGGAAGGAGGCCTCGCAATCGTCCTTCTTCCGCGGCGCCCACAGAAATCCGCCGTCCTCCGTCTCGATGAGCGGCGGCGGACGCATCGACAGCTTCGAGGCGGTGTCCGGCAGGATGACGATCGGGGCCTCGAGGCCCTTCGCGCCATGGGTCGTCATCACCCTCACCTCGTTTGCGCGCTCGCTCGACTCTCGCTTGATCTCGATCTCGGTGGCCGCCATCCAGTCGACGAAGCGCTCCATGTCGCGCACGCCCGCCGTCTCGGCGGCCAGGCATTGCGCCAGGAAACCGTCCAGGGCCTCTTCGGCCTCCCCGCCCAGACGAGTGAGCAGGCGCTGGCGCATCGAGCGTCCCTCGGCGTCGCGGCGGTACAGAGCCAGGCCATAGAATTCGAACGGTGTCGCGGCGCTGGCGGCGGCCTTGGCCCAGGCGAGGAACGACGCCGCTTCCGCCCATTCCCTGCGCTCCTGCGCCCGGGAGCCGAGCGAGGTCCACAGCCGGCCGGTTCTGGCGTGCGCCAGATCGAAGAGGCTCGTCTCGTCGACATCACAAAACGGCGAGCGCAGGAGACCGGCCAGCGCCAGGTCGTCGGCCGGGAACCGCGCGAACTGTCCGAGGGTCATCAGGTCGGCGTAGAGGCCGTGCTCGGAGAGTTTCAGGCGATCGGCCCCGGCGATCGGAACGCCGGACGCCTTCAGCGCCCGAATGATCGCATCGAACAGGATCCCCCGCCGGCGCACGAGGATCAGGAAGTCGCCCCAGCGGCACGGCCTCGGCTCGTCGGTGTCCTCGTCGGCGATCGCCTCGCCCCGATCGACCATCTCCCGGACGGCGATGGCGATGCGCCGCGCCAGACGTTTGTTGGCGCTGCGGGCCGGACCGGCGTCGACCGGCGCGAGGGGATCGCGTTCAGGTTCCTCGTCCGCGATCTCCAGTGGCCACAGATCCACGCTCCCGCTGACGTGACGGTGGGCCTTGTGCTCGAGCCGCAGCAGCGTGGCGGCTGGCGAAACCAGTCCGAGCGCCGCCTCACGATCGGCGAACACTTGGTCGACGAGAGCCAGGACCTCCGGCGTCGATCGTCGGCTGAGGATCAGATTGACCCTGGAAAAGCGGAGGCCGGCGGCCAGGGCCCGCCGCTCCAGGTTCTGCGCCTCCTGCGCCAGGCGCTCAGGCCGGGCGCCCTGGAAGGAGAAGATCGACTGTTTTTCGTCGCCGACGACGAACACCGTGCGCGTGATGTCGGCCGCGCCTTCACCGTGGAAAAAGTCGTCGGTGAGCGCCGTCAGGATCCGCCATTGATCAGGCGAGGTGTCCTGCGCTTCGTCCAGCAGGACATGTGCGATGCCATTGTCCAGCTTGAACAGGACCCAGGCCGCGTCCTCGCGCTCGGTGAGCAGCGAAAGCGTTCGTGTCACCAGGTCCTCGAAATCCAGCGCATGCATCTCGCGCTTAGCGGTCTCGTAGGCCGAGACATAGGCGGCGCCGAGCGTCAGGACGGCCGCCGTGTCCTCGGCGACCCGCGCGGCGACGAGCCGCGCCCAGCTCTCGCCGTGGCGCGCCTGCTCGCTCAGCAGCCATGCGCGTATGTCCTCGTCGACCGCGGCGGTGACCAGTTTTCCCCTGGCGGATCCGTCCTGGGTCGAGAACAGCGCCCAGACGCCCGTGAAAGGCGAGGTCTCGCTCATCGCGGCCATGCGCTCGCCGAGCTTGCGATCGGACGTCATGCGCCCTGCCACCAAGGTCTGGGCGACCTCGCGCCACCGGCGCCAGCGGATGCGGGCCATCGCCTGGTCCGCCACCCACTCGCTCGAGCGGACTCTGTCGAAGCCGCAGCGCCGCCAGACGTCGAGCGACGCGCCACCCTGCAATTCACACGCCCGCGCATAGTCGCCAATGGCCGTTCGCCGCTGGGCGAACTCGGCGAACATGTCATTGAAAGACGCGAAGTCCAGCTCGACGGACATCCGCCGATAGGCCTCGCCGATCGGCTCGTCCGGGTGTGCGCCGGCGCGCATCGCCACCGCGTCACGGGCGCGGCGGGCGACGGTCTCCGCCGCCTGGTCGTCCATGACCGTGAAGCGGGGTGAGAGTCCCGCCTCCACCGGGAAACGCCGCAGAAGCCGCTCGCAGAAGGCGTGGATCGTCTGGATCTTCAGGCCGCCCGGCGTCTCCAGGGCGCGGGCGAACAGGGCCCGGGCTTCGGAGAGTTCGCGCTCCGCCTCGTCCAGGTCCGCGAGCGTCCGCCGCAGATCATCGTCCCGCAGGACCGCCAGTTCTCCCAGTCGGCTGAACAGGCGCCGCTGCATCTCGGCCGCCCCCGCCTTGGTGTAAGTGACGCACAGGATCGCGCCTGGGTCGGCGCCGGCGAGCAGCAGCCGCGTCACCCGCTCCACGAGGGTGTAGGTCTTGCCGGTTCCGGCGTGGGCGCTGACGAAGGCCGACACGCCGGGATCGGAGGGCCGAGCGGGCGCGATTGCGCGTCTCATGCCACCACCTTGTCGCCGGTCTCGCCATCGACGCCGACCACGGCCCACTCCCAAAGGCGGGCCAGATGGTCATAGTCGCCGCCGAAGCGGCCCATGAACTGCGGCGCGGTCCACGACCAATAGGGCCGCGATGCTTGACCGTAAGCCTCCACCATCTGCTCCAGCTTCTGAAGCGCATCCGCCGCCAGGGCCGGGGCGTCGCCGGAATCCACGGGTAAAACCTGACCGGGAATCCGGCCGCCACGCACCCGCACATAGGCGAGTTCGCCGGGCGTGCGAGTTCCGATCTCGGCAAAGCCGCCCGCGGCAAGGATCGCGGCCGTGAGGGTCAGCTGCGGGGCAAAGAAAGCCTCCACCTGGCTTCTGGTCGGCGCCGCGCCGGTCTTGAAGTCGAGGATATCCGCCGCGCCGTCCCGCGCCTCGATGCGGTCGGCCCTGGCGGTCAAGATGAAAGCCCCGCCCGCGCCGAGGCTCATCTCTCCCCCCTGTTCCACGTGGATCACCGCCCCGGCGCGGCGCTCCCGTTCGAACGCCATGGCCCAGGACGCGGCATTGGCGGCCAACGCCCCCTCGCGGACGAGCTGGGCCTCGGTCATGCCGGCCTCGCGGAGCTCCGCCACCAACAGGTCACGGAAGATCCGATCGCCATCCGTCGGAATTGGACCGGGATTCTCGTTGGCGAAGCGTTCGAAGGCCGCGTGGACCGCCGTTCCGCGGGCGCGGGCGTCGGGCTCGACGCCTGGCCGGTCGAGCGGACGGACACGAAGGACGTACCGGGCGTAAATCGCATAGGGGTCGCGCACCCATCGTTCGACCGCCGTCACCGACAGCTTCTTCGGGCGGACATCGACCGGCGGTCGCGGCGCAGGCCTCGGCGCAGTCATCAAGGACGACGGCGGCCTCTCGAGCGGTGCGTCCAGCCGACGCGCCCAATCCAGAACCTCGCCGTGCTCGGGGAGCGCCAGGCAAGCGCCCGTGACCAGGGCTTCCAGACGCCACAGCCAGCGCGATTTCACGCTCGGCGCGCCAGCGCGGGTCTGGGTGTGCAGGAGCACCACTTCAGGGGTGGCGGCGGCCTGTGCGAAGTCGTGAGCGGCCAGGCCGATCCGACGTTCTGGTGGCGGCAGGCCGAGCGTGACGCGCATGGGCCGCGACAGGAACGGATCGCCCGGGGTGGTCGACGGCCAGACCCCTTCCTCCAGGCCGGCCAGGATCGTCAGGTCCGGGCTGACAAGCCGCGCCTCCAGGACGCCCAGGATCGACAGTCTCGGGTGAGTGGCGCCGCCTCGACGCAACGGGGTGCGCGAAACGAGGCCGTCGAGCAGGTCGGCGAACGCGCCCGTCGACAGCGACGGCAGCGTCTCGCTCTCATGCAACAGCGAGGTCAGCAGGCGGGAGAGAGCCTCGCCGGCCGCGCCCCGCCACAACTCGGTGGCGCCTTGCGGGCTTTCAGCCAGGGCCTCGAGCGCGGAGACGAGGCCGCGCGTTCGCGCCTCGGCTGTCTCGGCGCTGTCGGTCGATTGGAGAGCCAGCGCGTCCCTGAGCCGGCGCAGCAGCAGAAGCGCCGCCGACGCCAGGGACTCCGAAAGATCGCCCCGCACACCGGCGGCCGTCAGCTCGCCCTCCAGTTGGGACCAATCGCGCGGAATCCGGACCCGCAGGCCCCGACGCTCGAGCGCCTCGCACGCCTTCTCGCGATCGGCGTCGTCGAAACCCAGCCGCGCCAATGGATGCTTGGCGATCGCCAGCAGGATGATCGGATCAAGCGGATTGACCGCGGCATGGGCCACCAGAGCGGCGAGCACTCCGGCCGGCGCGCCCGCCAGACTGTCGCCGACCGAGGAATCGGGACGCACGCCCCAGCGGCTGAGGCGCGCCTGGACGCGTCGGGCGAGGCCCGTGTCGGGGGTCACCAGCGCCGCGGTCCTGCCGGGCGTCTCCAGCGCCTGGCGCAGCAACACAGCAGCGGCCGCCGCTGCTTCCTCCTCGGCCCGGGCCGCTATGACGGTGAGGCCCTCGAGCCCCGCGGCGATCGGATCGACGCCGGCCGGCGCCTCGCGCCTGAGATCGTCGATGACTCTCAGCCAGTCTGCGGTGGCTTCGGGCGGGCGCAGCGCCTCGTTGATAAGGCGCCGCCGCCAGCGGCCGGCGGTCTCGGTCTCGGCGGCCAGGTCCCATGGGCGAACCTCGCCACGGCCGATGCCGGCGCGCGTCAGCAGGCGGGCGAGGGCGCCCTGCGGGTGCTGGTCGTCGATCTGCTCCCAGGCGGCGTCGGCCAGGGACACGTCCAGCCCCGGCAGGACGACCATGCCCTTCGGCGCGCGGGCGATCGTCGCCAGCAGGTCGGCGGTGGCCTTGGTCGAGCCGGTGGACCCAGCGGCCACGATGACGCCCGGCGGCGGTGTCGCCTCCCATTCCTCGATCAGGCGCCGGGTGACGGCCACGCGCCGGGCGGAGAGGTCCATGACGCCGAGTTCGGCGAGCCGGGCGTCCCACGCCGCCAGCACGGAGTCCAGAAAACGAGCCGATACGCTCCAGTGCGCGGCCATGTCCGGCGGCGCCAGATCCAGGGAGCTTTCTGGCCAGGCGACCTCCTCGATCTGCAGCGTATCCAGCAGGGCCCCGAGCGCGTCGGCGTAATCGAGCGCATCGAAGGCGTCGATCGTCGAGGCCTCCAGCAGATGGGCGTGGGCGGCCACCAGTCCGGCCAGCTCAAACCGCCGGCGCTCGGCCCCGATGGCTGGCGGCAGGTCAAGCGTCAGGTCTCCCGGTTCGAATGGCGGCTCATCCTCATCGAGATCGCCCAGCGCCCGCATCCGCGGCAGGAGC
>DASXGB010000310.1:0-6994 GCA_036489325.1 Caulobacteraceae bacterium
GAAGACCAAGATGAAGGTGGTCAACAAGGAGACCAAGGAAGAGAGCATCGTCGACTACACGGTCGATCACGACGAGTGCAATCGTCCGGACACCACCATGGAGGGCCTTTCCAAGCTCCAGCCGGTTCGCGGCGAAGGCAATTTCATCACCGCCGGCAACGCCTCGCAGCTGTCCGACGGCGCCGCGGCCGTGGTGCTGATGGAGGCCAAGGAGGCCGAACGCCGCGGGCTCGAACCGCTCGGCGTCTTCAAAGGTTGGAGCGTGGCCGGCTGCCGCCCGGACGAGATGGGCATCGGCCCGGTGTTCGCGGTGCCGAGGCTCCTGGAGCGCCACGGCCTCACAGTTGAGGACATTGATCTGTGGGAGCTCAACGAGGCTTTCGCCAGCCAGTGCCTCTACTGCCGCGACACCCTGCGCATCGATCCGGAGAAGTACAACGTCAACGGCGGCTCGATCGCCATCGGCCACCCCTTCGGCATGACCGGGGCGCGGCTTACCGGCCACATCCTTCAGGAAGCCAAGCGTCGCGGCAAGGTCAAGCATGCCGTGGTGACCATGTGCATCGGCGGTGGCCAGGGCGGCGCGGGCCTCTTCGAGGTGTTCAACTAGGCGGCGCGGGGCCAAGCCGGCCCCTCCTTCGCCAGGCCCCCGGGGTTGGACAGGAGGTGTACGTATGACCGAGGCTACCCAGCCCGTCCGTGACCGGATCGTTGGCGCCTGGGAGACTCCTGTCAACCGCTGGCAGGCCGCGCCCAACTCTATCCACAACGACCAGGTGGCCAGGCGCATCGGCATGCGCGGCGGCACGATCCCCGGAACCGTCCACCTCTCCTGGCTCCGGCCCATCCTCGATGAGCTTTTCGGCGAGGCCTGGCTGAAGCGCGGCGGCGTCAGCATGTTCTACACCTACGCCACCCTCAACGGAGAAAGGGTCCGGGCGATCGTCGACGCGCCGGAGCGGCGAGACGATGTTCAGGTGAACGCCCTCATCGAGAACGAGGACGGCAAGATCATCGCCAAGGGGACGCTCGTCTGCGGCTCGCCAGACGCGGTCTCCTACATTCGCGGATTGCCGTTCGAGCCCGCGCCGCGCGAGGCCCTGCGAATCCTCGAGGGCCTTGAGGTCGGCATGCCGACGCCCGTCCGCGAGGCTTATGTGGTGGACAAGGGCGGCGAGGCGGGTGAGCTGCGCGATCCGCAGGAGATGTACCGCGCCCTGGCCGTTTTCCCCGAAGGCGTCGATCTTGGCGGCGCGGTCGGTTTCTTCGGCGCCACGGAGATCGCCCTCCACGCCGGACCGATCCGGCTGGGGACGCCCTATCGCAAGACCGGCCAGGTCGTCTGCGTCGGGGCGAGCCCCAAGACCGAGTTCGCCTGGTTCGACTCCTGGCTGCACGACGAGGCCGGTGAGCTCGTCGCCGGAATGCGCCACATGACCCGCTGGATGAAGGCCTCGTCGAAGCGCTGGGCTGAGGCCTAGAGCGCGTTCCGAAAAAGTGGGAACTGCTTTTTCGATAAGAACGCGCTCAAGCTTTTGAGTCTCGAGCACAATTCAACGATCAGGCGATCCGCCTGATCGCATCGTGCTCTAGGCGCGCCTTCGCGGGTTCTTCAGCCCACTGGAAAGCTTGTTGCGCACCTCGCGCTTCACCCGCGCGGCCAGCACCCCTTCGTGATCGGCGACAAAGGCGACGACCGCCGCCGGCTCGCGCGTGGCCAGCACCCTAAGGGCCCAGGAAAGCGCTTTTTCGACCATGTCGTCGCGATCGGCGGCCAGCCTTGCGCAGATCGCCAGAGTCCTGCGCGCGTCGATGTTCCCGCCATCGGCGGGCATGTTGAGCCCAATGGTGGTGACCAGCGCCAGGCGTCGCATCCATCGGTCAGGCGATCGCGACCAGACCTCGACGAGGCCATCGGAGATCAGCCCCTGAGCCCAGGCCGCGCCGGTGAGAATCCGGCCGAGGCCATCAACGCTGTCCCAGGAATCCAGGCCTTCGGCGAGGCGGGCGACGCGCTCGTTGTCCAGGGCCGCAAAGGCGGCCTTGTGGAAGCGGATGAGCTCATAGCCGAGCCAGCGCCGGCGATCCCAGGCCCGGGCCTCCAGCGCGACGCCGTGGATGAAGTCGGCGGACATCGACTTCCAGGCGCGTGATCGCCCCCGCCGCAGGTCGCGCACGTATTTCGTGTAGCCGGAGGGCAGGGCGTGGATCTCGACCAGAAGGTCGGCTGCGGCGTCGCGAGGGGAGGGCGCGGTCATCTCGCGTCTAGGTCAGGCTGACGATCTCGGCGCCGACCTTGCCGTCGGCCACGGTCAGGCGCGCGAAGCTGGCCGCCGAGCCCTTGTCGGGCAAGGTGGCGCTTCCCGGATTAACCGTCAGCACGCCGTCCTGGCGACCGATCTCCGGGAAATGGGTCGAGGCCCACAGCAGCACCTCGGCGCCGCCGCCCGGAATCTGCGCGCGCGTCTCCGCGCTCGCCAAAGCCAGGGGCGCGCCTGATGTCGCCAAGCCCTCGGCGACGGGGTCGAAGGCCATGCCGATGGCGACGCCGTCGATCGTCAGCCGCTGCGTGCGGCCCTCGGTGTAAGGACTGGCCTGATCGTCCCCGCCTCTGACGCCCTGCACCCGCGCGATCCCAGCCAGCGGCTCGAGGCCGGCGGCTTCGCCCATGTCGCCCAGGGTGAGGATGAGATCGGCGCCGGCGAAGGCGGCCAGTGCCGCATCCGTCCAGTTCGGGCCGTTGCCCGGATGGATGTGGCAATCGGCCAGGACGACGATCTTCATCATGGCCTGGCTCAGCCCGCGTCGACGTCCGCCGCCGCGCCGGCGACCGGCTCGACCACCACCGCGGTGCCGTAGGCCAGGACCTCGGTGATCCCCTCCATGATCTCATTGGCGTCGTAGCGCATGGCGATGACGGCGTTGGCGCCATGCTCAGCCGCATGCGCCTCCATGTGGTCGAGCGCCTCCTGACGGGCGGTTTCGGCCAGCTCGACGAACACCGAAAGCTTGCCGCCGAACAGTGACTGGATGCCGCCGGCGAAATTGCCCAGCACGCTCCGCGAACGCACGGTGATGCCGCGCACGAGGCCGAGGTATTTGACAATCCGGTGGCCGGCGATGTCGTTGGCGGTGGTGACGATCATGGCGTGCTCCCCTTGGGTCAGCCGCCACGATGGACGCCCAGGGCCCGGCTGCGCAAGAGGGGCGCCAAGAGCGCCGCCCAGGGGACCTTGACCAAAATCCCGGAACCGCGCTTTCGGGGTGTCGCAACGGGCCATCGGGCCTGCTACTGACTGTGATCTCAGACTGACGGCGGAAAGACCCCATGCGCATCGGCGTGCCCAAGGAAATCAAGACCCTAGAGTTCCGTGTCGGCGCCGCGCCGGGCGTCGTCCAACGCCTCGTCCGTGAGGGTCACGAGGTCTTCGTCGAGGCCGGCGCCGGGGCTGGGATCGGCCTCGCCGACCAGGCCTATGTCGATGTCGGCGCACAGGTCCTGCCGGACGCCGAGGCGGTGTTCGAGGCCGCAGACATGATCGTCAAGGTCAAGGAGCCGCAGCCGGTCGAGGTCGCGCGCCTCAAGCCCCGCCATATCCTCTTCACCTACCTGCACCTGGCCGCCGATCCCGAGCAGACACGCGGCCTGATGGCCAGCGGCTGCACCGCCATCGCCTATGAGACCGTCACCGACCGCAACGGCCGCTTGCCACTGCTGGCGCCGATGAGCCAGGTGGCCGGCCGCATGGCCGTGGACGTCGGCGCCTATCACTTGCTGAAGTTCTCCGGCGGCCGCGGCATGCTGCTGGGCGGCGTTCCCGGCGTTCCGCCGGCCCGGGTGCTGATCCTCGGCGGCGGCGTTAGCGGCAAGCATGCCGCCCAGATGGCGCTCGGCCACCGCGCCGACGTCACCCTGTTCGATATCTCGGCCCAGCGCCTCGATGAGCTGGACGACCAGTTCCGCGGTGAAGTGAAGACCTGCTTTTCGACCCACGACCTGGTGGCCGAGGCCCTGCCCACCGCCGACCTCGTCATCGGCTGCGTGCTGATTCCGGGCGCAGCGGCGCCCAAGCTGGTGACCAGGGCCGACCTTGGCCGCATGCGCCCGGGCTCCGTGCTGGTGGACGTCGCCATCGACCAGGGCGGTTGCTTCGAGACCAGCCATCCCACCACCCACGCCGATCCGACCTTCGTGGTCGACGATATCATCCACTACTGCGTCGCCAACATGCCGGGCGCCGCGCCGCTCACCTCGACCTATGCCCTGAGCGCGGCGACGGCGCCCTACATCTCGGCCCTGGCCCGCAAAGGCGTCGACGGCGCCTTCGCCGACGATCCGGGCCTCGCCCAGGGGCTCAACATTCGCGAGGGCGGGATCACCTACAAGGCGGTCGCCCAGGCCCTCGGCATGGACTGACGGCGCCGGCGCATGAGCGAGGTCATCCTCGTCAGCGAGTTGACCTGTCCGCACTGCGGGGTCCGGCGCCTCGAGACGATGCCCACCGACGCCTGCCTGTGGTTGTGGGACTGTCCGGCCCGCGGGACCAGGTTGAGACCGCGACCCTGGGATTGTTGCGTCTTCTGCTCCTATGGATCGATGCCGTGCCCTGCCGTGCAGGTGAACGGCCGCTGCGGAAATCCCGAAGGCTGACGGCGCGGTCGCAACCAGGTCGTTTGAGGTCAAACGAACCGAAGCCGCCCTCGAAGCGTTAGCATTGCGGTCGGCGGGGGGCGCCGGAGGCCGCCATGTCCGCGCGAAAACTGATCGCCCTGCTGCATGCGCGGCTGGCTATCCTGCTGGCGAGCCTGATCCTCGCCCTGGCGGCGCCGGCCCTTGGCCAAACCAATGCGGTGGTCCCGGCGCCGCCACCGGCCGCCAGTCCTGCAACCACCAGGCCGCTCCCTCCGCCACCGCCGGAATGGATCGTCGACAACAAGGCGCTTGATGGCCTCGCCGCCGCCCTGCCGAACACCCATGGCGAGACGCGGCTTTCTGCCCTGGCCTCCCAGGCTGCGGTTATCCTCGCCCGCGCCCGAACGGCCGAGGCGAAGGCCAACAGCCAGAAGGTCGAAGCGCTCAGGGACCTGAAGCCGCTCATGTCGCGCCCGAGGGCCCGCCGCGGACCGCAGGACCGGGCCCGCATCGCCGCCCTTGAGACACAGGCGGCCGAGTTCGGACGTCAGGCCACTGAGGCGGCCGCCGTCGCCGCCAGGGCGAGCGATCTCTATGACGCGGTGGCCGAGGTCCGGCGCACCGATTTCAGCACCCGGGTCCTCAGCCGCTCCGCCTCGCCGCTCTCGCCCACCTATTGGTCGTCGCTTGCCGCCGCCGGCGCCGAGGACGCCGATCGCTTCGCCGACCTGGCGGAGGAGGCCGCTCGCACGGCTGCCAGCGCGCCTGAGCCCAGAGGCATCGCCATCCTCTTCGCCGGCGCCGTGCTCGCCCTCCTCATCGTCTGGCCGGGTCTGTGGCTCGGCCTGCGCCTCGCCGACCGTTTCACCGTCGGCGATGACGAGCGCATCCCGCTCTCGGCCCAGCGCTTATGGATCGCCCTCGTGGAGTTCGGCCTGCCGAGCCTCGCCGCCCTGGCCGTTCGCGCCGCGGCGAACTGGGGCGGGCTGCTTTCACCCAAGGCCGACGCCCTGGCCGGGTCAGTCGTCGTAGCTGTCGCCTGGGGGGCCGCGATCCTGGCGCTTGGTCGGGCGCTCGGCACAGGGCGAGACGCGAAGCAGCGGCTCATACCCCTGACCGACGACGAGGCGGCCCGGGGGCGCGCCTGCCTTTTCGCGGTCGTCCTGGTCACCGCCGCCGGTTTCATCCTGACGCGGCTGATCTTCGTCACCGGGGCCAGCGTCGCCTCCGACGTCGCGGCCCACGATGTCGTGTCCCTCGCCTATGGGGTGGTGGGGGCGGGCATACTTCTGGCCCTCAGCGCCGAACCGCCGGCGCCCGGGGCCGAGGCCGCGGCCAATGCGTCGGTGCGCGGCGTCATCTCCATGTTCCTGGCGGCCGCGCTCATCGCCACGGTCATCGCAATGCTGGCGGGCTACTCGACCCTGGCCGCCCTCATCTCGGGCCAGGTCTTCTGGCTCAGCCTGCTGGCGGCGGTGACTTATCTGCTGCTGCGGGTCATCGACGATCTCGTCGGACGCCTCTTCGCCCGCGGCGGCTGGGCCCGGCGCGCGCTCGCCAGCCTCTTCCGCCTGTCGTCCTCCTCCATCGGCCAGATCGGCGTGCTCAGTGTGGCGGCGTTGCAGCTGCTAGTCATGATCGCGGCCCTGAGCCTCGCCCTCACGCCCTATGGCCAGAGCGGCGACCTGCTGGTCACCAACTTGGGACGCCTCGGCCAGCCGCTTCGATTCGGCACGGCGACCCTCTCGCCCACGGCCATCGCCACAGGTGTCGGCGCCCTCGTCATCGGCATCACCCTCGCGCGCCTGGTGCGTGACTGGGTGGTCCGCCGCTATCTGCCGGCCACGACCTGGGATTCAGGCGTGCGCAACTCCGTCGGCACGGGCGTCGGCTATCTCGGTGTCGGCGTCGCCCTGATCGCGGCGATGGGCGCCATGGGCCTTGGCTTCCAGCAGATCGCCCTCATCGCCAGCGCCCTTTCGGTCGGCATCGGCTTTGGCCTGCAGCAGATTGTCCAGAACTTCGTCGCCGGCATCATCCTTCTCATCGAGCGGCCGGTGAAGGTCGATGACTGGGTCAACGTCGATGGCTGCGAGGGCGAAGTCCGTCGCATCCGCGTGCGCGCCACGGAGGTCCGGACGCTTGATCGAACGACGGTCATCATTCCCAACTCGGACTTCATCACCAAGGTGGTGCAAAACCGCAGCACCGGCTCGCCCAGGGGCCGGCTCGCGCTGCAATTCGCGGTCGCCGATCAAGCCGATCTGCGGCGTGCCAGAGACCTCATCGAGCGGACGGCCGCCGGCCAGGACACCGTCCTGAAGACGCCGGCGCCGGCGGTCTTCATCGACTCACTCTCTG
>DASXGB010000317.1:0-6246 GCA_036489325.1 Caulobacteraceae bacterium
CGTTCCGCATCTGTTCACCTGTTTTGGTCACTCTACAAGTAAAGGCCTGTTCTATGTGCATTGATTTAATTGAGAAAATTGGTACACTGCCCCTTAAAGGCGTCCCCTTACGAAGGGGCCAAACTCTTGCAAGGACAAAGAGAATGAAGGTTCGGGACGTAATGACCTATGGCGTGATCAGCGTGCCCGAGGGCGCAAGCATCGCTGAGGCGGTCGAAACCATGTTGCGCTCACGGGTGAGCGCCTTGTTCGTCTTCGACGCCGACCACGCGCTGAGCGGGGTGTTGAGCGAGGGCGACCTTCTTCGCCGCAGCGAACTCGGAAGCGAGCGCAAGCGGCCCTATTGGCTCGAATTTCTGCTCGGCAGCGGGCGAGGCGCCGAATCTTATGCGCATGAGCACGGCCGCAAGGTCGGCGAAGTCATGACCCGCGACGTCGAGACGATTGGAGAGGATTCGGATCTCAGCGAGGCGGTGGACCGGATGATCCGCCGCCGCATCAAGCGCCTGCCGGTGCTGCGGGGCGACGCCGTCGTCGGCGTCGTTTCGCGCTCCGATCTCCTCAAAGCGCTGCTGGCCGCGACGCCGCGCGCGACCGGACCGCATTCTGACGCCGAGATCAAGGCCGCCATCCAGGCTCAGCTCGACAAGCTCGACTGGGCGCCCCGTGCGAGCGTGCGGGTCGAGGTTCAGAACGGCGCCGTCACCTTCGACGGCGCAATCACCGACGAACGGCTCCGCGAGGGCCTCAAGGTCATCGCGGAGAACACGCCGGGCTGCGTCGTCGTCCACGATCACATGGCGTGGATCGAACCGAACTCGGGGTTTTTTATGCCACCGCCGGAGGAGGAAAAAACATCCTCCTGACGACCTTGGCGAGCGCGAGCCTTTTTCGCGGCAAAGCGCCCTGATCAGCCGGCGGCTTGGCCTCTGACGCCGTTCTCGACCGGAGTCCGCGGCCCGCCAGGGCCGCAGGCGGCGAGAAAGAAGGCGACCGACCGGGCGGCGTGCGGCTCGATCTCGGCGCGCAGGGCGGCCAGATCCTCGCCGAACAACGCTCTCATCAGCATCGGTAAGACCACCAGGTCGAGGAACCGGCGCGCCGTATCCCGGAGTTTTTCCGGCGCGAACGCCGGCGAGGCCCCAATCTCGCTGCACGCGGCCAATTCGCCAAATACGCAGGCCACCGCTTCGGTTGGCCGCTCACGGCCCATGCAGCTTACGCTTGTCGCAAGATCGGGGAATCGACGGGCTTCGGCGACCGCGACTCGGATGAGCCCAATCGTTTCCAGAGTTAGGACCCGAGTCAGGATCAACACGGCGAGGGCGTCGAGCCGCGCCTCGATGGAGCGGCCGGGGCAGGAGAAAGCGTCGAGGCTTGTGTTTCGGCGCACGAGGCGCTCGATGACAGCGGTGAACAACGCCTGCTTGCTGGGGAAACGCGCGTAGATCGTGGGTTTTCCGGCCGAGGCCGCCTCGGCGATTTCCTCGACGCTCGCGCCTTGGAATCCGCGCTCGAGGAACACACGCCCCGCCGCGTCGAGGATTCTCTCCTCGACCTGGCCGGCACGCTCGCGCGGCGGACGGCCGTAGCGCACCCCTCGACCGACTTCCGCTTGTTTCGACGCCTCTTCCGCTTCCACCGCGCCTTCGTCTCCTATCCGCGTGTCTTTCATTAAACCGCGATCGCCGGAATTGCGCCCTTGATTTAGGGCGTGCCCTTACCAAAGTAAACGAAACGGAACAGTTTCGTTTCGCAGGAGTTGAGGGGGCTACTAGGGAGTTCCCGCCATGGCGCGCAGGAATCAGGACCGAGGCCACAAAATGTACAAGGACGCGCCGGCGTCCGAAGCTGATTGGGACAAGGTCTCGCCGCCACGGTCCGGGGGTTCAGCGACCCCTAAGCGAGATGTTATCTCCCTGCGCGCCCCGCCCTCGGAGACGACGCCGGAGGCTGAGCGGCCTGCGGAAGCCCCGGAAAAGATAGAACGCCCGGCCGAGAAGGCCGAGCGCCCGCCCGGACCGTCGGAGCAGGAGGCCAAGCCGGCGCAACAGCCTGCTTCGAAAGAGGAAAAGCCAAGCGGAAAGCCGCGCAAGAGCTTTCTGCGCCGGCATCCGCTCATGGCGGGCGTCGGGCTCATCGCGCTCTTGGCGGCGTGCGCCGCTGGATATGTCTACTGGGAAAGCGCCTCGCATTTCGAATCGACCGATGACGCGTTTATCGCGGCCCGCCAGTTCGCGATCGCGCCCAAGATCTCGGGCTACGTCACGGCGGTTCCGGTCACCGACAACCAGCATGTCGACAAGGGCGACGTGATCGCAAAGATCGACCAGCGCGATTACCTGACCGCGCTTGCGCAGGCCCAGGCTCAAGTCACGGGGGCGGAAGCAGGCATCCACAGCGTGGATACGCAAATCGCGACCCAAGACGCCCAGATTGCGTCGGCCCAGGCGCAGGTCAGCCAGGCGCAGGCGAACCAGGAACTCGCGCGGGTCACCTGGAATCGAGACCAACCGCTTGTGAACAAGGGTTGGGCGACGGCCCAGCAGGGGACAACCGACGTCCAGAACCTTAAAGCTCAACAAGCAGCTGTTGATAGCGCGCAAGCGGCGCTCAAAGTAGCGCAGCGGCAAATCGACACCCTGAGAGCTCAGCGCGCCTCGCAGGAGGCGAGCCTCGCACAAGCGCAGGCCCAGCTCGACCAGGCGAAGCTCAACCTCTCCTATACGACCGTCACAGCCGACCAGCCGGGCCGAGTCGTCAACCTGACGGGCGCCGTCGGCCAATATGCGCAGGCGGGCACCAACCTGACCATGTTCGTGCCCGACGAAATCTGGGTCACGGCGAACTTCAAGGAGACCCAGCTCGACCGCATGCGCCCCGCCCAACCGGTCGACATCGAGATCGACGCCTATCCAGAACGGGCTTTCCACGGTCACGTCGAGAGCGTGCAGCCCGGCTCGGGCCCGGCGTTCTCCCTGCTGCCGCCCGAAAACGCCACCGGCAACTACGTGAAAATTGTCCAGCGTGTCCCGGTCAAGCTCATCCTGGAAAACCCGCCGACAGACGTCTCGCTGGGGCCCGGAATGTCGGTCGTCCCGACCGTGCGTGTGGACCCGTCGCCCTCACTCTATGAGCGGATGAGGACGCGCGTCGAGCAGTGGCGGGGTCGGCTGTGAGCGACACTGCGGCTCGCGCCGGCGCTCCGCCGGCCGGCGACGCCGCCGCCTCGGCAAACCCTTGGCTTATCGCCATCCTGGTCGCGCTCGCGACCTTCATGGAGGTGCTCGACACCACGATCGCCAACACAGTCTTGCCGTACTTCGCGGGCGGCATGGGGGTCAGCGACGACGAAGCCACGTGGGTGGTGACGACCTATCTGGTCGCTAACGCCGTTAGCCTGACCGCGAGCCCGTTTATGGCCAAATGGCTTGGCCGCAAGACTTTCTTCCTGATCTGCCTTGGGCTCTTCACCCTTAGCTCCGTGCTCTGCGCGCAGGCGTGGAACCTGGACGCGCTTCTCCTGTTCCGCATCCTTCAAGGCCTGGCTGGCGGCGGCATGGTGCCAGTCTCACAGTCTATTCTGGCTGCCTCCTTTCCGCCGTCGAAGCGCGGCCAGGCCTTCGCGTTGTTCGGCGTCGCGGTGGTTGTCGCGCCAGTGGTCGGCCCGGCGCTCGGCGGGTGGCTGGCCGACAATTATTCCTGGCGCTGGTGCTTTCTCATCAATGGCCCGGTCGGCCTCGCCACGATTGCGCTCATTGCCATGCTTCTGCCCGCGGACGAACCCAATCAGGAACAAGCCGCGCGGTTTGACATCGTCGGCTTTCTCTTGGTGGCGACCTTCCTCGGCGCCCTTGAGATCGTGCTTGACCGTGGTCTCGAAGATGATTGGTTCGCCTCCAGCTTCATCGTCACGTTTACCGCAATTTGCGCCGTGGCGTTCCTGCTGATGATCCCCTGGGAGGCGACCCGGCGCGAGCCGATGATCGACGTGCGCATGCTGGCGACGCGTCAGTTTGGCGCGTGTTTCGTGGTGATGGGGGCGACCGGCGCGATCCTCTATGCGACCTCTCAGTTCCTGCCGCTCCTGGTGCAGACGGACTTCGGCTACACGGCGACGTGGGCCGGTGTTTTGCTCACGCCGGGCGGCCTGGTCACCATGGTGATGATGTTCGTGGTCGGCCAGATTTCGAGCCGAATCCAGCCGAAGTATCTGATCATGGCCGGCGCGATCTTCTGCGCCATCTCGATGTATCAGCTGACCGTCGTGTACGGCGATCTCGACTTCTGGTTTTTCGCCCGGACCCGCATGGCGCTGGGCGTCGGATTGCCGCTCATCTTCATCCCGATCATCGCCGCGTCTTACGATGGAATCCCGGCAAACAGGATCGACATGGCGTCGGCCCTGATCAACGCGGCGCGCAACACCGGCGGATCGATCGGGGTCTCGCTCGCCTCCAATGTGCTTCAGCATCGCCAGCAGTTCCACCAAAGCCGACTTATCGAGCACGCGATTCCGTCGAGCCAGCAATATCAGGACACGCTGCATCAGGTGACGCAATATTTTCTTGCGCAAGGCAATCTGCTCCCGCAAGCGCAGCAGCAGGCGATCGGCTGGATCGGTCAGCAGGTGCAGGCGCAGGCGTCCTACCTCGCCTACATGGACGTTTTTTGGGTGCTGACCCTACTCTCGCTCGCGGCCGTGCCACTGGCCATGAGCCTGCGTAAGGTCAAGCTTGGTGGTGCGGCGCCGGCAGCGCACTGAAGCCTTTGGCTCGCTGCGCCGGCTTAAGGCGCGGCGATGGCGGCGAAATCGGTCGGCGCGCCGGACACCGCCGAGCGGCTCGCCGACCCGGTGCTCGAGGTCGCGGGGCGCGGGTAGGCCAACGGTTCATATTGGCTGCGTCAAACCGCACGCCAACCCTGTCCTGGAGTAGGACCCGCCAGGCCGCCGCCGATGACGTTCGTCCCGTTCAATTCCCAGGTCGCGGCCTGACCGCTCGTGCTCTGAAACAGGATGTCGGAATAGCCGTCGTTGTTGAAATCGCCCGTTCCGATGGCTTCCCAGCTCGGCCCGGGATTGGGGCCCACCAGCCCGCCGCCGATCACGTCGGTCCCGCTCATTTCCCAGATCGCGGCCTGACCGCTAATCGTGTTCTGAAACAGGATGTCGGAATGGCCGTCGTTGTTGAAATCGCCCGTTCCGATGGCTTTCCAACTCGCCCCAGGATTGGCGCCCACCAGCCCACCGCCGATTACGTTCGTCCCGTTCATTTCCCAGATCGCGACCTGACCGCTAATCGTGTTCTGCCACAGGATGTCGGAATGGCCGTCATCGTTGAAGTCACCGGTACCGATGGCTTCCCAGCCGGGCCCAGGATTGGGGCCCACCGCTCCACCGCCGATCACGTTCGTCCCGTTCAATTCCCAGATCGCGGCCTGACCGCTCGTGCTCTGAAACAGGATGTCAGAATGGCCGTCGCTGTTGAAGTCGCCCGTTCCGATCGCCGACCAACTCGGCCCAGGATCGGGCCCCGCCGCTCCACCGCCGACGACGTTCGTCCCGTTCAAGTCCCAGATGGCGGCCTGACCGTTCGCGTTCTGGAACAGGATGTCCGACTGGCCGTCATCGTTGAAGTCGCCCTTTCCGATGGCGGCCCAACCCGGCCCAGGATTTGGGCCCACAGCTCCGCCGCCGACTACGTTCGTCCCGTTCAATTCCCAGAGTGCGACGCTCCCATCGTTATTCTGAAGAAGGATGTCGGACAGGCCCTCGGCGTTGAAGTCGGACGGGGCTTCGGCGCTGATCGTGGTGACGCCGCCGCTCTGCGTGACGAGGCCGTCGATGACGCCGTTGTTGGTGAAGCCGCCGGTGAACTGGAGGATGCCGCTCACCACGTCCAATGTGCCATTGTTGACAAAATTTGCACTGACGTCGCTTACGCCGCCGTCAGTCTTCTCAAACTGGCCGTTGTTGATGAAGGCCGAGGCGGCAGCGCCAGCGATACCGTTGTTGTCGGCGAGGTCGTAGGTCCCCGTATTGGCCAGTGTGATCGACCCGTTGAGCGTCGTGGCGCCGGTTGCGTCTACAAGGCCGGACAGCGCCGCGTTTCCATTGAAAACCAGCGACAGCGCGCCGGAAATCGCGCCAGAGAAATTGGTGGCGCCATTGAGGGTCATCGTCTGCGCGGCGCCGCTGTTGGTCACCGTGCCTGCACCTTGCAGGCTCTGGACAGCAGCATGTTG
>DASXGB010000061.1:0-11885 GCA_036489325.1 Caulobacteraceae bacterium
TTTCAGGCAAGGCGCTGGCCTTCCTTTCTCCCCGGGCTGGCATCTTTGCGCCTCTGCTTCGTAGGCGACGTTACTCTCCCGCGTCCCGGGGAGCCTAGTCGATCTGCCAGTCGATGTCGCCGCGGAGGTCGGGCGGCAGGCCGGCGAACACCTCGCTAACGCTTTCGCGGGTAGCCGTGCTCGGCAGGCGAATTATATAGTCGAGGCGTCCCTTGGAGTAGCGCTGCTCGCTGATGATCCTGCAGCCTTGGCCCTCCAGGGCGCCGCGGTAGAGGGACGCGCATTCCTCGAGGCGGCCCTTGGGCAGTTCGTCGATCCTCACCCGACAGGCCGGGCGGGTGTCGAAAATCCAGATGAGGGCGAAGGCGAAGATGGCGATCATCGCCGCCAGATGCGGCAGGCCAAGGCCGGCGACGAGGCCCATCAGGGTCACCACGATCAGCCGACCGGTGTCGCGGGTGGATTCGGTGCTGGAGCGGAAGCGGATCAGACCGCCGATGCCGAAAACCACCACCCCCACCACCATGCCGAACTCTTGCACGGCAACGCCGATCACCGCGCCGATGAAGGCGTACAGGATGTACACCTTGGGCATGTCAGCCTCGGTCAGGGAATCGACCGTCCGCCGCATGCGGGGGTGGTAACCGATGGCGGCGCCCAGCGCCGTGGCCAGCGCCAGGGCGCCGAACGAGTTGAGCATGAAGCGTGTGTCGAGGAAGCCGGCCCAGCCGATCGCCGCCAGCTGGCCGGCGGATCCGCCGAACAGAACCTCTTTCTCGGCCCCACCCAACTTGAGCGCAATGAGCGCTAGGCCCAGTATACCCATCGCTTCCCCCCAGGGGCGCAATCCTGGGCCGAGCTAGGAGTTCTGGCAAGTTTGGCTTTCCGTTCACGGACGATGCTCAAGGTTCTGACAGCGCTTCTCGCCACGGCGGTTGTAGGATTGGCGCTCCCGGCCGCCGCCGCCCAGACGGCCTGGGACCACGTGGCGCGCGTTGTGGTGTTTGGCGACCTGCACGGCGACTACGCAAAGTTCCACGACATGCTGAGCGAGGCCGGGCTGATCGACGCCCGGGACAACTGGTCCGGGGGCCAGACCCACCTTGTGCAGGTGGGCGACGTGCCAGACCGGGCGCCCGACACTCGCAAGATTGTCGAGCTCTTGATGAAGCTCGAGCCGCAGGCGCGCCGGGCGGGCGGCTATGTCCATGCCCTGATCGGCGACCACGAAGCCATGAATATGGAAGGCGACCTGCGCTACACCACGCCAGGCGAATTCGCCGCCTTCGCTGCGCCAGGTTCAGCCCAGCTGCGCGACCGCTATTATGCGGCCGTGGTAGCCGCCCTGAAAGCCAATCCGCCGAAGGAGGGCCTGCCGACGTTTGACGCGGCGCACCGCACCCAGTTCGACGCCGAACATCCGCTGGGCTGGGTCGAGCACCAGATCGCCTGGTCGACCCAGGGATATATCGGCAAGTGGGTGCTGACCCATCCGGCCATCATCCGCATTGACGACACGCTCTACATGCACGGCGGGCTGGGGTCGGAATTCGTTCCGTTCGACTATGACGTCATGAACCGTGCGGTGATCGCCGCGCTCAACCACCAGCCGGAGGCCAAGGACGGTCCGCACGACATCCTGTGGAATGAGCAGGGGCCTCTCTGGTATCGCGGACTGGCGTGGAACAAGGCGGAGACCGAGGCGGCGAATGTCGATGCGATCCTGGCGCGATATCAGGTCAAGCACATCGTCATTGGCCACACGAAGGCATACCGGCAGGTGAACAGCCGCTTCGACGGCAAGGTGATCCTGACCGACGTTTTCGCGCCCGACCGCTGCGTCGATCCGCACGCTTTCCTGATCAAGGAGGGCGATACCCTTTCCACGGTCTATCGTGGCCACAGGCTGGCGCTGGGCGTGGACGGCCAGGCGCAGGCGGACTACCTGGCGCAGGTCGCGGCCATTGACAAGACCGACACCCCCTCGGCCGCGCCGTGCGGCGGGGTTGAATATGCCGAACCCAAGCCGCCGACCGGCTAGGATTCCACCACGCCCCAAGGGAGAGGTGGATTACCTACAGTGCCGTAGCACCTGGGTCTGCAGCTTGGTCGGGTCGTCCAGGACGGCGAAGAACCCGTCGAGGTAGCGATCTGTCTTTTCTCGGAAAGCGGCCGTGAGCCCGGGCTGATTGTCGATCAGCGCGCGCATGTCGGCACGGCGGGCGCGATATTCCTGGGCCACCGCCGAGATCTCGCCGTTCTGCGCGCAGAAGCCGCGGTAGTACCGCTGGGTCAGGCTGTCGATCGGAACGCCCTCCGGCGGGCGGGCGTAGGGCGGGTCGACCCAGCCGGTGGAGTCGAAGTCGTAGGGGACGGGCGTGACCATGCTGGCGGTCGCCGGCGTGGCCTCGGGCTGGGCGAGCAGGCGTATGTTGTGGCAGCACTTCTCGCCGGCGGCACTGGCCAGGGGCTCCCAGTCCAGATTGCCGATCATGAATTCGAGGAGGGTGACGCGGGTGGTCGCGTGAGCGTCGAGTTGGGCCAGGGAGACGACGTGCGATGGCCCCTTCACCTCCTTGCGGTCATTGCGCGCGGCGACATTGTGGACGTCCTCGATCAGGTAGCCGAAACGGGTGACACCCCGATCGGTTGGGCCGTTTCGATAGGTGACCTCCGCAGGCCGCACCCGGAAGCTCATCGGCGTGATCAGGTTGTAGAGCTTGTAGACCAGGTATTCGAGCATGATGCGCTGCTCGTAGTCGGCGGGCGGGCTGCAGTAAGTGACAAGCTTCAGCTCGTTCTGGGCGTGGAACAGGCTGCCGTGCATGGCCGTCTTGTCGAACAGCAGAAAAAGCGGTGGGAAGGCGCAGTACATCTTGCGGCGGCTGATCCCCCGGGGACGGACGTGGATGTCGAAGCTCAGCGACGCGCCGGCGGCGTCGGTGACGGCCAGGGTCGCGGGATAGGGGTCGAGCGAGTACTTCGCCTTCGAGGCCAACGCCCCGAACGGGGCGGTGATGGTGAGATGCAGGGGCGGCGCGCCATCGGCGAAAAGATCGGGCGAGGCCGCCGCTGGGGCTGCGACCATCCAGGCGGCCAGCACCAGAAGGCCCAAGAACGCGCGGATCATCGGCTCCCCCTCTTTTTTGCGGCCGCTTCCCCCCTGTACCACGGGCGGCGCGATGCAGTCGCAAGTCCTCGGGGCCGAGGCCGGCCGCGCAAATCGGCGGCCAGCCGATGCGGCTGCAAATGATCGGCGTTTGATCGGGAAATCATCGGAACGCGGGCCTGTCGCGTGACCCTGCGAGGGTGTCTGTTTCCATGGCCGGTGGGTGGCGATCCACAGCGCCGGCGGATGAGGCAGACATGTCGCGGATGGTGAACGGGTCGGCTTGGACTCCAGAGGTCTTAGCGCCCTTGTCATCAAGGTCACGACTCCGGTCGAGACACCCTCGGCGATGGCTGCCAACCCCACCTTCAAAGCGCGCAATCGGGTCGTCCAACCGGTTAACGTCCGCTCACCGGCGTTTTCGACGTTGACCGCAGTAAAGGAGTACAACTCATGTCTGTCCCAGGAAATTGGACACTCTATTTCGACTGGAACTCGACCGGGAACTACGGCAACACGCCCATGACGGTTGCCGCAAACAACACCTGGACGAACGGGGAAGGGTACAAGGGAACCTGGTCGCTGGTTTCCGGCGTTCTGATGTTCCAGTTCGCCGAGCGCGATTTCCCCTCGTCACAAACGACCTATGCGGGGATCTATGCTGACAAGTCGGTGACCGGGTCCAACTCGACCTTCGATGGCCTCAGCGGATCGTTCTACATGCTCGAGGCCGGCGCGGCCGCCCCTGCCGCCATCGCCGCACGCAAACACGCGGTAGCGGACAGCCACGGCGCCCGCAAACACTAGAGGCGAGGGACGGCAAGCCCCTAGCCCACAGGCAGCGTCTTACGGGCGCGGCGCGCTTGCCGTTTCTTTCCACGTCCGCGCGCCCTTGGCGGGAAGCCAGGGCGCGGGGGCGCTGGCTGAACCTCCTCGGCGCAAGCGCCCGAAGGTTCAACAATCGCAGGCTCGCCTGCCCTTCGGCGCGAGCCCCCCGTTGGCCGCGGCTCGCTCAGAAGCGGACGGTGGTAGAACGAGACTTGCCCACGCTGCCCGCCCCCTTCAATGTGTCCCCATGGCCGCCTGGGAGCCCTCGGTCGACCAAATGCCCGGCCTCGCCGTCCGCGGGGCCGAGAGCGAGTCGTTAAACCTCGACGCGACCCAGCCACTTTCGACTACTTCGCCCGTACCGCCCGCGTCCCCCGCCGCGGCCCTTGTCTTCCCCGCCCTGCCCTCCGCAGAAGCCCCCGTCGACGATCTCTTCACCCCCTTCGAGCTCGCCGGGCCGGATCGGCCGGTCACGCCGCTCATCTTCGCCTCGCCGCACTCGGGCCGCATCTATCCAGCGCCGATGATGATCGCCTCGCGGCTCGGCGCCGATTCCATCCGCCGCTCCGAGGACGTGTGGGTGGACCAACTGATCGCCGGGGCCGCGCCCCTGGGGGCGCGGCTGATCAACGCCCGCCTGGCGCGCGTCTATCTGGATGTGAACCGCGAGCCCTGGGAGCTGGATCCCGCCATGTTCTCAGACGAGCTGCCCGCCTATGCCCGCGGGCGCAGCCCGCGCGTGGCGGCGGGCCTGGGGGCCATCGCCCGCATCGTCGCCGAGGGCGAGGAGGTCTATGCCCGCAAGCTCACCTTCGCCGAAGCCCGCCATCGGGTGGAGGCGGTGCACGCGCCTTATCACGCGGCCCTCAAGGCGCTGACGGCCGAGGCGCTGGCGGCGCACGGCATCGCCGTACTGCTGGACTGGCACTCCATGCCCTCGGCGGCCACGCGCCATGCCGCGGGCGGGGCGTGCGATGTGGTGCTGGGCGATCGCTTCGGCGGCGCCTCATCGCCGGCCATCGCCCGGGCGGTGGAGCGCGGCCTCGCCTCGCTCGGCTATCGGGTGGTGCGCAACACCCCCTATGCCGGCGGCTACACCACGGAGCATTACGGCCGCCCGGCCAAGGGCGTCCACGCCCTGCAGATCGAGGTCAACCGCGCCCTCTATGTGGACGAGGCCAGCCTCACGCCCACGCCGGGGTTCGCGCGGCTGAAGGCGGACCTCGAGCGCCTGTTCGAGGGCCTGGCGGAAACCGACTGGGCCGGCATCGCTTAGCTCTCTTCCCCCTTTCACAAGGGGGAAGTCCCCGCGGAGCGGGGGATGGGGGACGGATACGCCGGCGTTTCCGTCCCCCCTTCGGCCCTTCGGGGAAGGTTTCCCCCGATGCAGGGGGAAGAGCAGCGGGTACGAGTTAGGACGCGATCCATCCGCGTCTATCTGCGACCATCTATGGATAACGCCTTTCGCTCATCTCCTGCCGGTGCTTAGAGTTGCGAGACCCCCGAGATCCCCAAGGAGCAGCTCATGAAACCCGAACAGGTCGGCCTTTCCACGGCCCGGCTCGCCCGCCTCGACGAGGTGATGACCCGCCGCTACGTCGAAGGCGGCTACCTGCCGGGCTTCATCACCCAGGTCTATCGCCGGGGCGAGCTTGTCCATTCCGGCCTCTCCGGCTCGATGGATCTCGAGCGCGGCAAGCCGATGGCCGAGGACGCCATCTTCCGCATCTATTCCATGACCAAGCCGATCACCGCCGTCGCCCTGATGATGCTGGCCGAGGAAGGCCTGATCGGCCTCGACGATGACGTCGCCACCCACATCCCCTCGTTCAAGAAGCTCGGGGTCTACGCCAGCGGCGTGCCGACACTGCTGGCCAACGCGCCGCCCAGCTTCCTGACCACTAGGCCGGAACGGCCGATGAAGGTGGTGGACCTCGTCACCCACACCTCAGGGCTGACCTACGGCTTCATGATGCGGACCATGGTCGACTACAACTACCGCAAGCTGAAGGTGTGCGATTTCAGCACCGCCGGCGGTCTCGACACTTTCATCGAACAGCTCTCTGGCCTGCCGCTGGAGTTCTCGCCCGGCACGGCGTGGAACTATTCGGTCAGCATCGACGTCATGGGCTACCTGGTCCAGAAGCTCTCGGGGATGAGCTTCGGCGAGTTCCTCCGTACCCGGCTTTTCGAGCCGCTGGGCATGGTCGACACGGGCTTTCATTGCCCGCCGGAAAAGCTCGACCGGTTCTGCTCCTGCTACCAGCCGGGCGAGGGAAACAAGGGCCTGAAGCTGCAGGACGACGCCGGCAAGAGCACCTTCGCCGCGCCGCCGGCCCTGGAGAGCGGCGGTGGCGGCCTCGTCTCCACCGCCCACGACTACATGCGCTTTGCCGCCATGATGCTGAACGGCGGGGCGCTGGACGGTGCGCGAATCCTTTCGCCCAAGACGGTGGCCCTCTTCAGCCTCAATCACCTGCCGGACAACAAGGAGCTGGTCGATCTGGCACCGCCCGGCCTCTTCAGCGAGACGGGCTACAACGGCATCGGCTTTTCCATCGGCTGCGGGGTCAACATCAACGTGGCGCGCACCCGCCTTCCGGGCTCCGTGGGCGAGTTCCACTGGGGTGGCGCGGCGGCCACGGCCTTCTGGGTCGATCCGACTGAAGATCTGGCGGTCGTGTTCATGACCCAGGTGATGGGCACCGACGCGCGCCTCACCCTGCGCCGCGACCTGCGCACCCTGGTCTATTCGGCGATGACGGAGTCGTTCGCATAGGAGGCTCTTTCCCCCCGCATCGGGGGAAACCTTTCCCGAAGGGACGAAGGGGGGACGGAAACGCCGGCGCGTCCGATCCTCCATCCCCGGGTTGGCGGCTTCGCGCCTCTGCTTCGCAGTCGCCGGGACGTCCCCCTTGTGAAGGGGGAAGAGAGGGCGGCTCGCCCAGGATGACGGCGCCTTTGGATAGGTTTCGACAAGGCCGCGCTCAAGCCCTAGACTCTCTGCACGATCCGATCCGGCATGGATCGAATCGTGCTCCCGGTCACTTAACCGTCATGGCCGAGAGGGGGGTGGCGTGCGGTTATGGTGTGTTCATGGTCAAGTCAGTGAGTCCCCGGTGTCCGTCCTGCGGCGCCGCGATCCAAAACCCCAAACTGGTGAAGCTCTCGGCCGAGACCTATGGCTCGGGCTGGATGAGCGACGCAGCGCCGCTGGCGATCGGCTTCCAGTGTGCGGCAGACGGCTGCGGCGTGCTACTGCCGCTCACCGCCTATCCCCCGGCGATCCAGGGCAAGGCGACCTTCAGGGCGGGATAACGCCCACTCCGCCCCTAAGCGGCTTCCCGCCGATCCAGGATCCGCTGGATGCGGGCGGCATCGGCGCTCGTGGCCGGGGCGTAGACCACCATGGCCAGGTCCGGCCGGCCATCCACGGCGAAAGACGAATACTCCAGGCCGAGCACCGCCCCGCCCGGCAATCTCAGGCGCTTCACCCCCTCTCCCGGCGCGACGACGTCGTGCTCGGCCCACAGGTCGGCGAACTCCGGGCTGGCGGCGCTGAGTTCGGCGACCAGCTCGGCCACCGCCTCGCTGGCGCCGGCGCGGGCGGCCTCGGCGCGGAAGGCGGCGACCACATGGCGGGCGACCGTGGCCCAGTCGGTCTGGCGGTCGCGGGCGTGCGGGCTGGTGAACAGCAGGCGCAGGATGTTGCGTCCTCCCGGCGGCAGCAGCTCGTAGTCGGCAAGCACCGCCAGGGCCGCGCGGTTCCAAGCGATGACGTCCCAGAGGGCGGTCTTGATCAGCGCCGGGCACAGCTCGAAGGAATCCAGCACCCGCTGCAGCCGAGGACTGACCCCATCGGCCGGGCGGTAGCGCACCTCCGGCGGCCGGCCAAGGCCCAGCAGGAAGAGGTGCTCGCGCTCGACGTCGGTGAGCATCAGGGCGGCGGCGATGCGCGAGAGGGTTTCGGCCGAGGGGGCGCCGCCGCGGCCCTGCTCCAGCCAGGCGTACCAGGTGGGGCTAATGTGGGCGCGCGCCGCCACCTCCTCCCGGCGCAGGCCCGGTGTGCGCCGGCGTCCGGCCGGGAAGCCGAGGGCGGCGGGGTCGAGCTTGGTCCGTCGATCGCGGAGGTAGGCGCCGAGCACGGTGGGGGCGGTGGCGGCGGTGTTCCTGGGAGCCTTCTCAGGGGCGATCTGGATGGCGGACGGCATGGTTTCCGGTTAGCTCTTATAATAGGATAAAGTCCCTACTTTACCCGGATGATTGAAGCGCCGAGAAGGCCGTCCGTCAATCGAGAACGGAGTTTGACCATGCGTGTCTTCGTCACCGGCGCCAGCGGCATCATGGGTTCGGCGATCATCCCTGACCTCATCGCCCACGGCCATTCGGTGGTCGGCGTCGGCCGCAACGACGCCTCGGCCGCCGAGATCAAGACCATGGGCGCCGAGGTTTTCCGCGGCTCATTGGAGGACCCCGAGGGCCTGGCGCGCGGCGCGGCCGCCGCCGACGGCGTGATCCACCTGGCCTTCAACCATGATTTCTCGCGCTTCGCCGAGAACGGAGCGGATGACAAGCGGGCCATCGAGGCCATGGGCGAGGCGTTGGCTGGCACGGGCAAGCCGATGGTGGTGACATCCGGCACGGCGCTGCTGTCCCCCGGGCGCGTCGCCACCGAGGACGACGAGGCGGCCGCCTTCGGCCCCAGGATCTCCGAGGCCGCGGCCAAGGCCTTTGTGGCGAATGGCGTGCGCGCCATGGCCGTGCGCCTTCCGCCCTCGACCCACGGCGACAGCGCCCGCGGCTTCCGCGCCGGCCTCACCACCCAGCTGATCGCCATCGCCCGCGACAAGGGCGTCTCCGCCTACGTCGGCGAGGGGGCCAACCGCTGGTCGGCGAGCCACCGGCTGGACGCCGCCCCGGTCTATCGCCTGGCGCTGGAAAAGGGCCGGGCGGGGCGCAGCTATCACCCGATCGCCGAGGAGGGCGTCAGCCTTCGCGACACGGCCGAGGCCCTCGGCGAGAGGCTGGGCCTGCCGGTGAGGAGCCTGCCGCCGGAGACGGCCGGCGAGCACTTCGGTTTCCTGGCGATGTTCATCACCGCCGACGTGCCGGCCTCCAGCGCCCTCACCCGCGCCGAACTCGGCTGGACCGCCGCCCACCCCGGCTTGATCGAGGACCTGAAGGCGGCGAGCTACTAGTGCCCTCTTTTAGGGAGAGGGAGGGCCCATGGCGGAGCCGTGGGTGGGTGAGGGGTTAGGGAAGAAAGCCGCGTAAACCCTCACCCGGAGGCAGCCTCGCGGCTGCCTCTCGACCTCTCCCTCAGGGAGAGGTGAGGTTCACAGCACCGCCTCGATCAGCCGCGGGCCCTTGCCGGCCATGGCCGAGGCGAACTGGGCCTCGAAGGCCTCGGCCGTCTCGGCGCGCGACGCCTCCACCCCCATCCCCTCGGCCAGTTTGACGAAATCGAGGTCCGGTCCGGTCAGGTCGAACATCGAAAGCGCCCTCGGCCCCGCATTCATCGCCCCCACGCGCCCCAGCTCGATCTGCAGAATGGCGTAGGAGCGGTTGGCGAGGATGACGGTGGTGACGTCGAGCTTTTCCCGCGCCTGGGTCCACAGGGCCTGGAGCGTGTACATCGCCCCGCCGTCGCCCTGCAGGCAGACGACCTTGCGGCCGGGCGTCGCGACGGCCGCCCCGGTCGCCAGCGGCACGCCCTGGCCGATCGAGCCGCCGGTGAGGCCCAACAAGTCGTGCGGCCGGGCGCCGGCGGTGGCGAGATAGGTGCCGAGCGAGCCGGTGGCGCCCTCGTCGGAGTAGATCGCCCCCTCCGGCAGATGGCGGGCGATGACCGCGCCGACGGCGTACTGGTTGAGCGCGCCGACCGGGGCGGCCAGCATCGTCAGGGGGCTGACGATAGACGGTGACTTGGCCGCGCCGACCGCCTCGGCCAGGGCCTCCAGGGCGCCGACGCCGTCTTCATGCGGCTGCGCGAGCCAGCTGATCTTCGCGCCCTCCGGCAGGCCCCAGCTCGGCTTGCCGGGATAGGCGAAGAAAGCCACCGGCGGGCGCGAGCCCACCAGCACCAGGTGCTCCACGACCTGAAGGAACTCGACGATCTGCTCGGCGAAATAGGGGATGCGCTCCAAAACCACCCGGCCCGCGCCACGCGCGTGCCGCGCGACGAAGGTGTCGGCCAGCAGGCGCACGCCGGTCTTCTCGGCGATGCGGCCGGCGGCGGCGAGTCCCTTATCTCCCAGCGCCGCGCCGCGGATGAGGATGGCGCAGGCCTTGCCGCCCTTGGTCGCCGCGGCCGCTCGCGCCACGGCCGCGTCCGAGACCCTGGCCGGGGCTGGAACCGGCAGCGGCGGGGCCGGACCCTCGGCCTCGCCCCAGGCGGCGTCGGCCGGCAGGATCAGGGTGGCGATCTGGCCGGGCGGCGCCAGCGCCGCGGCGACGGCCAGAGCCCCGGCGGCAGCCGTCTGGCCGGCGCTCTCCACCGACCGGACCCAGGCCGAGACCGGCCTTGCCAGGCCGGCGACATCGCTCGTCAGCGGCGCGTCGTAGTGGGCGTGGTAGGTCGCGTGGTCGCCGACGACATTGACGATGGGCGTCGCTGCGCGGCGGGCGTTGTGCAGGTTGGCGATCCCGTTGCCGAGGCCCGGACCCAGGTGCAGCAGGGTGCAGGCGGGCTTGCCGGCCATGCGGCCATAGCCGTCGGCCATGCCGGTCGCCGCCCCTTCGAAGAGGGCCAGCACCGGTCGCATCTCCGGCGCCCGGTCGAGCGCGGCCACGAAATGCATCTCCGAAGTGCCGGGATTGGCGAAACAGGCCTCGACGCCGGCGGCGACGAAGGTGCGCAATAGGGCTTCCGCTCCGTTCATGGGGCGCCCGTTCATGGCCGCGGGCGGCGCCGGCGCCTCGCCGCTCATGACGGGACGTGCTCGAAAGCGGCGCTGATGACGACGCGGACATCGTCGCCGATGAAAGGTTCGAACCTGGTCACCCCGAACTCCCGCCGCCGGATCACACCGCGGACTTCGAAGCCTGTCGACCAGGCCTTGTCCAGAGGATTGATGCCGGCGGCGGTGAACATCCCCTACCGGAACAGGGTGACCGCCGTCAGCACCAGGGCGAACAGCCAGGCGGTCTCGATGACCATCACCGCCACCGGCCGCCAGCCGACCGCGACGAGGGCGCGGAACGAGGTCTTCATGCCGAGCGCGCCGATGGCCGCCACCAGACACCAGCGGGAGATGGTGGCGGAGGCGTCGCCGGCCGGCTTGGGGATCCAGCCCAGGCTGTTGATCACCACCAGGGCGGCGAAGCCGATGAGGAACAGTGGCAGGGTCGCCTTGGGCGCCCCGGCCGTCCCGCGGTGGGCCCTGGCGGCGGCGAAGGCGATGGCGAACACCACCGGCAGCAGCATGGTGACGCGCAGCAGCTTCACATAGGTGGCGATGTCGCCGGTCTGGGGCGAGATGGAATAGCCGGCGCCCACCACCTGGGCGACGTCGTGGATGGAGCCCCCGAGGAACACCCCAGCGCGGACGTGGTCGAGGCCGAGGCTGACCGCGATGATCGGGTAGAAGATCATCGACAGGGTCGAGAGCGCCGTCACCAGGACCACGACGAGGATGGTGTCGCGTTCGGAATCCTCGTTGCGCGGCAGGACCGAGGCGATGGCCAGCGCCGCCGAGGCGCCACAGATGCCCACCGCCCCGCCGGAGAGCACGCCGAAGTTCAGCCGCCGCCCGAGCAGCCGTGCAGTGAGCGCGCCGACGGAGATGGTGGTGGCCACGCCCACGATCACCATCACGATCGGCATGGCGCCCAGGCCCAGGATCTGGGCGACGGTGATCCGGGCGCCCAGCAGCGCCACGCCCAGGCGCAGCACCGCCTTGGAGGCGAACTCGATGCCGGCGACGCACCGGCCCTCTTCGTGCAGGAA
>DASXGB010000113.1:0-12529 GCA_036489325.1 Caulobacteraceae bacterium
CTGGCGTTTCCGGTGATCACCATCGGCGACATGGTTCGCGCGCAAGCGAGGCTCGTCGAGGCCCTGGGTATCGAGCGCCTCTTCGCCGTGGTCGGCGGATCGATGGGCGGCATGCAGGCGCTGCAATGGGCGGCCAGTTACCCGGAAAAACTGTTCGCGGCCGTGGTCATTGCCGCCGCCGCCCGCCACTCGGCGCAGAACATCGCGTTTCACGAGGTCGGGCGGCAGGCGATCATGGCTGATCCGGACTGGCGTGAGGGAGCCTACGCAAGGGCCGGCGTGCGGCCCGAGAAGGGCCTGGCTGTGGCGCGGATGGCGGCGCACATCACCTACCTTTCGGAAGAGGCATTGCAGCGCAAGTTCGGCCGCGAATTGCAGCGCGACGGCCTTTCCTGGGGTTTCGACGCCGATTTTCAGATTGAGAGCTATCTGCGCCATCAGGGTGCGGCGTTCGTCGACCGCTTCGACGCCAATTCCTACCTCTACATCACGCGGGCCATGGACTACTTCGACCTGACCGCGGACCAGACTGGCGGTCTCGCCGGCGCCTTCGCGAACGCGCGGGACGTGCGGTTCTTCGTGGTCTCATTCACATCCGACTGGCTTTATCCGAGCCATGAAAGCCAGACGATCGTCCGGGCCTTGAACGCCGCCGGAGCCAGGGTCAGCTTCGTCGAGATCGCCAGCGGCAAGGGCCATGACGCCTTTCTGCTCGATGAGCCGGTGCTGCGCGCGGCTCTGGCCGGATTCCTGGATTCGGCCGCCCTGGCCTGGCGCGCTCCGTGACCTCGGTGCGGGCGGATTTCGCCGAGATCATTCGGCTGGTGAAGCCGGGCGCGCGGGTTCTGGACGTGGGTTGCGGCTCCGGTGACCTTCTGGATTTGCTGGTCGGTCAGAGCGGCGTCGATGGCCGGGGGGTCGAGATCAGTCCCGAAGGTGTCGCCGCTTGTTTGGCGCGTGGACTTTCAGTCATGCAGGGCGACGCCGATCGCGACCTGGACTACTTCCCTGCGGGGGCCTTCGACTACGTCATCCTCTCTCAGACCCTTCAAGCGGTGGCGCGCCCGCGCCATGTGCTCTCGGAACTGATGAGGATCGGCGAGCGAGCCATCATCTCGCTGCCGAACTTCGGCCATTGGCGGGTGCGGCTCGACCTTCTGGCCGGCGGCCGCATGCCCGTGACCAAGGCGCTCCCGGAGCCGTGGTGGGCGACCGCAAACATTCACTTGTGCACCCTGGCCGACTTCACCGACTTTTGCGACGAGCTCGGCCTTGCGATCGACGTCTGCGCCGCCTTTGCGGGCGGGCGGCCGGCACAGGCCATCGACCCCAAAGGAGCGTTTGCCAACCTCCGGGCGGAACAGGCACTGTTTCTGCTGAGGCGGCGGTAAACCCGACCGCCAGAATTCAGCCGGTGATCGCGGCCAAGTCGCGCTCGCCGGTGCGGATGCGCAATGCGGCTTCCAGGTCGAGGACAAACAGCTTGCCATCGCCAATCTTGCCGGTGTTCGCCGCCGCGGCCACCGCCTCGGTGACGCCGTCGACCATTTCGTCGGGGACCGCGATCTCCAGTCGCACCTTGGGCAGGAGCTTCACCTCGTATTCGGCGCCCCGATAGATCTCGGTCTTGCCCTTTTGCCGGCCGTAGCCGCGCACCTCACTGACGGTCAGGCCCGTGGCTCCGGCGCGCGTGACCGCGTCCAGCACCGCGTCCAGACGGCTTGGCTTGATGACGGCGACAAGCATTTTCATGCGGAAGACCTCAACGAAGGGCGAGGGCCGGTGAGGGTGGACTGAATTTGGCCGCGCTCCAAGACCTGCGCACGGCTTAGGCCGCGAGGCCGGCGTCGCGGGCGACCGCAGCCGGCTGGAATACCGGCGTAGCCCGGACCCGCTGTCTTACGGCCCTGGGAATTACGGCGTAGGTCTGCTTCGTCGCCTCCATCAGGATAACGCCGGCGAACGGCGGCCACAGCCGGGCGCCCAGGCGCTCAAAAGACGCCGCCCAGCGATGAGCGCTTTCAAGGGGCGGGGCATAGAGGGCGCGAGTCCAGCCGTGCGGCTGCAGCTCTGCCTCGATCAACAGCCGTTCGAGCTGAGCTCGGCTGAACGGGCGGCCTTGGCCAAACGGCGTTGTTTCGGCGTCCGCCCAAAGGCCATGGCGGGCGGTCGCGGCGACGATCAGGCGGCCGGTGGGGGCCATGACGCGGCCGACTTCGCGCAGCAACTCACCGGGATCCTCACTCTCCTCAAGGGCGTGCAAGGCGACGACGCGGTCGAACAGGGCGTTGGGAAACGGCAGGGCGGCATCTTCCACCAGGCAGGAAAGGGAACCGCTGTCGGCCGGCCATACCTCGACGCCTTGGGCAGCGGGCATGGCGGCTATTCGGCGGCGCTGACCGGCTTCGGCGAGCAGCGGCGTTGCATAGCCTAGCCCGAGCACGTCGAGGCCGGAGACATCGCCCCAGGCTTCCTTCACCTTGCGGCCAATCAGTGCTGCGACCTGACGGCCGAGCGGCGAAGCATAGAACCGCCGTAGCTCTAGGACGTCCTGGCGCATCGGCGCTCCCGCATCGTTGCGTGATCATGTAGGGTGACGCTCGACAAATCCACAATCCGCGAGGCTCCCATGCCCCTGGCCGTCCGCCAGTTCCCCTGCCTTGAAGACAACTACGGCTACATCATCCGCGACGAGGCGAGTGGGAAGACCGCCACCATCGACACGCCGGATGCAGGCGCGATCCTGAAAGCCCTGGATGAAGCCGGCTGGACCCTCGACTTCATCTTCAACACCCATTGGCACCCGGACCACGCCGGCGGCAACGCCGAGATCAAGGCGGCCACAGGCGCCTATATTGTCGGCCCGGCCGAGGTGACCCGCATCGCGCCGCTGGATCGGACCGTCGTCGACGGCGATGTGGTCGAGCTTGGCGAGACCCGCCTGCAGGTGATCGACACCGGCGGGCACACGCTCGGTCACATCACCTATTTCGACGCCGCAGACCGCATCGCGTTTGTCGGCGACACCCTCTTTGCCCTCGGCTGCGGGCGATTGTTCGAAGGCACGCCGGCGCAGATGTGGGCCAGCCTCTCGCGCCTGGCGGCCCTGCCGGACGAGACCACCGTCTATTGCGCCCACGAGTACACGGCCGCCAACGCCCGCTTTGCGCTTACCGTCGATCCCGATCCGGCGCTGAAGGCAAGAGCCGAAGCCGTGTTCGAAGCCCGCAAGCGCGGCGAGCCGACCGTGCCTACCACCATCGGACTTGAGAAGGCGACCAACCCCTTCCTGCGCGCGCCCAGGCTGGCGCCCGGCAAGGCGGATCATGAGGCGTTCGCCACAGTCCGCGCTGCCAAGGATTCTTTCCGGGGCTGATCCGCCCCTCGCCATCGCGGGCGGACGCGCCTCAGGCTTGCCTTACATCGGCCGAGCGTATGGTGATGGACCCATCCGGCTCAAATCATGACGAGCCACGGCGCGTCAGGCTTCAGGACCGACAACCAAGAAGCCGGAAAACCTCAGGCGTATCGCCAATCCGCCGAACGGATATCCACGTCGGCAGGGCGGATGACGATTGAGCCGTCCTCCTCGAACTCGTGTCGCGCCGCCTTGTCGTTGGCCAAGTGCTCAAACGTGCGGCGCTGGGTAAATATGTTGCAGTTGGCGGCACTAGGCGGGCTCGCCCTCTCCACCGCCCCTTCGGTCACAAGTACCTTCACCGGCGTAGCGCCATTCATCATCCGCAGAATCCAACCTCCTGCCGGATTCGGTGTTGGCGGCCTGTCCGTAAGCACGAGCCACATGCGCGCACACTCCACGAATCGCCAGTGCAAGGGTGCGACAATACGTCACAGGCTGGGCTTTGTCACCCATTTGCCAGAAGGTTTTTCTCCCGCCAACGCGAGAGCGACCTGCGCCTTAGGTGGACCCGAGTTGCGGGCATGGCGGATACCAGCGTGTGAGACGCACACGGACCATCCAGAAGACCAGCACGCCCAGACAGGCGAACTGGGGCAAGAACAGATAGAGGTCAGGAATCGACACCGATTTCGGCAGCAGCCGCGGCAAGCCGTTGGTGAAGGCCGAACCGGCCGCCAGGGTGAGGCCCAGGCACATCCGCCAGAGATGCCGGGCGATCCGCCGTGCGCCGGTTATTCCTTGGGAAAGCAGCATCCGGGCGTCGAGGAAGGCCGCCAGGAAGATCACCGCCGTGAAACTGTAGATGGCGATCATCACCGGGCCCTTGAGCGCCACGGCGCTCTTGAACGGCGGCTGAAGTCCGGTGGCCATGTCAAAGCTCAGAAGGGCGAACGGCGCCAGGAGGCAGAGCGCGATGGCCAGCATGGCCATTTCGGATCGGCCGGTTGTTCCCTCCGGCCGGCGCACCGTCAGCCACGCGGTCGCCACGAGATAGATCGTGAACGTCCCGATAAACAGGTTAGGGATCTGACCGGGCCGGATGAGCGCGAGGATATCGGCGAAGGCGGCCATGGTCAGCATGGACGCGAAAAAGACGGTTCCAGCCAGGCGGTGAAGCGGCCCTCCCTTTCGCGCGACGACCGCCACGATCCCGGAGAGGAGTCCGAGAGTCCCGCCGGCGACGTGAACGGCGAAGACGAGGGTGGTGAAGAGCGCACTCATCTCAGGCTGGCGACAAACGGCGGGCGCCAATGAACTCGCCGGAAGCCATCCCGAAGACCCGGCCATACCCGTACGCGAACCATCCAATAGACGAGCGCCGCCAGGATCAGGATTTCCGGGGCGAACAACCAGGGGGAGTGTCGGATCGACGGCGGGAAAACCTTCGGCTGGCCGAGAAACAGCGAGCCTGCGGCGACGAACAGGGCCAACAGCATGCGCCACAGATGGCGGGCGACGCGCGGGGCTCCGACGATCCCAGCTCCCAGGATCACGCGGATGTCGTAAGCGGCGGCAAGGGCCGCAAGCGCCGCGAAGACAAAGCTCGGCTGGTAGGGCAAGCCTTCGATGCGGCCGTCCGGGCTGGCCATCCCCTCGAGGCCGAGGCTCATGGAAAGCACCGCCACGATCACCACCAAAGGAAATGCCGCCCATTCGATCCAGGTCGCGCGGCCGTCGCCTCGCCGTGCGCTAGCCCAGGCGGTGATCACCAGGTAGAGCGCGAAGAGCCCACCGACCACCGACGTCCATTGCGGGAATAGGGCGGCGACGACCGTTCCGACCCCGGCCATCACGAGCATCGATGCGAAGAAGACGTTGCCGGCAAGCCGGTGGAGGCGACCGCCCTTCTTTGCGGCAAGAGCCAGGAAGCCCGACGATATTCCTCCCACGCCGCCCGAGACGTGCATGAGGAGGACGCCGGCGGCAGTGACACGCATCCATTCTGGGCTGCCGGGGGGCGGAACGAGGACCATGATCCAGACCTCCATTGCACCGGCCGCCGGGCGGCCGGTGCGGGTTCAGCTAGAGGGCCAACTTGGATTGCGGCGCGACCGGACGCCCGGACCGACGCCACGGCTCGGCCGGCCCGCGGATGAACGCCTCGAAGACGTATCTCCACGGGATCAGGGCGAGGAAGGGAATGATGAGCAGGCACTCGCCGAAGGTCTCGGCCGTGTCGGCGTCCATCCGGCCCGATGACCAGAGCGGCAGGCCGACCCTGGTCAGCCAGATCGCTTTCCACGCCACTTCGAAGAGCAGCAGCGGCAGCATCCTGAGGGGGTGGAAGAGGCCGATCACCGAGAGCAGGGACAGGGCGCCCAGCATGCAGACGACGACGCCGTTCATCAGCGGCCAGGCCTTCGCCGGGTTGAGGATCCCCGGCCAGATGTCGGCCCCCAGGCCCACGACCAGGATGAGATACCCGAGGCGCAGCAGGTTGAGCCGCAGTGTTGAGACCTGGATCATTTCGCTCTCCCGGATGGGTGGTTGGGAGGTTGGGTTAATCAGCTCGGATCGCGGGTCCGGCGCAGCCAGACCGCCACCGCGAGAAAGGCGACGCCGACGATGAGACCGCCCCAAACCTCAAAGCTCGAGAAGAAACCGGCCAAGTCGATCTTGTCGATATCGACCATGGAAGCGTGCGGGCCGACGTTGCTGAACGCCGTGTCGAAGCCGCCGGAAATGCGCCGGCCGATCAGATGCGCGACATGGCCGGTTCCGAACGAGAACAGCTCCACCAGGATGAGGCCGAGCGGAGGCAGGACCGCCCACAGGAAAGGCGCGCGCTTGGCCCAGGCCGAGACCATCAAGAGGTAGCCGGTCAGCGGGGCGAACCAGATCGACAGGGAAAGAAGCCCCCAGGCGAGCACCACGGCCATGCGCAGCACCGGCCAGTTGGCCCACAGGCCGGCGAACTGGCCGCCCGCCGGCACAAGAACGGCGAAATCGATCGCCAGCATCAGGACCTGGGTCACCAGGATGATCGCGAACAGGAACACCGGCATGACGAGGTGGACGGTGGCCGCCTTGCTCGCCACGGCGGTGACGTCGGACACCGGCATGGACTTCCAGAACAGGATGCTGCGGTCTCGCCGCTCGTTGTGCAGCGCGCCCAGGAGGTAGAAGCCGCCGACGATGGCCCCGATCACCAGGATGAAGAACGTGGCCGCGGCGTAGGGAGCGGCCGAGATCGCCGCCTGGTTGCTGGCGTTGTGGTCCAGCTTGACATGGTGCGGGATACGCACCGCCCCGACGAGGAAGCCGAACACCACCAGGGCGGCGACCACCAGCGGCGCGATGTAGAGGGAGCGGTTCTCCCACAGCTCTCGCCGCAGGGACCAATAGAACGGCCGGACCGCGGTCGGCGCGCTTCGGGTGCGAGCGGGAGCCGCGGATTCGGGCAAGGCGTCGGCAAGGTTTGTCATGCGGCGGCTCCCTGGACCGTCCGTGCGCCGATCAGGGCGACGAACACGTCTGCGATGCTGGGGGTGTGAACCTCGCCGAAGGCGGTGAGCCTTTCACGGTCGGCCCCGTCGAACAGCAGGATCGAGCGGCCGAACACCTGGCGCTCATGGATCGGTGCGAGCGACCGGGCCGCGGCCAGCTCTTCCGGCTTGACCATCACCTCGGCGAAGCGTGTCTCGAAGGCCTCCATGCTGGAGTCGAGCACGATCTGGCCGCGGTCGATGAAGGCGAGGTCAGTGAGGATATCCTGGATCTCCTCAACCTGGTGGGTGGTCACCACGATGGTGCGGCTGTGGTCGAAATAGTCGTTGAGCAGCGTGTCGTAGAACTGCTTGCGGTAGATGAGGTCGAGGCCAAGCGTGGGTTCGTCGAGCACGAGAAGGCGCGCGTCGATGGCCATGACCAGCGCCAGGTGCAACTGCGTCACCATGCCTTTGGAGAGCTCTCGAACTCGGCTTGTGCGCTTGATCTGGGTCTTGGCCAGGAAGGCCTCCGCCCTCGCCCTGTCGAAGCTGGGATGGACGCCCGCGACATAGTCGAGGGCCTGCGAGACCTTCATCCAGCGCGGCATCACGGCCACGTCGGCGATGAAGCAGACATCGCGCATGAGCTTGTCGCGGCCTGCCCAGGGGTCCTTGCCGAGCACCTTGAGCTCGCCCTCATACGGCGTCAGGCCAAGAATGGCGTTGAGCGCGGTGCTCTTGCCGGCGCCGTTGGGGCCGATGAGCCCGAGAATGCGGCCCTCCTCGACCTTCAGGTCGACTCCGGCCAGGGCCACGGTCGATCCATAAACCTTGCGAAGTCCGCGGGCTTCTATGCTGGCCATGGCGATTTAGGCCTCCTCGCGGCCGGAATTGCGGGGTTCGGCGACCAGCAGGTCGCGGGCCGACAGGCCGAGGCGGCGGATGGTGGCGTGGATCGCCGGCCACTGTTCGGCCAGGAATTTCTCGCGCTCTCCCTTGAGCAGCAGCGCGCGCGCGCCATCATTGATGTACATGCCCAGCCCTCGCCTCTTCTCGACAAGCTGTTCGTCGACCAGCTGTTGGTAGCCCTTGAGAACCGTCAGGGGATTGACCCGGTAGTCTGCGGCGACGTTGCGTACTGAAGGAAGCGGGTCGCCCTCGGCCAACACGCCGTCGAGGATCATCGCCACCACGCGGTCGCGCAGTTGGCGATAGATCGGCTGACTGTCGTTCCATTCTCGATCCATATCGCGTCCCCGGCGGCCAATTCTGGCCACGGCGTTCTCATGAACTAGTGTTGTATATAACTATATCACCATAGCACGCAAGGGGAATTTTCGAGGGGCTTTCAAGCTATTATTCAGCAGCTTAGGCGTCCCGGCGGTCAGGGAGCTTCGATCACCTGGACGATGCGTGCTGACGATGGAATGCCGGAGAATCCATCGCCGGGACTAACCTCAATGGTGAGGACGCCGTGTTGCAGCGATGCGCCCGATCTGGGTCCATGGATCAGCACCACCCGAGCAAGATGGGCCTCGGCCGCCTTGCCCTGCGCGCGGCCGGCCGCTGCGACAACCCCGTCCATTGCCAAAATCGCCGCCGCCGCGAGCGCAGGCGCGGAGTGCGCATCAGCTTCCGGCGCCTCGAACGCCACCAGGTGATGGGTGGCGCGTGTGCAGCGACTGCTGGCCAGGATCATGCGCTGGTAAAGCGTCGACAACCCGGTGGCCGGGGTGTGTATGGGCTGAGCCTTTCCCTCCAGGGTCGCCGCCGCGCCCATCGGCCGGTGCGCAGTGAAAACTGTGACGCCGCCAAGCTTGGTGACCCTGATGAGCACATCCCCGACATCGTCCTTGAACAGAATATCGCCGCGCGGGCCCCGGCTCGGCCAGACGACCCAGACCACATCGGCGTCATCTTCGAAGCGCAACAGGGCTGGCTTGTGGCTACGGTCGAGGATGAACCAGCTGCCCTGGTCGGTGGAAAAGCGGGCCGTCGGCGGAATGCTGTGCATCTGGTCGCTGCGGCCAAGGCTGAGGGCGTTCTTCACCCAGGCAGGGGCCGTGATAGCCAAAGGGGCAAATCCCAGACAGCCCATTGCTGCGAGCGCCGCGGCGAGCGCGGACCAGCCTTCAAGAGCCCGGGGCGTCGACGCCATCTGAGGTCCTTGCGAGGCGATAAGGGCGCTTTTTGGACGCCTAGCCGCTGATGTACTGGCCCCCGTTCACGCTCAGCGTCGCGCCGGTGATGAAGCCAGAATCCTCGGCCGCCAGAAAGGCCACGCAACGGGCGATCTCGTCGGCCATCCCAAGTCGACCAACCGGAATGCCGGCGATGATCTGATCAAGAACGGGCTTGGGCACAGAACTCACCATTTCGGTGTCGATGTAGCCGGGAGCTATGGCGTTGACCGTGATCCCCTTCTTGGCGTTCTCCTGGGCCAGGGCCTTGGTGAAGCCGATCATCCCGGCTTTGGCTGCGGAATAGTTGGTCTGGCCCATCTGGCCCTTCTGGCCATTGATCGAGCTGATGTTGACGACCCGACCGTAGCCGCGCTCGCGCATGCTCTCGATGACATTGCGCGTCATATTGAAGATCGAGGCCAGGTTGACGTGTATGACGTCGTTCCACTGCTCCTCGCTCATCTTGTGCAGCATGGCATCTCGGGTGATGCCGGCGTTGTTCACCAGCACATCGATCGGTCCGAATGCCTCCGCGACCGTCTTGACCGCCGCCGCACAGTCGACGAACGATGAGACATTCCCCTTCACCACCAACACGCCCAGCTCGTCAGCGCAGGCCTGGGCCGCGACCTCGTTGCCGGCATAGCCGGCGGCCACCTTGTAGCCGGCGGCCTTGAGGCGCGCCGTGATCGCCCGGCCGATTCCCCGGGTCCCCCCGGTCACGAACGCTACCCTGCTCATCGCCTCTCTCCCTGACGTCTTCTCGGCACCTGAAAGTCTTCTGGCATCGTCAGCCCGCCGGCGATGAAAGCCCCTGCCTCAAACCGTCTCTACGCACATGGCCACACCCATGCCGCCGCCAACGCACAAGGTGGCGAGGCCCTTGGCAGCCCCCTGCCGCTTCATCTCATGCAGCAGAGTGGTGAGGATGCGCGCGCCGGATGCGCCAATGGGATGGCCGATGGCGATCGCGCCGCCGTTGACGTTGACCTTGGCCGGGTCGAGGCCCAGCTCTCGAACCACCGACAAGGACTGGGCGGCAAAGGCCTCGTTGGACTCGACGAGATCGAGATCGCTGACCTTCCAGCCGGCCTTGTCCAACGCCTTGCGCGTGGCGGGAATCGGCCCTGTGCCCATGATCTCCGGCTCGACGCCGGCGTGGGCCCAGGAAGCGATGCGGGCGAGCGGCTTGAGACCGCGCTTGGCAGCTTCGTCCGCGGTCATCAGCACCAGCGCCGCGGCTCCGTCGTTGAGGCCCGAGGCGTTGGCCGCAGTCACCGTGCCTTCCTTGAGGAAGGCCGGCCGCAGACCTGAGACACTCTCATATGTCGCGCCATGACGGATGTACTCGTCATCACTGACGACCGTATCGCCTTTGCGGCCCTTGATGGTCACCGGGGCGATCTCTTCTGCGAACCTGCCGGCCTTCTGGGCCGCTTCGGCCTTGTTCTGAGAAGCGACGGCGAAGCGGTCCTGCTCCTCGCGGGTGATCTGCCAGCGGGCGGCGATGTTCTCGGCGGTCTGACCCATGTGGTAGCCGTGGAAGGCGTCCCACAGGCCGTCCTTGATCATGGTGTCGACGAAGGCGAGGTCGCCCATCTTCTGGCCGCCGCGCAGGTTCTGGGCGTGCGGCGACTGGCTCATGCTTTCCTGGCCGCCGGCGACCACGATCGCGGCGTCGCCGGCCGCAATCTGCTGCGCTGCGAGAGCCACGGCCCGAAGGCCCGAGCCGCATAGCTGATTGACGCTCCAGGCCGGGCTCTCGACCGGGACCCCGGCGTTGACGCTGGCCTGGCGGGCGGGGCCTTGGCCGGCGCCGGCCTGCAAGACCTGGCCCATGACGACTTCGTCGACGTCGCTGGCGGCGACGCCGGCCTGTTCCAGAGCCGCCTGGATGGCGATCCGGCCCAGTTCGTGGGCCGGCAGAGACGACAGGGCGCCGTTGAAGGATCCGACAGGCGTCCGGGCGGCGGAAACGATGACGATGTCACTCATAATCTCAGAGGCTCCCAACTGGCGCGGCGGGCAAGGATAGGACTAATATCGCACCTGCGATATCGCGCGAGCTTTGCGCGAGGTCTACAGGGATTGAAATGGCCGAAGACACGGACAACGAGCCAAAGCGCGCGACGGGCGAACGCGTCACCATCCAGAAGTACGCCAACCGGCGGCTCTATAATAAGGCCACGAGCAGCTACATCACCCTCGAAGATCTGGCGATCATGGTGAAACAGGGCGTCGATTTCGTCGTCTACGACGCCAAGACGGGCGAGGACATCACCCGCAAGGTCCTTACCCAGATCATCTTCGAGGAGGAGGGTCGCGGCCAGAACCTGCTTCCCATCCAGTTCCTCCGCCAGCTGATCGGCTTTTACGGCGACCGAATGCAGGCCTTCCTGCCCAGTTTCCTGGAGATGTCGCTGGACAGCTTCATCCGTCAGCAGGAGCGGATGCAGAGCCAGTGGGGGCTCGGCGGTCCGCCGTCCATGGGCGCGTTCGACGAGCAGATCCGCCAGAATATGGCCCTGTTTGACCGGGCGATGAAGATGTTCACGCCATTCGCCTTTCGGCCTGACGAAGTGAGCTCACCTCAGCCCCAGACCAGCAAGGCCGCCAAGCCCGTCAAGCCGACCGCCGAGGATGACGAACTCAGCGAACTCAAGGCCCAAATGGCCGCGATGCAGGCCCAGCTGAAAGCCCTGGCGTCCAAAAAGTAGCGAACGACTAGACCGCGGCCGCCTTGACCTTCAGGCGGGCGCCGCCCAGCACCGCCACAACCTCCACCTTGGCGCCGACGCCAAGCGAACCAGCGCCGTCGAGCACCGCCGACCATTCCTTGCCGTCGACAAACACCCGGCCATCCTCGCCCTCGAAGTCGGCCACCGCCTCGCCGCGGTGACCCACCAACCGCAGGAGCGGGTCGTTGACGTCCGTTCCGGCGGCCTTCGCCCCGCGCAGATACCGCCGGCCGACATAGGTGCTGGCGATCGTGAGCACGCCGAAGACGGCGATTTGCTCGGGCTGGTTCGTCGTCGGAAAGATCAGGGTGATGAATCCGGTGAGCGCCGCCGAACCCGCCGGCCACAGAAGCCAGCCTGAGCCGGTGGCCACCTCGATGGCCAGGAACACAGCGCCCACAGCCATCCACCCCCAGAGGGGGTGCGAAAGGATGAAATCAGAGAGCCCGCCCATCAGGATTGATCCGGGGTCGGTGGCACGGCCGGCATGGCCGGCGCACCCGAGCGGTTGGGCCCTTGCTGCGGGTTCTGCGGCCGGCGCGGCGCTCCCCCGCCGCCGCCGCCGCCGCCGCCGCCGCCGCCGCCATTATGGCTGGCGGATTCAACCATGGCGGCAATGCCGGCGATCGAGCCGGCGATTCCGGCGAAGTCAGCCGGCACGATGATCGTCCGCTGCTGCGGTGAGTCGGCGAGCTTGCCGAAGGCTTCGACGTATTTCTGGGCAATGAAATAGTTGAGGGCGTTTACAGAGCCCGTCTC
>DASXGB010000195.1:0-2342 GCA_036489325.1 Caulobacteraceae bacterium
GCCAACCCACATGCCTGCGCCACCGGCGCCGGATGAGAGCGACCCGTCGGAGCCCGGCGTGATCTACAGCGGTGCGACGCTCGTCGATCCGGCAAGCGGGACTCTGCTTCCGAACGTCACCATCGCGATCCGCGGCGAGCGCGTCTTGGAGGTTCTGCCGGGCGCCCTGGTGAAGCCGCACCCCGGCTTCCGCACCGTCGACGTCAAAGGCCTCTATGTCTCCCCAGGCCTCGTCAACAGCCACGAGCACCTGGCCACACCCCCCGACCGGCCGTTCGCCGAGGCGATGATGCGCCGCGATCTCTATGGCGGCGTCACCGCCGTGCGCGACATGGCCGACGACTTGCGCCAGTTGGCCGACCTCACCCGCGCCTCGAGGGTCGGCGAGATCCCCGGGCCGGACCTCTATTACGCCGCCCTGATGGCCGGGCCGGAGTTCTTCGACGATCCGCGCACCCACGCCACCACCCGCGGCGCGATCGCCGGCCAGGCGCCCTGGATGCAGGCCGTGACCCATCAAACCGACCTGCCGCTGGCAATCGCCCGCGCCGCCGGAACCGGGGCGACGGCGATCAAGATCTACGCCGATCTGCCGCCTGATCTGGTGGCCGCGATCACCAGGGAGGCCCATCGCCAGGGCCTCAGGGTCTGGGCCCACGCCGCGGTCTTTCCCGCCTCACCCGCTGAGGTGCTGGATGCCGGCGTCGATTCCGTATCGCACGTCTGCATGCTGGCCTATCAGGCCTCGGCGGCCATGCCGCACGCCTATCACCCGCGCCCGGCCGTCGAGGACGACAAGTTCGCCGGCGGTGACAATCCGGTGGTCCAGCGCCTCTTCGACCAGATCCGCAGCCAGGGCGTGATCCTCGATGCTACCCTGTGGATCTATCCCGAGATGGCCAGCGATCATGCCGCCAATCCGGGCTCTCCCGCGCCCTACTGCAGCGCGCCTCTGGCTTACAAGCTGGCGAACGAGGCCTATCGATCCGGCGACCTGATGGTGACCGGCACTGACGGCTTCTCGCCGTCTGCAGATCCCTGGCCGGCGATCGACGAGGAGATGATCCTGCTGCAGGACAAGGCCGGGATGAAGCCCGCCGACGTCGTGAAGGCCGCCACCGTCAATGGCGCGACGGTCATCGGTCAGGGCCGGGACATGGGCGTGATCGACTCCGGCAGGCTCGCCGACTTGGTCTTCACCCGCGAGGATCCGCTGAAGGACGTACGCGCCTTCAGGACCGTGGTCCTGACCATCAAGCGCGGCCACGAATACTGGCGCAAGGACTACAAGCCGGTGACCGCTGACGAAATGAAGGGGGAGGAATGAGCGATGCGGCCATGACGCGGCGGACGGTGATGGTCGCGGCCGGCGCCGTGGCCGCCGGCTCATCCCTCGCCGAACCGGCCGCTGAATCCACGCCGGCGCGCCCGACCGCGCGCACGGCCGCGCCTGCCCATCGGCGGATCGTCGTCAACGCCCTCGGCGGCCTCGAGAACCCCAACGTCGGGGTGGGCCAGCCGAAGACCGGCGGCCCGGCCGACACGGACGCCCCGAATGTCGACTCCCGCGCTATCAATGACGCCAAGGCCTCGGGCCTCACCGCCGTCAACATCACCCTGGGGTACGTGGCCGGGCCGGCCGACCCCTACGACTATACCCTCAAGACCATCCAGGAATGGGACGCGATCCTCGCCGCCCATCCCGCCGACCTCGTCAAGGTGACCCGCGCCGCCGACATCCTGAGGGCCCGCGACGAAGGCAAGGTCGGGGTGATCTACGGCTTCCAGAACGCTGTGCAGATCGGCCAGGACCTTGGCCGTGTCGACCGCTTTGGCGAGCTGGGCGTCAGGGTCATCCAGCTGACCTACAATCCGGCCAACGATCTCGGCGACGGCTCCATGGCGCCGCTGAACCGGGGCCTCACGCCGTTCGGCCGCGAGGTCGTGGCCAGGCTCAACGCCCGGCGTATCATGGTGGACCTGTCGCACAGCGGCGAGCACACCTGCCTGGACGCGATCTCGGTCTCGGCCGCCCCGATCTCGATCAACCACACCGGCTGCCGGGCGCTGGCCGACCTGCCGCGCAACAAGACCGACGCCGAGCTGCGCGGTGTGGCGGAGAAGGGCGGCTTCGTCGGCATCTTCTTCATGCCGTTCCTCAATGTCTCCGGCCACGGCCACGCCGAGGACGTGGTCGCCCACATCGACCACGCGGTGAAGGTTTGCGGCGAGGACCATGTGGGAATCGGCACCGACGGCTCAGTCACCGCCATCGACGACCTGGCCGCCTATCAGGCGGACCTCGCCAAGGAGGTGGCCGAGCGCGCCAAGGCCGGCATCGG
>DASXGB010000244.1:0-12354 GCA_036489325.1 Caulobacteraceae bacterium
CTTCCTGCTGCCAGCGGCGGGGATCGCCGACCCGGACTACTGGGCCTTCCGCCTCTTCGCCGAGATGCTGGGTGGGGGCATGTCCTCACGCCTGTTCCAGGAGGCGCGGGAGAAGCTGGGGCTCGCCTACGCCATCGACGCCTGGGCCGACGCCTGGACGGATGCCGGGGTGCTGGGATCTACGCCGGCTGCGCCGCCCGCGACGCCGGGCGCCTGGCCGAGCTGGCCGCGCGCGAGACGCTGGTCCTGGCTCGGGGACCGGCGGCGGCGGAGCTGGCCCGCGCCAAGGCGCAGGTGAAGTCGGGGCTCTTCATGAGCCGCGAGTCCCTCGCCGTCCGCGCCGAGCAGGCCGCCGCCCAGATGCTGGCCTTCGGCCGCCTGGTCCCCAACGCCGAACTGGCCGCCGAGGTCGAGGCAGTGAGCGAGGCCGACGTGGCGCGCCTGGCGGCCCGGCTGCTGGCGCCCGGCCGCGCAGCCGCCTCGGTCCTCGGCCCCGGCCCGGCGCTGGACGCCCCCGCCCGCTTCGAAGCCGCGCTGTTCGGGTAGGCGCCCGGCGCGCCGGCGCCCCGCCCCACCTCTCCCGGCGGGAGAGGTCGAGACGAGTTCGCGAGAGCCCGTCCAGGTAAGGGTCGAGGGAACGAACCGCCGCCGGCATCGCCCGGATCCCAAGTGACCAATCGTTAACTGGCGGCGGTGGTGGGGCGCGGCGCACGTTCCGGACCCAAAGTTGCTCGCGGGAGAACGCTGTGGCGGCGTGGATGGGGCGTCTCTGGGCTTGCGCGATGGCGACGGTCTGTCTCTTCGCGGCCGAGCCGTCGCGGGCCGCGAGCCCAGCGACCAAGGCCGTGGCGGCGTCGAACGCCGAGGTCCGCGCGCTGCTCGCCCAGCGCGTCACGGCGGTCACTGGCGGCGAAGACGGGGCCGGGATCGTCGTTGGCGTCATCGGGCCCGCGGGGCGGCGCGTCATCGCCTACGGCCGCCGGGACCGTGGCGATCGGCGTCCCCTTGATGGCGACACGGTGTTCGAGATCGCCTCTGTGGGAAAGGTGTTCACCGGACTACTGCTGGCCGACATGGTTCGCCATGGCGAAGTCGCGCTCAATGACCCTGTCGCCAGGTATCTGCGGGCGCCGGTTCCGGAAGGAAAGACGCGGCTGATCACTCTTGTCGACCTCGCCACCCACACGTCCGGCTTGCCGTTCATGCCCGCCTTGCCGGTCGCGTTCGAAAGTCCGAACGCGCCGTCGGTGTCGACGAAACGACTCTACGCAGCGCTCGCCGGAACCCGGCTCGAATACGAGCCAGGCGCCGATTGGAACTATTCCAACCTGGACTATTGGTTGTTGGGCGAAGCCCTGGCGGCCCGCGAAGAGACTGATTTCGAGCCCCTGATGCGCGCCCGAGTCATCGGTCCGCTCGGCCTCGCAAGCACCGGCTTCGATGCGCCCGGCAGGCCGCCGCGAGACCTCGAGCCACGTTTGGCCGTCGGACACGACGCGTCGTTGCGACGCGCGCCCTTGATGAACGCGGTCTCGGTCTACAACGTCATGCCGGCGAGCGGGACAATGGTCTCTTCGGCCAACGACCTGCTGCGCCTGCTGGCGGCGCAGATGGGTTATGCGGCCTCTCCTCTCAACGCCAGTCTGGCCGCGATGCTGACCACGCGCCGCGCGATGGGCGACGATCAACAGGCTATCGGCTGGACGGTCGTGGGCCAAGGCGACGACGCCCTCGTCATGCACGAGGGCGGAAGCTTCGGCTTCGCCAGCTGCATCGCCTTCGACCCGAAGGCGCGCATCGGCGACGTGGTGCTGACCAATCAGACCACGCCGGTGTGCGACCTCGCTCGGCGCCTGCTGCGCCCGACAGCGCCGCTCGCGACCCCGACGTTCGTCCGACAGATTGAGATAGCCGTGGACCGGAAGACCCTTCAGACTTTCGCCGGCCGCTACACCAGCCCGGACGTGGGCGAATTTGTCATCACCGACCGAGGCGGCGTCCTGACGCTTCAGACCCCTTGGGGCCTGCCGGTGTTTCGCCTGCGGCCCCAAAGCGCCGACACGTTCTTTGTCTCCGAAATGCCCATGCGCGCGACCTTCCATTCGGACGCCTCCGGCCACGTGGACAGCGTCACCGTCTATCCGCCGCGCGGCCAGCGGGGCGTCACGGCGGCGAGGATGGTCCCGAGCGACTAAGCTAGCCGAGAGGCCGGACGGCCAAGTCAGGCCATTCAAGCCAATGGCTTATGTCCGCAATCCACCACCCATCCCGGACGTTGAGGTCGTCCGCATTCGGGCTGGCTGGTCGGGATTGTGTTCGACCCAAAGCCGTTTTCCGCCGCAGGATGAGGCTCATCGATTTCGCGCAACCCTCTTCGGCCGATCAGAGCCTTTAGCCGAAACGGAGCCACACGGTCCGCGCGTTCAGCAGGTGGAGAGATTCGCTGCCGAATTCGCTCGAGGATCAGCGGAGTAAGATCAATGCTCCGCCGCAACCTTGAGATTGGCCAGCGGACCGGCCTTGAGCTTGCTCCAGGCGGAGAGTTGGACGGCCAACCGGGCATGGAGCTGGTTGAACATCGCCACTTCCTGCGCCGTCGGGGCGGTGTCGGCGTCGTCGATGGTGCCGGCGAAGGTGGCGTACTGCTCGTTGAGCATGCCGGGGAAGTTCAGGTTCGCTTCCGAGCCCTTCATGTTCACCTGCATCAGCGCCGCCTCGATGCTGGCCAGCTGCGGGTCCAGCGCCTTGTCCGCCGAGGTCGCGATGGCGTGACGGGCGGCGCGCACCTCGTTCACCGCCCGGTGCAGGGCGTCAATGTCGGCGACGGTGGCCACCGCCAGGGCGGTCTTGGCGGCGATGGCCGCCTCGCTTCCCGGCACGCGCGGATCGGCGATGACGGTAAGCGGCGCGGTCCGCGTCACCCCGTTCAGGGTAAGGCGCAGCTCATAGCGCCCGGGCGCCACCAGCGGCCCGCGCGGCTCGCTGCCGGAATAGAAGGCGCCGGGGATCTGCGCCGGATCGTTCATCCTGAGGTCCCAGACGAGGCGGTTCATGCCGGCCTTGGCCGGGATCAGGTCGTGCGGCACGAGCTGGTCGGGCCACTCCGGCGGCTGGACCTCCTTGCTGGTCTTGGTGCTGGAAAGATGGCGCACGACCTTGCCCTGGGCATCGACCACGTCGAGGGTCAGCTCGCTCGTGGCGTCTGCCTTCAGCACATAGTCGATGATCGCGCCGGCGGGCGGATTCTCGCCCACGGGACGGCGGGAGTCGACCTGGTCCGGATAGTGCAGCCGCACCGCGGTCTGCGGCGTGTAGAGCGTCAGATCGCCGGCGTCCGCGCCCCCCGCCTGGCGCAGCGGGGTGAGGTCGGTGAGGATCCAGAAGGCGCGCCCGTGGGTGGCGGCGACCAGGTCGTCGCCCTTGACCACCAGGTCATGGACCGGGCTCACCGGCAGGTTCAGCTGCAGGCTGCGCCAGCTGGCGCCGTCATCGAACGAGACGAACACGCCGAGCTCGGTGCCGGCGTAGAGCAGGCCACGCCGCACCGGGTCCTCGCGGATGACATGGACGAAGGCGCCGTCGGGAATCCCGCTCACGATCGAGGTCCAGGTCTTGCCGCCGTCGGCGGTCTTCCAGGCGTAGGGCTTGATATCGTCGAGCCTGTGCCGGTCGACGGCGACATAGGCCCCGCCGGGATCATACGGCGAGGGCTCGACCATGCTGACGGTGCTCCACGGCGGCATGTCCTTGGGCGTGACGTCCGCCCAGTGGCCGCCGTCGTCGAGGCTCGTCTGGACCAGGCCGTCGTCGGTCCCGACCCACAGCAGGCCCCTTTTCAGCGGCGACTCCGACAGGGCGAAAATGGTGTCGTAGTATTCGACGCTGGTGATGTCCTTGGTCAGCGGCCCGCCGGAGGCGACCTGCTTGGTCCTGTCGTTGCGGGTCAGGTCCGGGCTGATGATCTTCCAGCTCATGCCGTGGTCGGTGGATTTCCACACCACCTCCGAGGCCCCGTAGAGCGTGTCCGGATCGTGCGGCGAGAGCATCAGCGGCGAGGTCCAGTTGAAACGGTGATCGAGCTCGCTGGCCGGGTGGCCGGAATTGTCCACCGGCTCGGGGCTGACGTCCTGGCCCTGCTCCGAGCGCTTGTCGAAACGGGTGAAGAAGTCCTCGGCGTCGGAATAGATGATCGCCGGGTTACGTGGATCTGGGACCACGAAACCCGACTCGCCGCCGCCGGCGGGATACCAGTCGCGCGGGCCGATCACGCCTTCGTCGTCATAGCTGGCGACGGTCAGGTTGGAGTTGTCCTGCTGGGCGCCATAGACCCAGTAGGGGAAGCGGTTGTCGACGGCGACGTGGTAGAACTGCGCAGTCGGCTGATTGTTCTGCGTCGACCAGGTCTTGCCGCCGTCCAGCGACACGCTGGCGCCGCCGTCGTTGGCGTTGATCAGGCGGTTGTCGTCGGCCGGATCGATCCACAGGCCATGGTGGTCGCCATGGGTGGCCGCGACCAGGCTGAAGGTCTTGCCGCCGTCGACCGACTTCAGCATGCCGGTATTGAGGACATAGACGGTGTCCACGGCCGTGGGGTCGGCGTAGGTCTTGGAGAAGTACCAGGCGCGCTGGGTAAGCCGGCCGTCGTCGCTGACCCGTTTCCAGCTGGCCCCGCCGTCGTCCGAGCGATAGAGACCGCCGTCCCTGGCCTCGATCATGGCGTAGATGCGCTTTGGATCGGCGCCGGAGACCGAGACGTCGATCCGCCCGAGGATGCCCTCCGGCAGGCCATGGCCGGCCAGGCGCGTCCAGGTTAGGCCGCCATCCTCGGAACGATAGAGGCCGCTGCCCGGCCCGCCGCTGGAGAGACTCCACGGCTGCCGGCGCACCTGCCACAGGGCGGCGTAGACGACCTTCGAATTGGACGGATCGAAGACGACGTCGATCGCCCCGGTGTCAGGGTCCTTGTAGAGCACCTTGGTCCAGGTCGCCCCGCCGTCGGCGCTGCGGAACACGCCGCGCTCGGGGTTGGGCCCGAAGGCGTGGCCGATGGCGGCGACAAGGACGATGTTCGGATCGTGCGGATCGACGATCACCGCCCCGATCTGGCGGCTGTCGGCCAGGCCGATGTGGCTCCACGTCTTGCCACCGTCGACCGTCTTGTAGACCCCGTTCCCATAGGTGACGTCGCCCCTGAGGTCGCCTTCGCCCGTGCCGACATAGAGGATGTCGGGATTGGAGGGGGCTACGGCGATGGCGCCGATCGAGCCGTTCGGCTCGCCATCGAAAATCGGGGTCCAGTTGGCGCCGGCGTTGGCGGACTTCCACACTCCGCCGGCGACGCCGCCAAAATAGAAGGTGTCGGGCTTGCTGCTCACCCCCGTCACCGCCACGGCCCGGCCGCCGCGATAGGGGCCAATGCCGCGCCATGTGAGGCCGCGGTACTGCGACGCCGGCGGGGTCTGGGCGAGAGCCGCTCCGGCCAGGGATGCGCCCACCAGGCCGATGATAACCAGCCGCGAAACCTGGCTGGCGATGAAGCTCTTCACGGGTTGCCCTCCCTGGCTTTGCAGCCACACTATCCCTTGCCGAGGCCCGATCAAGGCAGGCGCCCGCCGAGCCGCGTGCGGCGGCGAGCACCGAGATTCAGCCATATGACATTCGCAGAGCAGCCCTGGTGTCCGGCCGTCCAAGGTCCGCAAGGGTCGCGGTTCAGAACGTCCGCTGTTGGGCGATGGGTCGAATGTCCGCTTTCCACCATCTCGGACGTTCGGCAGGTCCCCCAACTAGCGGTGCTGTCAGTCTAATGGCGACTCGTCTCCACTTTTGTCCGGCCAGCGAAGTGAGGCCGTTGCACCTGCCTCACTCTCGTGATGGATGCGGCGGTATGGAATCGTCTTGCCACATCAGAGCGACCTGGGATCCGGAGCCGTCGGTGGCGCTTGAAGCCGGCTTCGCAGTCTCGACGACGCTTCAAGCGGTCGCGGCGGTGTACTGAAGCGATCATGGACGGCGCGCCCCACTGGCCGGACCTCCGCGTCGACACTGTAGGCCCGACGACCGACACCTTGCAGCTGATGGCTCAGATTGTCGGCAAGGTGCGCCTCGCTCGCACCCCTTGGATCAACCACTCCTGGCATGTGACGTTCCGTGTCTCGGCGCGCGGACTGATCACGCCGCTGATCCCGAACGGCGCGGGTGGCTTCTCGGCGGAGTTCGACCTCATCACCCAGGCGCTTGTCCTCCGCGTCACGGACGGTCGCGAGCGGCAGGTTGCTCTCGTGGGCCAGAGCATTGCGCTCTTCTATGCGCAGACGATGGAGGCGCTGACAGCGATTGGCGCGGCGACGGAGATTGACGCTGTCCCCAGCGAGCTTCCCGACCCCGTCCCGTTCCCCGATGACGTTCAGCCGCGCGTCTACGACGCGAGCGCCGCGCAGGCCTATTGGCGCGCGTTGGTGCAGATCGACCAGGTGTTCACCCGCTTCCGATCCTGCTTCCTCGGCAAGTGCAGCCCGGTGCATCTGTTCTGGGGCGGTTTCGATCTCGCGGTCACCCGTTTCTCCGGCCGTCGCGCGCCGTTGCATCCAGGTGGCTTCCCACACCTGCCCGATGCGGTGACACGCGAGGCCTACTCCCACGAGGTTTCAAGCGCAGGCTTCTGGCCGGGCGGCGGAACGCTCGAGGGGCCGTCCTTCTATTCCTACGCCTATCCGACTCCGGACGGTTTCGCGGATGCGCCGGTCAGCCCCGCGATCGCCCGCTTCGACCCGACGTTGGCGGAGTTCCTGCTGCCCTACGAGGCCGTCAGAACCAGCGCAGATCCCGCCGAGGCCTTGCTTGCCTTCCTGCAGACGACCTACGCCGCCGCCGCCGACCTCGGCAGATGGGACCGCGCGGCGCTGGAATGTGACGAAGGCCGGACCGGGCGACCACGCGTCGTGAAGTGAGCGTGGGCCCCAACCGACTCATGACACTCGAGATCGATGTCCAAGGCTCTGCCGGTTCTTAGTCGGACAAGGCCTGACGGGACCGGCCTGAGCACTCAGCGAAGATGCGCTTCTGGAGGCGGGGACGATGAGAAGCGTTTCGCCGCCTGGATCGCCGCCGACCTGGTCCGTTTCGAAGACAGCAAGGCGCGACGCCAACGTCCGCTGACGACCCAATGCGTAGTTGCATTCGGGCGGGGCCTCGCCGCATCCTCCGCACGCACCCACCGAGCTTTGCCGGGCAACCTCGAACCCCACGCTGCATGAGTTCGATTTGGTTCGACGGCGCGCCAGGTCTGCCAAGGGATTGAACACATGGACATCGGCTTCATTGGCCTGGGCAATATGGGGGCTGGAATCGCCAGCAATTTTTTGAAGCGCGGACACCGCCTCAAGGTGTGGAACCGTTCCCCGCAGCCGGTCGCGCGGCTCGCGGCCGAGGGCGCTGAGAAGGCGGCGAGCGCCGCCGCCGCCTTCGACGCCGATGTCACCTTTTCGATGCTGGCCAACGACGAGGCGATCGAGGCGGTGATCCTGGGGTCCGGGGCGCTCGACTCCGCGCGCAGCGGCATGGTCCACGCCAACCTCGCCACGATCTCGGTCGGGCTGGCGCAGCGTTTGGCCGCGGCGCACCAGGCGCACGGCCTTGGTTATGTCGCCACCCCGGTGATGGGCCGCCCCGACGTCGCCGCCGCCGGTCAGCTGAACGTCCTATGCGCCGGCGCGCCGTTCGCCGTCGAGCGGGTTCGGCCGCTGCTCGAGTCGTTCGCCAAGGCGGTCTGGCCCCTGGGCGACGATCCGGTCCGCGCGAACGTGGTCAAGCTCGCCTGCAACTTCGCGCTCGCCAGTATGATCGAAACTCTTGGCGAGGCCGCGGCGCTTACGACCGCTTATGGCGTCGAACCTGCCGACCTGTTCGAGATCATGACCGGCACGCTCTTCGCTGCGCCCGCTTACAAGACCTATGCCGACATTATTGCCAACGCGCGGTTTTCGCCGGCGGGGTTCAAGATGCCCTTGGGCCTCAAGGACGTGCGCCTCGCGCTGCAGGCCGGCGAGGCGCAGGCGACGCCCCTGCCCATCGCCTCGCTGCTGCGCGACCAGTTCATCGCCGCTATCGCCCATGGCGATGCCGAGAAGGACTGGTCCGCCCTCGCCGCCGGGGCATTCCGGAACAGCGGGCGGGAGCTCAAACCCAGCCGTCCGGCGTAGACGTCGGGGCCATGGACTCGACTATCCCGGGGGAGGGATCAGCCGCTCTTGGCGGCGGCGCGGAAGCAAGTCAAGATTGGGGCGATGGCTCTGCTGGACTGGATCGGCAACGACCATGACCTGCGCCTCGACGGCGCGGGCGTGCGGCTGCGCCCCCCCAAGCCCTCGGACTATGCCGAATGGTCGGTGCTGCGCGGCGGCTCGCGCGCCTTCCTCCAGCCGTGGGAGCCGACCTGGCCGGCCGACGACCTGAGCCGGCCAGCCTTCCGCCGCCGCCTGGCCGCCTATGCCCACGATCTGGAGCGGGGCCTCGCCTATCCGTTCTTGGTGTTTCGCGCCGATGACCAGGTCATGGTTGGCGGCATCACGCTCTCCAACATCCGCCGGGGCGTCGCCCAGATGGGCTCGATCGGCTACTGGGTCGGCGAGCGCTTCGTCCGCCGCGGCCACACGGTGGCGGCCGTGCTGGCGGTGACCGACTTCGCCTTCCACCGGCTGGGGCTGCACCGGTTGGAGGCGGCCTGCATCCCAACCAACGAGGGCTCGCGGGCCGTTCTGGCCCGGGCGGGGTTTCGCCAGGAGGGGATGGCCATGGCCTACCTGAGGATCAACGGCGTGTGGCGAGACCACCTGCTGTTCGGCCTGGTCTCTCCCGGCGAGGGGCGCCGGGAAGAGGTGCACGTCTGATATTTGAACGGGAGGGACGATGACGGATCGAGGTCGCGCCGCGGCGCGGGCCCTTGCGGCGGTTCTGATCTGCGGGACGGCGGCGGCGCTTCCCGCCGGGCCCGCGCTCTCCCAGGCGGCTCAGCCGGCGGCGCCCGCTCCCACTTATGGCCCGCCCCTGAACGGCGTGTGCGTCTTCAACCGCCGCGCGGCCGTGGACCGATCAGCGGCCGGCCAGAGCGTCGCCCAGCAGCTGAGCCAGTTCACTCAGGGCATCAAGGGCGAGCTCACCGCCCAGCGCACCGCCATCGTGGCCGACGACCGGGCGCTGGCCCAGCGCAAGGCTTCCACGGCGCCGGCCCAGTATGAGCAGAGCGTCAACGCCCTCAAGGGGCGCTACGCCGCCCTGGACCGCGCCGGCCGCGTCCGCCAGGACCAGCTGGACCGGACGAGCCGCGACGCCGTGGGCCTGATCGGCCGGGCGATGCTCGCGCCTCTGAGCCAGGTGATCACCCAGCGCAAGTGCTCCCTCGTGGTCGACACCGGCGTGGTGTTCGGGGTCAACCCGGCCATGGACATCACCGGCCCGGTGATCCAGCTGCTCAATGCGCGGCTGCCGAGCGTGACCGTGAGGCTGGCGCCGCCCAGGGCCTGACGCTGGCGCGCCGCGGGGGCGCCAGGCGGCCGTGGGCGCCACACGCTCGATCGTCGGCCGCTGGGGGGAGTTGTGACTGACGGCGTGAGGGGGCCAAAGCGAACGGCCCGGCCAAGGGGGTGCCCAGCCGGGCCGTTCAATCCTGTGCGGGGGCCGGATCTGGGTCGAAGGACCCCCGATACAGGACCTGAATCGGAAAGGACCCTCTGGCACGAAGCTTGGCCATGTGGCCTAAGCGCGCACCGAAACGGCCCGACCTAGGGGATGCAAGGCCGGACCGCTCAGCCCCCCGGATAGATTGACGTGCTGGGCCATGCGCCATCCAGGATGATGACGATTATCCCGAAGCGATCGCCTGGACAATGTGGCCGAAACGCGCACCCAGCCCTTGTAGGCCGCGGGCGTCTCGCCGGCACTCTGCTCTCGCGGCGCGGCCCCCAAGCGAACGGCCCAGCCAAGGGAGTTTCCAGCCGAGCCGTTCAATCCTGGGTGGGACGTGGGGGGTAGCGACCCCCAACCCCAAGACCTGATCTGAGGCTCTCAATCGCGGTTTTTTGGCCATGTAGCCTATGGTCTCAGGTCGGTTAGAACCTTTACGGCCTCATTGATCGCCGCGTCGATCTCCGCGTCGGTCATGCCTTCTTCGTGGAGTTTGGCGCGGCCGAGGAGGGCGAAGCGCCTCAATCGGGCTTGGTAGGGTGCGCCCCTCCACAGCCGATAGATTGCCGCAGCCTGCCCCATGGCGCTGACCCTAGGGTGAAACCCTTAGGCTGTCATGACCTATCTGGGACGTTCACTTGTCAGTTTAGGCCAGCCCCGAAGCGAACGACCCGGCCTAGGGGATGCAAGGCCGGGCCGCCTGGCTACGGACGGGCGCGCTTGGGATGGCCCGTCCAGACGGTGAAGCTATCCGCAAGCTAGACCCTAATCCATCCCTTGTGGCCGTCCGCCCGTGGCTTTCGTTTCTGGCCACGCCGGACTTCCTGAGCGCGACCAGCGCGGCGCCACGCGCCCGCGGATCGCCACGCGGGTTTCGTCGAGCCAGGCCTCGCTGGCCGCGGCCCCCTAGGGCTCAGCCCCCGAATTCGCGCCCTCGAAATAGAGGTGATGATGGTGGCGGCATCCGGGATTGAACGGCGCGCCGCAGGCCGGACAGCGATCCTCGCCGCCGACATACGCCTCGATGGTGAGCCGGTGGCCGCAGGCGCCGCAGAGGATCGCCGGCGCGGCCCACTCGGCGCGCGGCCAGACCGTGATGGGGTGGCCGGCCAGGGCGTCGTGGCACGCCGCGCAGGCGTACCAGTCGCCACAGCAGCGCATCTTGATGGCGACGATGTCGACGTCCGAGCGCCAGTGAGCGCAGCGTGTCTGGGCGTCGACGTCGAGGCCCAGCACCTCGGGCCTCGCGGGGGCTTTGCGCGGGCGGTCACCGGACTCGGTCATGGGCCTGCCTCCTTCGAGGTTCCGCACCGCCGGCGACTCGCCGGCTGCGCGACTTGCCGGCCGGACGCCGGCGGTACGATCCAACACCGTTCATCCTTGAGGACGAGCGTCCCCGGGTCCGGCCAAAGGCCGGCCCAAGGATAAATTCCGCGAGGCCATCAAGGACCCAGGCGTTTTCTGAGACCCCCAGCCCTACGATAAAACACCTGGGTCCTGGATCTCGCCGCTACACGCGGCTCGTCCAGGATGAGCGGAGGAAAGTTCCCGGGCGCCGTAAACCCTCACCCGGACGGGCTCTCGCGATCCCGTCTCGACCTCTCCCTCAGGGAGAGGTGATTAGTATGCGCATTCATCGAAGACGCGGTCGACGTCGCCGGCCCAGGGGCCGTGGTAGAGTTCGAGAAGGCGCTCGGCGGCGGTGACGCCGGTCTCGGCGATCTCCTGGACGTCGGCGAGGTAGCCGGTCTCGTCGACGAGGCCGGCGGAGAGGCGGTCGCGGCGTTTGAGGCCCTCGTGGGCGATGGCGAGCATGTCGCGGGCGACGTCCTGGGCCGTGCGGCCGGCGATCCGGGCTTTGAGGCCGAGGCGCGCGGCGTCCTCGCGCAGGCGGGCGCGGTCCTCTCTCGTCCAGTCGCGACAGAGTTCCCACGCCGCGGCCATACAGTCGGGACAATAGAGGAGGCCCGCCCACAGGGCGGGGAGGGCGCAGAGGCGGCTCCACGAGCCGGCGTCGGCCCCGCGCATTTCCAGGTACTGCTTGAGGCGGACCTCCGGGAAGATCGTGCTGATATGATCAGACCAGTCGTTGATGTTGGCGCGCACGCCCGGCAGCTCGGTGAGCTCGCCGGCCATGAAGGCGGCGAAGGAGCGGCCGGCGACGTCGTGATAGATCCCGTCGCGCTTGACGAAATAGAGCGGCACGGAAAGGGCGTAGCGGGCGTAGGTCTCGAACCCGAAGCCGTCGTCGAAGACGAAATCGAGCAGGCCGGTGCGATCTGCGTCGACGTCGGTCCAGACGTGGGCTCGGGCGGAGAGCCAGCCGTTCGGCTTGCCCTCGGTGAACGGAGAATTGGCGAAGAGGGCGGTGGCGATCGGCTGTAGCGCCAGGCTGACGCGGAACTTCTGGACCATGTCGGCTTCGTCGGCGAAGTCCAGGTTGGCCTGCACCGTGCAGGTGCGCAGCATCATGTCGAGGCCGAGGGATCCGACCTTCGGCATGTAGGCGCGCATGATATCGTAGCGGCCCTTGGGCATGATCGGCACGTCGGCGCGCCGCCAGGTGGGGGCGAAGCCGAGGCCGAGGAAGCCCAGGTCCAGCTCGGCGGCCACGGCCTTCACCTCCTGGAGGTGGGCGCCGGTCTCGGCGCAGATCTCGTGCATCGAATCGAGCGG
>DASXGB010000289.1:0-4859 GCA_036489325.1 Caulobacteraceae bacterium
GTAGCGGCGAGATCCAGGACCCAGGTGTTTTATCGTAGGGCGCAGGGTTTCAGAAAAAGCCTGGGTCCTTGATGGCCTCGCTGAATTTATCCTTGGGCCGGCCTTTGGCCGGACCCGGGCGCGCTCGGCCTCAAGGATGAGCGGAACTGAGGAGGCTGACGCCGATCCGCCGTTGAATACGGCATTTTCAAATACGGTGAACGACCCACACCCGCGACGGTCTGCCAGACCGCCCGTATTTTACGGTGAATCTCCCGTTCTTACGGTGTTTTACGGTGGCCGCACCGCCGATCCGTATCAACGGTGAAAACGCCCGACCATACGGCGTTTTACGGCCCGGGCTGTCGCTTGCTTCCGACGCGGCCCTCCCCGCGTCCGTCGCGCGCGAAATGTCAAGGTTACTGGACACCATTGTTTATGGGGAAATCACCATGTCTATGGTTGTTTATGGAGCCGCCGCGGGCCGCTAAATCGACCTCCTCTAGGGCGAGGTTAACCGATGGCCTCACGCCACTTTTGGCGGGGCGATCGGCAGGCGGCGGATGCGCTTGCCGGTGGCGGCGAAGATGGCGTTGGCGAGCGCCGGCGGCAGAGGCGGCACCGGCGGTTCGCCCACCCCCGTCACCTTGGCGCCCGGCGTTTCAAGGATGACCGTGTCGATCACCGGCGCCTCGGCCATGTGGACCATGGGGAAGGAATCGAAGAACGCCTGCTCGACGGCGCCGTCCTTGATCGTGATCTGCTGACGGAGCGCCGCCGAGAGGGCCATGATCACGCCGCCTTCGACCTGGGCGCGGATCTGGCCGGGATTGATCGCCGTCCCGCAGTCGATGCCGGCCGTCACCTTGACCACGCGGGGCGTCTCGCCGCCTGGTTCGATCTCGACAATCTCGACACAGGGTGTGCCGCCGCGGTCGCAAAGGGCGACGCCGCGATGGCGCCCGGTTGCCGGCGGTGTCGACCACCCGGCGCGCTCGGCGGTCGCCCTCAGCAGGCGCGCGACGCGCGGATTGTCCTTCAGCAGCCGCAAACGAAACGCGACCGGATCGGCTTTGGAGAGCGCCGCCAGTTCATCGACGAAGCTCTCGACGAAGAAGGTGTTCTGGGTCCAGTCCACCGATCGCCAGGTGCCGATCGGCACGCCGGGATTCCACGTGGTGGCGGCGACGTAGGCGGCCGGCAGGTCGTAGGGCGTCTCGCCGATGCCGCCGTACGGCTCTTCGTCCAGGCAGGCGATGTCGGCCCGGAAGGCGACCGGCATGCCATCGGCTCCCAGCCCGGCTTGGAGCCTCGCCACCGTCGCCGGCCGATAGAAGTCGTGCCGCATGTCCTCGTCGCGGCCCCAGATCAGCTTCACCGGAACGACGGCCTCGCGGGAGACCAGCGCCGCCAGCACGCCATAGTCGGTCTCCAGCCGCCGGCCGAAACCGCCGCCGAGCTCGGTGGTGTGGAGGTCGACCGCCGCCTCGCTGAGGCCAAGCGCCTTGGCGACGTCGCGGCGCATCCTGGTCTGGACCTGGGTGGGGGCCCAGATCTCGGCCTTCCCGTTCGCTACCCGGGCGGTGGCGTTCATCGGTTCAAGCGTCGCGTGGGCGAGTAGGGGGACCTCGTAGGTCGCCTCGAAGCGACGGGCGGCGCCGGCGAGGGCGGCGGTGTTGTCCGCCAGCGCGGTCTTGGCGTCGGTCTTTGGCGGATCGAAGGCGTTCTTTCCGCCCGCCATGGCGAGGGCGTTGAGCCTGGCGGAGATGTCGGCCGACGACACGCCGGCCGCCCGCCCCGGGGTCCATTTCGGCGTCAGGGCCTCGAGGCCGGTCCTGGCGGCCCAATAGCCGTCGGCGACGACCGCTACGGCGTTCGGCAGCTTCACCACTCTGAGTACGCCGGCCACTTTGAGCGCCGGACCCTCGTCGACCTCGGCCAGTTTGCCGCCGAAGCTCGGGCACTGGACGAGGGTCGCCACCTTCATCCCCGGAACCTCGACATCGAGGCCGTAGACCGCCGAGCCGTCGACCTTCGACGGCAGGTCGATCCTCGGCAGCGGCTTGCCCACCAGGCGCCAGGCCGAACGCTCCTTCAGGACGGGCTCTCCCGGCGGCGTCAAGGCGCAGGCGTCGGAGACCAGGGTTCCGTAAGGCAGGCTGCGGCCGCTCGCCGTATGGAATACCTTGCCGCTGTCAGCATGGCAGTCGGCGACCGGCGCCCCGAGGCGCGCCGCGCCGGCCCGCAGCAGCATGTCACGACCGGCCGCCCCCATGGCCCGCAGGTGGCCGATGTTCTGCTCGATCGAGGCGCTGCCGCCGGTCATGTACTGGCCGCGATGGGTGAGAAACGGCGCCCTGATCGGGGCCATCTCCACGCGGACGCTCTCCCAGGGCGCGTCGAGTTCGTCGGCCAGGATCTGCGCCATGCCGGTCTGGGCGCCCTGGCCCATCTCCACCTGGTTGACGCGCACGGTCACCTGGCCGTCCGGCGCGATCAGCACCCAGTCGTTGAGCGCCCGGGCCTCGTCCTGCGGCGCGGCGATCACGCGACCGTCCCGCCAGGCGAGCGCCAGCACCGCCGCGCCGGCCCCGACGAAGCCGCGTCGAGTGAGCGCGTTCATGCCTTGACCGTTCCCTGGGCCGTCGCGTGGGCCGCCCGATGGATCGCCGCGCGGATGCGAGGATAGGTCCCGCAACGGCAGATGTGGTTGATCGCTTCGTCGATGTCGGCGTCAGTGGGCGCCGGCTTCTCGGCCAGCAGGGCGGTCGCGGCCAGGATCATCCCGGACTGGCAATAGCCGCACTGCGGGACCTGCTCCTCGAGCCACGCTTTCTGCACCGGATGCGAACGGTCGGGCGACAAGCCCTCGATGGTGGTGATCTTGCCCTCGCCCACCGCCGAGATCGGCAGGGTGCAGGTCGTCCGCGGTTTGCCGTCCACAAGCACCGTACAAGCGCCGCACATGGCGACACCGCAGCCGAACTTGGTTCCGGTAAGGTTCAACTGCTCGCGCAGCACCCACAGCAGGGGCGTCTCCGGCTCTGCGGAGACCTCACGGGCGCGGCCATTCACCCGGATGCGGAAGGTCTGGCTCAGCCGATGTCCTCCTCCAACCCGATCCTAGCACCATCGCGGCAGGCGGGCGCGAGTCTCCGAGGCAGCCTCATTCTTCTGGACGGCGCCGGTGGGCTGGATCAAGCTTGTCCGTGGTCTCGGGAGCGCGGGGGGCGATGATGAGACGATGGGGCCTACTGGGGTTGGTGCTGGCGGTACTGGTCAGCGCGGCCGCACCCGCCTGGGCCGTCGGCCTTGGCAGCGTAATCGAGGGCCTGCGCGATAACGGCAAGGACTGGCTGAAGGACCAGGCCAAGGAAGCCGGCAAGGACTGGATCTTCGGCTCCGGCCAGAGCGACACCATGAAGGCCATCCTGGATGTGGCGCACGAATCCTCCAAGTCCGAAACGCCGGGCCAGGCGGCGGACGTCTGCAAGGTCGCGGTCTACAACCAGGTGTTCTCGATCCTGAGCGACCTTAGCTACAAGACCACCTTCAAGGAGGGGGCCAGCCTGGTTCTGACCACCGGGGCCAAGACGATCGGCCTGGCGGCGGGGGGGCTGGGCGCTGCGGGCGAAGGCGGCGCCCTCGACTGGATGGCCGGGCAATACGCCGACGCCGCCAAGGGCCAGGCGGAAGACACTGTCTTCGACAAGATCGCCAAGCTGTTCTCGGATGAGAAGAAGCCAGAGTTTGAAGTTTTCGAGCAGGACGGGTCTTGCGGACCGCAAGGGTCCTGCAGCTATCAGCTCAAGGCGCTGTGGGACATCGTCCACGGCCGCTACTACGTCTACATCCACGGCGACTGCGGCTGTACGCCCCAGGGCGCGGGCGGCGGCGTCAAGCTGGGCGAGTGGTGGGTTGCCTACAGCGGCCCGATGCTGATGAAGGTCAGCGACGACAAAAAGAGCTTCACCTGGGTTCCGGGCGAGCCGACGATCGATATGGACGCCGACTGCGTCTGTTCGCACAAGAAGCTGAGGAAGGCGTACGCCCCCAAGAAGCCGGTCGAAGAGCCAAAGCCGCCGGCGACCGTTCCACTACCCCCGCCGCCGACAACGACCGAAGGCTGGCTGAAGGTCACCACCACCTGCGATCCCTGCAAGTCGATCGTCGCCGAGATCAATGCCGCCGCCCAGGAACTGGACGGCCTCGCCGACGACTTCAACCAGGCCCAGGCGGAATACCACCGGGCCAAGACGGCGCTCGACAGCGAGGGCGGCGATAAGGAGCTCGGCATCGCGCCGGCCACGCCGGCCCAGGTGAAAGCCAACCAGGCGGCGCTGGCTGCGGCCAAGGCCAAGGTGGCGGATCTGGGGGCAAAGGAAGCCGCGCTGAAGGCCAAGCTCAACGGCCTATGGAAGGACCTGAAGAACTGCGAGCAGAAGAACTGCGGACATTACGGCCTGGTCGTCCCAGGTGGTCACGGCGTGTGCGTGCCTGTCTCAACAACCGGCAGTGAGCGCGCTTCGGCGCTGGACACGGCGGTGCTCGCCGAGATCAACCACTCGCGCACGGACCCGGCAGGCTACGCTGGGACGCTGAAAGGAGCCGACGCGGCCGAGGCGGTCGCTTTCCTGGAGAGTCAGCCGCCATTGCCACCCTTCTCGGAGGACGCGCGACTCGACGCGGCCGCCAGGCGCGAGGCGGCCGACCAGGGTCCCATCGGCGGCGCCAGCCACACCGGGCGGGACGGCTCGACGCCGATGAGCCGGATCAATGACCAGTGCGTGATCGCCATGGTGGTGGGCGAAGAAATCTCGCTGCAGCAGAAGACCGCCAGCGGCGTCGTCCGCCAACTCATCATCGACGCGACCAACCCC
>DASXGB010000291.1:0-4975 GCA_036489325.1 Caulobacteraceae bacterium
GCGTCGGCGCGAGGATGATCCCGCTCCTCAGATGCTCACCGTCGCCCGGAAGGCAGGTGAAGTCAGGCAGCCGGGAGAGGGCCACATTCATGCGGAAGGTGCCGGAGCCGACCTTGTAGCCGCTCACGCGGCGGGCGAATCCCGCCGGCAGGTCGGCCGCGTCCACTAGGCGCTCGTAAAGGACCTTCGGGCCGACGTTGGAAACCACGGCGCGGCCGATGACTTCCTCGCCGCCCTCGAGCCTGACACCGACGGCGCGGCCCTTGTCGGTGATGACGCGCTCCGCCGGGGAATCCAGGGCGATGAGGGCTCCGACCTCCTCGCAGGCGGCGCGCATGGCCTGGGTGATGGCGCCCATGCCGCCGACGGCGTGACCCCAGGCGCCCTTCTTGCCGTTCACCTCGCCAAACACGTGGTGCAGCAGGACGTAGGCGGAGCCCGGGGTATCGGGGCTGGCGTAATTGCCGACCACGGCGTCGAAGCCGAAGCCCGCCTTGACCGCCTCGCTCTCGAACCAGGCGTCGAGGAAGGTGCGCGCGCTCTTGGCGAAGAGGTCGAGGATGTCGCGCTGGCGCTCCAGCGGGGCGGTCATCATAGGCCAGCCCTGGGCGGCGGCGGCCATGAGCGCCTTGAGGCCCCCGCCGGCATTGGGCGGCGTCTTCATGGCCAGATTGCGCAGCACGTCGGCGACAGCCTCGAGTGAGGCGTAGTAGGCCGGCAGGGCCTCGGCGTCGCGCTTCGAGAACTTGCGGAATTCAGCCTGGGTCCGCTCCAGGCCCCCGCCTAGCTTCAAATAGCCGCCATCCGGTTGGGGCAGGAAATTGGAGATCGGACGCTCGACGATCCTGAGGCCGCGCTCGCCCAGCCGCATTTCGGCGATGACCTTGGGATTGAGCAGGCTCACCGTGTAGCTGGCCACCGAATTGCGGAAGCCGGGATGGAACTCCTCAGTCACCGCCGCGCCGCCGACCACCCCTCGCCGCTCCAGCACGCGGACCTTCAGGCCGGCCCGGGCGAGGTAGAAGGCGCAGACGAGGCCATTGTGGCCGCCGCCGATGATCACGGCATCCCAGGTCAACTCACCCCCGCTCATTCGCGCGGCGCGGCTATTCGGCCGGCTCGACCACCTTGTGAGCGCGCGGATTAGCCGCCTTGATCTCGGTCAGCTTGTCCTTCACGTGGTCGGCGAAGACGTACTGGGCCGGGCGCGCCCTATCGAGCGGAATGTCCTGGGCCATGGGCCGGTCGGTGCGCACGCCGTTCAGGGACAGGCCCAGCGCCTGCAGCGGGTGCTTCATGATCTCGGTGACGGCGGTGGCCTCGAAGCCGGAATGGACCATGCAGTTGGCGCATTTCTCATAGGCGCCGACGCCGTAGGCGTCCCAGTCGGTCTCTTCCATCAGCTCCTTGAACGTCGGGGCATAGCCTTCGCCCAGCAGATAACAGGGTCGCTGCCAGCCGAAGACGTTGCGGGTCGGGTTGCCCCACGGCGTGCAATGCAGCGCTCGATTGCCGGCCAGGAAGTCGAGAAACATGGTCGACTGGGTGAAGCTCCACTCCCGGCCGCCGCGGCCGCGAGCCAGGATATCGCGGAACAGCTGCTTGGTGCGGGTGCGGTTGAGGAAGTGCTCCTGGTCAGGCGCTCGCTCGTAGGCATAGCCTGGCGAGATGGTGACGCCGTCGACGCCCGCCTTCTTCATCTGGTCGAGGAAGTCCGCAACCCGGCCCGCGTCCGCGCCCTGGAAGAGGGTGCAATTGATGCTGACTTGGAAGCCGCGCGACTTGGCGAGCTGGATGGCCTCCACCGCGGTCTCGAAGACGCCCTCAAGGCAGACCGAATGGTCATGCATCGGCTTGTCGCCGTCGAGGTGAACCGACCATGTGAACATCGGATCGGGCTCGTATTGGTCGATCTTCTTCTTCAACAACAGGGCGTTGGTGCACAGGATGACGAACTTCTTCCTCGCCAGGAGGCCCTTGACGATCTTCGGCAGCTCGCGGTGCAGGAGCGGCTCACCGCCGGCCAGCGAGACCACGGGGGCGCCGCACTCGTCGATCGCCTCCATGCATTGGCTAAAGCTGAGCCGCTGGTTCAGGATCTCATCGGGATAGTCGATCTTGCCACAGCCGGCGCAGGCGAGATTGCACCGGAACAGAGGCTCGAGCATCAGCACCAACGGATAGCGTTTGACGCCGCTGAAGTGCTGTTTGGCGATGTAGGCGCCGATGCGCGCCACAGCCTGAACGGGAATCGCCACGACTTAAACTCCTCCGGTCAATCGCTCGGCCATCAGGCCCTCAGTTCGGCCGGCAGGCGAAACTGAATGTGCTCTTCGACCCCCTTCATGGGGAGGACCTCTACAGGTCCATAACGCTTGAGCGCCTCGATCACCTCCAAAATCAGGCTTTCAGGCGCCGAGGCGCCGGCGGTCAAGCCGATGGTTTCCTTGCCTGCCAGCCATGTCGGATCCATGTCCGAGGCGTCGGCGATCAGGTAGCTTGGAATCCCCTCTTCCAGGCCGATCTCGCGCAGCCGGTTGGAATTGGAGCTATTCTGGGCGCCGACGACGAGCAGGGCCTCGACCATGTGCGCCAGATCGCGCACCGCCGACTGGCGATGCTGGGTGGCGTAGCAGATATCGGCGGTATCCGGGCCGGTGATGTCGGTGAAGCGGGAATTGAGCGCTTCGATCACCGCCTTGGTGTCGTCGACGCTGAGGGTGGTCTGGGTGACATAGGCGAGCGGCAGGTCGGTCTGAAGTTCGAGGCGTTGCACGTCCTCGACGGTGGAGATCAGATGGACCGTTCCATCGATCTGGCCAATCGTGCCTTCGACTTCCGGATGGCCGGCATGGCCGATGAGGATCAGGGTCCGGCCCTGACGCACAAAGCGTTTGGCCTGGTTGTGAACCTTAGAGACCAACGGGCAGGTGGCGTCGAGCACCGGCAGGCCACGATTTGCCGCAGCTTCGACTACAGAGCGGGCCACACCGTGGGCGCTGAACACGATATGGGCGCCGTCCGGCGCCTGATCGATTTCCTCGATGAACACCGCCCCTTTGGCCTTCAGGCTGTCAACGACGTGGCGATTGTGGACGATCTCGTGCCGCACGTAGACAGGCTCCTGGTATTTCTCCAGGGCCCGCTCGACGATCTCAATGGCTCTGACGACCCCAGCGCAGAATCCGCGCGGCTGGGCCAGAATGACTTTCAAGTCCTGCGCTCCGACGGGCCTCTTAAGGGAAGCAGCGATGCGAATCCGAGGGAGGGTCGCACGCCGACGCGTGCCTTAGCAGGTATTTCCCATTTTCGGGAGCGCAAGGGGCGCGGGGACAGACTTCACCCTATCGGGCGCCCAATTGAGGGGAGGCGGGCGGCGTGGAGAGCCACCGCCCGCCGGGACCCGTCACCGACCGATCTGTCCGCTGACGCCGCTTTGCTCGCGGTTCAGCCTGTGCTGTTCGGCCTTGGTCAGGTGGCCGTGATGATTCGACGCGAAGCGGCGCTCCTGGCCGCGGATGCCGCGATCCTCCATGTGGAGAGCGTGAGCCTGATGGCCCGTGAGCTCGCCCTCGCGACGCTCGGCGTGGATTCGCCGGTCCTGGTTGGCCAGCCGGTGGTTCACCTCGACGCGACGAGGGTGATGATGCTGCCAGGGGGTTTGCGCCGAAGCGCCGGTGGCCGCTGTCAGAAGGGTCAAGGCGCCCACCGCAGCAAGCGCGATTTCGAAAGAGAGTTTCATCTGTATCGCTCCATAAGTCCCAGATCCGCGGCCAAGCGCCGCTGGAGCGTCCGTATGAACCTGCCTGTCTGAACCGCATGCCACGAGCCCGGTTCATAATCGGTTCAGCTAACGGTGACGCTTGAAGGCGGCTTGAACCGATCGGGTCCAGACCCTTTACTGGCGAGACGGCCGCCGCCGGCCGCGAGGGGACACCATGAAGACGCGGATCACCGAACTCTTCGACATCGAACACCCGATCATCCAGGGCGGGATGCATTTCGTCGGCTTCGCCGAATTGGCCGCTGCGGTGAGCAACGCCGGCGGGCTCGGCATCATCACCGGCCTTACCCAGCGCTCGCCCGAAGCGCTGGCGACCGAGATCGCCAAGTGCCGCGGCCTGACCAACAAGCCGTTCGGCGTGAACCTGACGTTCCTGCCCTCGGTCAATCCGCCCGACTATCCGGGATACGTGAAGGCGATCCTCGACGGCGGGGTGAAGATCGTCGAGACGGCGGGCAACAATCCCCAGCAGTGGCTGCCGGCGCTGAAGGAGGCCGGCGTCAAGGTCATCCACAAGTGCACGTCCGTGCGCCACTCACTGAAGGCCCAGTCGATCGGCTGTGATGCGGTGAGCGTCGATGGCTTCGAGTGCGGCGGCCATCCTGGCGAAGACGATGTGCCGAACTTCATCCTGCTGCCCCGGGCGGACGAAACCCTCGAGATACCGTTCGTGGCCTCCGGCGGCATGGCCGATGCGCGTTCCCTCGTGGCGGCCTTGGCCATGGGCGCCGAGGGCATGAACATGGGAACCCGCTTCATCGCCACGGTCGAGGCGCCCGTCCATGAGCACGTCAAACAGGCGATCGTCTCCGCCAGCGAACTCGACACGCGGCTGATCATGCGCCCGCTGCGCAACACCGAGCGGGTGCTCAACAACGTCGCCGTCGAGCGCTTGCTGGAAAAGGAGCGCAAGCTCGGCCCGTCGATCAAGTTCGCCGACATCTTCGACGAGGTGGCCGGCGTCTATCCGGCGATCATGCAGCGCGGAGAAATGGACGCCGGCGGCTGGTCATGCGGCATGGTGGTGGGCCTCATCCACGATATTCCGACCTGCAAGCAGCTGATCGAGCGGATCATGGCCGAGGCCGAGGCCATCATCCGAGACAGGCTGGGAAATCTTCTCGCCGCCTAGCGCGGACCGCCTGGCGTGCTTTTTCTAGCGGGCGCGGGCGGCATGGTCGGCCACCACCA
>DASXGB010000120.1:0-1539 GCA_036489325.1 Caulobacteraceae bacterium
CGGATGGTCCTCCAGGCCGCCGAAGCGGCGGGCGAAGGCGACATGTTCGGCGCGGCTGAAATCCTGGTCGCGCAGGAACAGCACACGGTGCTCCAGGAGCAGGGAACGGATCTCGGCAAACAGGGCGTCGTCGCGGGCCGCATCGGCCAGGCTGACGTTGGCAAGCTCAGCGCCGATCCAGCTGGTGAGCTTCTCCGCCTTGACCGAACCCAGCGAGGCGGCCTGCACGACGGCCGGGCTTTTGATCGTGGCTTCCGACATGGCGTTTCCCTTTCGGCGCCTTTCCCGCTCCTAGATAACGAACACGGACGAGCCGGTGGTCCGGCGGCCCTCGAGGTCGCGGTGGGCCTGGGCCGCGTCGGCCAGGGCGTAGCGCTGATTGACCTCGACACGGATCCGACCCGAGGCGACATGGTCGAACAGCTCGCCCGCCAGTTCGGCGCGCTCGGCCGGGTCGGCGATGTAGTCGGCGAGCGCCGGACGGGTGACGTAGAGCGAGCCATGGATGGCGAGCTGCAGCAGGTCGAACGGCGGGATGGGGCCAGACGCCGTGCCGAAGTTGACCAGCAGGCCGCGGCGGCGCAGCGACGCCATCGACGCTTTGTAGGTGTCCTTGCCCACGCTATCGAAGGCCACCGCCACGCCATGGCCGTCGGTCAGTTCGCGGACCCGGACGGCCACATCCTCCTGACCGTACAGGATCAAGTGGTCGCAGCCGTGAGCGCGGGCGATGTCCGCCTTGGCCTCGGTGGAGACCGTGCCGATCACCGTCAGGCCGATGATCTTCGCCCACTGGGAGACGATCAGGCCGACACCGCCGGCGGCGGCGTGCAGCAGCACCGTGTCGCCCGCCGTCAGCGGCCAGATTCGCCGCATCAGATAGGCGCTGGTGAGGCCCCGCATCGTCATCCCCGCGGCGACCTCGAGCGGAATGCCGTCCGGAAGGCTGATCAGCGAAGCCGCAGGCATCACGCGGGCCGTGGCGTAGGCGCCCAGCGGACTGCCGGTATAGGTGACGCGCTCGCCTTCGGCGAAGCCGGTCACCCCCTCGCCCACGGCCTCGATGACGCCGGCGGCCTCGACGCCGATGCCGTTGGGCAGCGGGGCCGGATAGAGGCCGGTGCGGAAGTAGGTGTCGGCGAAATTCAGGCCCACGGCGGTGTGGCGGACCCGCACCTCACCGGGACCGGGGTCGCCGACCTCGACCGCTTCGAGCCTCAGGACCTCGGGGCCGCCGGTCTCGTGGAAGCGTACTGCCTGCTCCATGGCCTCCTCCGCGCCAAGCGGCCTAGAAAGTCTTGCGAACCGTCACACCATACTCCCGCGGCCGGCCGAGATAGCGCTGGAATGCCGGGTCATTGGCCCCGAACAGGTTCGAGACGTAATCCGCCTGGGAATAGGATTGGTCGAAGACGTTGTTGGCCCACAGGGCGACGTCGATGCCGTTCTGGGTCTTCACGCCGAGCCGCAGGTTGAAGAGCGCATAGCCCGGCTGGAGGCTGCGCGGATCGAGGTTGGTGTTGGCCAGCATGCTCGACT
>DASXGB010000321.1:0-8281 GCA_036489325.1 Caulobacteraceae bacterium
TGCCGCCCCCCGCTCTGCCTGGCGCTCCGGGATTTCGCACCACGCTGTCGGTTGCAGAGGCCCCACGGTACCGACTTGTTGACCAGATCGCCCCGCTGTCTCACAAACCGACGGCGACTGATTGGCGCACCATGCGCTGGGGTTTCGCCGAGTACTTGAGCACAACCCGTAGGCCCTGCCGTGCAAGGGGACGAAACCTGCATGTCTTCGTTCTCCAGGAACAGGCGTCTTGGAGTTTTCACGAATATCTGCTATGGCCGGGGAGAGGTTGTGCTGCCTAAAGCTTCCTCACCATCTGGGCCTGGGCGGCGTTCGGCCATACGCGCCGCCCAGGTTCACTTCATTAGCACCTCCTTCGTCTTGACGCCGAGGCGGGCGAGTTCGAAGCGCGCGTCTTCAATTCCGCGCACCACTGCCCAGGTATGGCCGATGCCCTCAAGCCGCCTGATGAAGGCGAACTGGTCGCTGCTCAGGCGGCCATGGGCGGTCTTGGTCTCCCAATAGGCCGAGCGGCCGTTGGGCAGCGCCAAGGAAAGATCGAGCACGCCGGCCAGAACGCCAACCCACTTGAGCCTCGCAGCCTCGGCCTTGGTGCGCCAGCCTCCATTGGGGACCGCCCAGATGACGACGTCAGGCGCGACCCAGCGGACATAATCGACAATCGCCGCCTGACGCCGGGCCTCGGCATTGCCGTCGCGCGGCCGGCGGCTGAACAGATCTGGACGAGCGGGCTCGATGTCTTGACACGGCGCAATATTTTCCTGTCGCCGCACGACGCCCATCCTCAGGCTGCTTTCCAGATTTCCGGCAAATTGCGTTGGAGATGCTTGATGGCGCGAATGCGCTCTTCGACCAGCGGCAGCGGCCCGAACATGCTCATTCGCGCCCCTGGGCCGAGCGCCGTCAGCCAGCGCAGCGCCAATTGCATCGAGGGCTTGCGACGGCCGGACTCGATCGAGGTCAGGTGCAGCCTGGTGACGCCGAGGACATGGGCGAAACCGCTGGTCTTGAGGTTCGGATGGCGCGCCTTTCTGAGCGCGATCAACTCATCGAGTCGTGGTCCGCGAGGCGGGGCTTTATAGGGGGCTCTTGGCATCTGACTATAATTGAGGGCAGTGCGCCCGCGCGTCAAGCGAATAGTTGCGCTATCCACAAGATGACGGCGCGACGGGCCAAAGTGTTGGCAACATGCCAACACCTTGTTAAACATTTAACAACCATTGTCCCTGCTGCAATCTGGTAAAACGTTTAACAGCCAGACATGCGAATACTTGTGGATGAAAGTCCTGGGTGGTTGACAGGCCGATGGCGCGCGGCCAACATCTGCCCTTTGCAGGAGGATGAAATTGAGCGACAATCAATCAGCGGCCGAGGTCCCTCACCAGTCGGTCGCTGCGCCCCCGGCCCCGCCAAGTGTTCCCCCTGCCGAGGCCGGGGGCGGCCTGCTCGCCATGATCGAGCGGCTCGCCGCCAATCCGCAACTCAACATGGACGTGTTCGACCGGCTGCTCGCGGCCCGCCGCAGCGAGGAGGATCGCGCCGCCGAGCGCGCCTTCAATGCCGCCATCAGCCTGGCCAAGGGTCAGATCGAGCCGGTTCTGAAGACCCGCGACGTCGATTTCACCAGCGCCAAAGGACGCACCCGCTACAAATACGAAACCTTCGCCGACGTCGCCAGGACTATCGATCCGGTGTTCGCCGAGCACGGGCTTTCCTACCGCTTCTCGATCGAGCAGACCGGCGCCGAGATCGCCGTCACCTGCATCGTCAGCCACAATGGCGGCCACAGCGAGCGCACCCGCCTGGTCGGCGCCGTCGATCAGGGCTCGACCGGCATGTCGATGGTGCAGGCCCTGGGATCGGCCTTGACCTACCTGCAGCGCTATTCGCTCCGCGCCGCGGTCGGTCTCGCCGCGGGCGTCGACGACGATGGGCGCGCGGCTGGCGGGACCTCGGCCAGGATCAGCGAAGCCCAGGCCGCCGAACTGGAGGATCTGATCGAGGCGACCGGCCGCAGCCAATCGACGCTCATGCGACTCGTCGGCGTCAACGCCGTCAGCGACATGAACCTCGACCAGTTCACGCGGGCTAAGGAAGTCCTGGTCCTGGCAAAAGCAGAGAAGGCGCGCAAGCATGCTCCAGGGAACTGAAGAATGGAGGCTGGCAAGATGCGGCTCGATCGGGGCGTCCGACGCTCCCAGCGTCGTGCGCAAGATCAAGAGCGGCGGCTATAGCGCCGATCGCTCCACCCTGATGGCCAACAAGGTCCTGGAGCGCCTGACCATGAAGCCGGTCGAGATCCCGAAGACCTTCGCAATGCAGCAAGGAACGGCGCGCGAGCCGGACGCCCGGCTGACCTATGCACTGATCAAGGGCGTCGAGGTCGAAGAAGTCGGCTTGGTTCCCCATCCGTTCGTCGTTGGTTCGCACGCCTCGCCCGATGGGCTGATCGGAGCGGCCGGCCTGGTCGAGATCAAAGCTCCTCTCGCCGCCGCGCATCTCGATACACTCATTAACGGGGTCATCAGCAGCGATCACCTCGTCCAGATGCAATGGCAAATGGCGTGCTGTCCCGAGCGCCAGTGGTGCGACTACGTCTCGTTCAACCCGGACTTTCCGCCGAGAATGCAGTTCTGGGACAGGCGCGTCCACCGCGACGCGAAGCTGATCGCCGAGCTGGAGCGCGAGATCGCCGCCTTCATCAAGGAGCTGGAGCAGAAGCTCGACCGGCTCTGGCGCTCGTACCAGAAGGCGGCCTAACCCCTTAACCCTGGCTGACGCCCACTGACGAGGCTTGACGCCCATGCAATGTTTTATGTTCACAGCGCAAGGATCATGGAAGCCGCTGCCTATTTCACGTGAAATAGGGCCGGAAGACACGCGTGAGCGGAAGGCGAAACGCGCCGCCTACAGTCGGGAGTACATGCGCCAGTGGCGAAAAACGCACCGGCCCACTGTCGAGCAAAGACGCAAAGATAATTGCCGGTCCTACGCCCACCAATATCTGAAGCGCGGCAAGTTGACGCGCGAACCCTGTCGCGTCTGCGGCGGCTTCGCCGAGATGCACCATCCCGATTATGGCCAGCCGCTCAAAGTCGAATGGCTTTGTCGGAAGCATCACGCCGACCACCACAGGATGGCGTAAATGCAGCAATTCACTTGGAACGGCTCTGCGATGATCCCGGCGAGGCCGCGAGACGCCGAGAAGGCGTTCGTCGCCGGCCGCCGCTACTGGCTCGACGAGGTCTCCGAGCGGAGCTGGATTTCTCACGAGCATCAGTTCGCCTGGATCGCCGAGGCGTGGAACAATCTGCCCGAGGCGTTGGCGGACCTCTACCCGACGCCCGAGCATTTGCGAAAAGCGGCGCTGATCGCCACCGGCTGGCGGCGCGAGGTGATCATCGACGCCGGCTCCAGGGCGGCGGCGCTACGGGTCGCGGCCTACGCGCGGGGCGAGGATGCGTTCGCCCATGTCGTGGCGCGGGGCTTAACCGTAGTGGTGCGGAAGGCGCGGAGCCAGCGAATGCATGGGGCGGACAGGATGGACAAGACCGAGTTCCAGCAATCGAAGGACGCGATCATGGGCTGGATCGCCCAGCTCATCGGGGTCAAGCCTGACGAACTGATGCGGGGAGCGGCATGAAAACGAACATCACCATCGAAACAAGCATCTACAATGTGCCCGGTCGCCGCGCCGCCTCGCAGATCGTCGAGGGGATCGACGATACCATGGATCTGGTCGAGGTTGCGCTGGACGTTCACGCCTATAATTCGCACGCGACTGAACCCGGTGAAGGCCCTCTGCTCGACCTTGAACTGAGCTGGTCTGGGGAGGCCAGGGAGAAAACCGAGGAGCGGCCATACGGCGGCGCCCACTGCATCGAGGTCAGCGCCGTCTTCAACCAAACACAGGCGAAGGCCTTGCGCGACCAGATCAACGCCTTTCTGGAGCTGGAATGATCCGCGTCCCGTTCCCGCGCGCCGTCGAGCGCGCCATTGTCGAGCGCGCCACCGAAGGCGGTCGCGTTTACTGCGAGGGCTGCGGCGCCGGATGCCGGTCGCGCGCCGACTATGAGATCGACCATATCGTCCCCGAGGGCGTTCGCATGGGCGAGCGCGAACCGCTCAGCGCCGAAGACGGAAAATTGCTGTGCATAAAATGCCACGACAGAAAGACCAGGCGCGACGTCGCCGAGATCGCTCGCGCCAAGCGCCTGGAGGGACGCCACCGGGTGATCGGCGCCGGCCCGACGGAGATCGCCAGGCGGTACGGCCTGAAGCAGGAGACCAACCGATGAAGGACTTCGCCGAGCGGAAGACCGCGCTCTCCGCGCAGGAGAAATTGCGGGTCGTCGTGGCCGTTCTGGTCGACGGGATCGATCAGCATAAGGTGGCGAGCTTGATGGGCGTCAACCCTGGCCGGGTCAACGAGATCGTCGTCGCGGTGCGCCGGCTCCTGGAGGAGGACAATGGATAGGAAGCTTGGGCTCGCCATGGCGTTCTGGGCGTCCTTTCCGACGCCAGCCGCGGCGTGCCATCTTCATGCCATTTGGCATTACCCATGGACGCAGCGGTGCGGGGCGCACCCGTCACACCCGTCACACCCGTCACACCCGTCACTCCCGACATTGGTGACGGCCCTGGAAGCCCCAGGAACCCCATCGGCGCTTTCCCCGGCGCTTACCCAGCCTGAGCCTCCCAAGCCCGTCCCTGGGCCTCCTGAGGGCCACCCTGACCCGCTGCCCCTCCCGGCGCTCGACTTCGCTGGCGGGGCGCCGGCCGACGATGCCGCGCGCGGGCGGCTCATCCTGCGCTCGATCATAGGGCCTCAATGATGCCGAGACGATCGGAAGGACCGCTGTTCGAAGACGTGCGCCGGGCGATCAAGGTCGCCAGGCAAGCCGGCGCGAAGGCGGTCAGGATCGAGAGAGGCGGCGTTGCGGTTGTGATCCCGCTCGACGATGCTTATGTAGAAGTGTTGGCACAATGCCAATATCCCGCACCGAATGCCGAGGCAAAAGAGGAGCGGGTGAAACTCGAAATCTGACTGGTAAGGGAAAATGAAACAGCTGGAGAGACGGCCGCTCTTTGCCGGCCATCGCCCTGAGAAAGGTCTCCTGGGCGAGATGACCCGCCATGGCCGCGAGGTCTGGTACTACCGCGTTGGCCATGAGCCCCGCATCCGCATTCATGGCGAGTTCGGATCGCCCGCCTTCGTCGAGGCTTTCAAGGCGGCCAAGTGGGGCGTGCGCTCGATCTCCCCCGCCCCGGACAAGAAGGAACGGCACTTGTCGCACAGCGATCCGACGAGCCTCGGGTGGCTGATCGATCAGTATCTCGCGACCGCGCACTTCGCCGCCGCGAACACCAGGAAGCAGCATACCAGCATCTTGCGCGCCATCGCGCGGAAGAACGGCGGCAAGCCCTATCTCGGCATCGACGACGTCAGCATCAGCAGGCTGCGCGACCATGTCGCCGCGCATGGCCTCGATCCCGAGAAGCCGGGCCCGGCCCCGGCCAACGCCAACCGCGTCGTCTCGGTCTTGCGGGCGCTATTCGCCTGGGCCGCCGAGCCGCCGAGGAAGCTGGTCAGCCGCAACCCGGCTGTCGGCATCACCCTGGTCGACTACGACAAAGAGAGCCATGAGCCTTGGACGGCAGGCCAGCAGCGGGCCTTTGAAGAGGCCTATCCCCTCGGCACGCGCGAGCGCCTCGGCTACGAGCTGGGCCAATGCGGCTTGAGGTGCAGCGACATCGTCCGCATGGGTCCGCAGCATCTCGACCAAGACGGCGACCTCATCATCGAGACCAAGAAAAACCACAAGAACGTCACCGTCCCGATGACCTCTGGTATGAAGGCGGCGATCGCCGCCGGCCCGTGCGGCAAAGAGACCTTCCTCTGCTCCGAGCATGACGGTTCGCCGATCACCGAGGGCTACCTCAGCATGTGGTTGAGCAAGGCCTGCAAGAAGATCGACCTCGCCGGTTGCACCGCGCACGGCCTGAGGTCGACCGCCTCCACCCGCGCGCTGGAGAACGGCGCGACGGCGGACCAGTTGATGGCCTGGTTCGGCTACACGTTGCCGGTCGCGGCCAAATACGTCGCCAAGTTCGACGGCAAGCGGAGCGCCAAGCGCGGCAGGCATCTCCTGGAGCGCCCGGCCCTCCGGTTGGTGGAGGCGGCATGATCCGCATCGCCATCACCAACGAGGCGCATGAGGCGATCGCCTCGACCGTCAAGGACGGCCTTATCAAGCTTCAGGAGACGGAAGACGGGTTCTTGTGGGTCTGGCTCCCACGCCCCGTTGCCCAGGCGCTCGCCAGTCTCAGGCGCCCCGGCGAAAGCTACAGCGACGTCATCATGCGGCTGGCGAACGGCAAGTGATCACAAGATGGAGGGGCTGTGCCCACCTTAACCCCGGCCGACATCAAGAAAATCCAAGACCTCTACCGCAGGTTGGAGGCTCTCCATAAGCAGCGCAAGGACATCAAGGACGTAGTCTTGGAAGACCTGTATGGCACGGCCAAGCAAGGAACGAGCGGCGTACAGCACCTTCTCTTTGACGATTTGAGCCTAGAGGCGTCGCGGGAAATCGGCGACGTCGTCGCGCGCGACCTTCGCCGCCGCGCCGCCAAGATCGTCGAAACTCTGCACAAATTCGGCTGCGAGGCCAAGCTGACCGAGGAGTAGGGGAATGAGCAAAAAGTTGGACGACACTGTGTCCCTGAATGAGGCGGTGAAATATATTATGAAGGCCACCGGCCGGACCCGCCGCCAGGCTGAAGCCATGCTGGTGCAAGCGATGAAGTCCGGCGATGTGCGCGTGACGGGCGTGCCGGTCGACCCCGTCACTGGCGAGGAAGGCGAGCGCGTGCCGATCGAACCCGCGGTCCTTCAAGAGAGATCCCCCACCAGGCACTGAGGAGAAGGGGTTGAGCAAGACACAGTGTTGCCTATGCGGCCTCAGTTTCCAGCAGATCGGCCACAACCCCTATCCGCTCGCCGACAGCGGGCGCTGCTGCGACGCCTGCAACGAGCTGGTGGTCGAGGCGCAGATCCAGCCGGCGACGGTGATGGAGGAAGTGACACGAGTCGAGAAGGCGCTCGCTCGCATGGCCACCCGAGACCAGCGCAGCAAGGCCCTGGCGGCGGTCTGTGTCGTCCACGGGCCCGAACTCCTGGCCGAGCGGCAATGGCAAGTCGAGCGCCTGAGGGTCATGTCGGAGAGGGAGAAAGCCGATGCGGGATCGAGCGTGACGGTACTGTGAGATAGAATTTTCCCCTTTCAGATTTTTTGACCCCCGCTGGCCCATCTTGGCCCTGGCTGGCCCATCTTGGCCCGTCACCAAAAATCCCGCACCGATTTCAGTGCGGGATTGAATGGCGGAAACGCCACTGAAATCAAGGGCTGAAAATGCGCCGCGAGTTCCGACGCGGTATGCATGAATTGAGGAAAACCAGGCCTTTCCGGGGAGGTGCGGGATTTTAGGCCCCCTTTGAGGCCATTAGGCTTTCTTGACGCCCGTCCCGCACCTTTAGGCGCAACGAAGGGGGTTTGCTTGTGTTGGCAGGACGCCAACACTATATGTGACCCAGGGACAACCTGGTAAGGAAAACCGCAATGGCGCTCGTGCTCTTTCTTGGAACCGCCCTTTATCTCGGCGGCGCTTATGTCTTTTGGATCATGCATTCGTGGCTGGGCGTGGCCGCGGTCGGCGTCTCGTATGCGGTCATGCTCGTCCAGGCCGCGAAGGGAGCCTCACGGCCCTGACGGCGGCATATTCTGGTAAAGATAAAAGAGCGGCACCCTGTTGGCCCAGGCTGTTCGGCCATCGCCCTTTTCCCGGCGAAAGCGGGACCGTGATAATCATTGCCGCCTCTTGGCAGTCGCTGAGGAAGGCGCTACAAAAAGAATGCCGGGGCGACGTACCAGCGTCCCCCGGCCCATTGGATATGTCTGGTTGCGACGCCTCACTGTCCAATGCTTGCGAAGAGCAATATAGGCAACCGGCCCGGCTTTCAAGCCGACTGAGCCAAAAGCCCGAAAAATCCCCAAATGTCGCGACGAAGAGCGGGGGGTCCCTCGACCCTCCCAGTCCATGGCGCTGTCGACGGGAGCAAACAGGGCTTTTCAAAGGGAATTCAACGTCCCGAGAGGATCTGGCGTCAGAGAGCCAGCCGGCGAGCGTCTCGTCCACGTTACGGACGCCCTGATAATACGCTCTAGCGCCCGCCCATTCCCTCCTGGGGCTCTATCCCCGGCGAGAAGGGGGTGGGGCT
>DASXGB010000334.1:0-1587 GCA_036489325.1 Caulobacteraceae bacterium
AGGCGCTGACCGCCCCGGCCTGAGTTCCAAGGTCAATCACTACTGAAGCGCCGTCGGCCTCGACGCCGGGGGCGTTTCTGTTTCGACGGTCTTTCTGGCGGGGATGGAGATTCCCTAGGAGCGACTGCGGTTGTGGCGCACTGAATCCGGGCGATAACCCGACGAACGCCACGTCGGTCGCTGGCGGTGCTTCGAGCGCCAACAAGCGGGGGGGTTCGAATCCTTCGCCGGCGAGGCCTGATCGTCGGTCACGGAAAGCCGCCCGCCCGGCTCAAGGATGAGACCGGCGGCTTGTCGATCTTCTCGCCGATCCAGCGGCCCGCGGCGATGAGCGCGTCCAGGTCGAGGCCGGTCTCGAAGCCGGCGCGCTCCAGCATGTAGACCAGGTCCTCGGTGGCGATGTTGCCGGTGGCCGCCGGTGCGAACGGGCAACCGCCCAGGCCGCCGCAACTGGCGTCGAGCACATCCGCCCCGGCCTCGACGCTGGCGAAGGCGTTGGCGAGGCCCGTGCCGCGGGTGTCGTGGAAATGCATGCGGAGCTTCGCCTTGGGCGCCGCCGCCCTGGTCGCTTCGATACGCGCCCGCACGGTCCAGGGATCGGCCACGCCGATGGTGTCAGCCAGGGCGATCTCGCCGATGCCCAGCCGCTCGGCCTCGCCGACGATGGCGATCACCTGGTCCTGCGTCACCTCCCCATCGAAGGGACAGCCGAACGCCACAGAGATGGTCAGGGTCAGGGGCGGCCCGCCCTCCAGTTCGCGGCGCTCGGCGATGGCGGCCAGGGTCTTGAGCTGATCGGCCACCCCGGCGCCCTGGTTTCGGATGCCGAAGCCGTCGGTGGCGCAGACCACCACATTGGCCTCGTCGACGCCGCTGGCCACCGCCCGGTCCCAGCCGCGCTCGTTGAGCACCAGGCCGATGCGCGTGCGGCCGGCTTCGCGCGGCAAGACCGCCATGATCTCCTCGGCGCCGGCCATCTGCGGCACACGGCGCGGATTGACGAAGCTCACCGCCTCGATGCGGCGGGCGCCGGCCGCCTCCAGGCGGCGGATGAACTCGATCCTGTCGGGCGTCTCGAGGATCGCCTTCTCGTTCTGCAGCCCGTCTCTGGGGCCCACTTCCACGATCTCGATCTGGCGGCTCATGGCTCGGCCTTCGGCGCCGGCGCGCGGGCCGGCAGAAAGATCTGCAATACATCGTGATGATTGTTGGAATAATCGAGTCCTGCGCCCTCGCCGACGCGGCGGGCGGTGAGGCCGTCGGCGGCCAGCGCCGCCTGGAACGTCGCCGCCTGGCGGCCCTCGACGATCGCCGGGCGGCCATCGCCGATGGCGTCGGCGGCGTCGGCCGAGTCTCCGAGCTCGGTCTCGGTCCCGAGCAGGAAGACAAGACTCGGCTCCTCGTAACCGGCGATGGTCACCGGGCCGGGATAGACGCCCTGAGCCGGACTGGCGCCGGCGATGGTGAGGGCCTTGGCGGCCCGGTTCGACAGCCACAGCGGCTTGAGGTCGGGGGCGACAATGCCCAGCAGAAGGCCATGGCCGATCAGGGTCAGGGCGCCGCCGGCGGCGAGGGCCGCGTACGGAC
>DASXGB010000013.1:0-17094 GCA_036489325.1 Caulobacteraceae bacterium
CCTCGTCGCGGACATCCGGGTCGGCGTAGGCCTTCAGGAAGTCCGGCAGCTCCATGACGTGGCTGTCGGCGTCGTAGAAATCGCGATGGTTCGGCGCATAGACCACGGCGCTCTCCTCCCACATGGATGTCGCTGGAGGCCAGCCTACGCGTGCGATGGCGGCGAAGCGACCGAATTGACGCTCAGGCCCACTCGACGTCGGCGCCGATGGCGGTGAGATTTTCCACGAACCTCGGATGGGCGCGGCGGATGGGATCGGCGTTGAGGATGGTCGACTGGCCCTCGATGCTGGCCGCCAGCATCAGGAGTGCGATGGCGACGCGGATGATATAGGGGCTCTCCACCCTGGCCGGCCCCAGCGGCTTGCCGCCGAAGGTGATCACCCGGTGCGGATCGCATTGCAGGGCGTGGGCGCCGAACTTGGCCAGCTCCGAGGTCCAGCCGAGCGCGCCCTCGTAGACCTTGTTCCAGAACAGCATCTGGCCTTCGGCTCGCACGCCCAGCGCCACAAAGATCGGCAGGAGGTCCACGGGCAGGTAGGGCCACGGCGCGGCCTCGATCTTGGGCAGGATGTACGACGTGAACGGCGCTCGCACGCGAAGCGGCCCGTCTGGCTGGCTGTGCGACCAACCGTCTTTGTGGACGATCTCGACGCCGAACTTGGAGAAGGCCCGATCGATCAGCGGAAACTGTTCAGGGTTGGCGTTCTTCACGGCCACCTCACCGCCGGTAATCGCGCCCAGGGCCAGGAAGGTGGTGATCTCGTGGAAGTCTTCGGCGAAGGTGTAGTCCGCGCCCCCCAGCCGATCGACGCCCTCGACGGTAAGGCGGCTCGCGCCCACGCCTTCGATGCGCGCGCCCATAAGCTTCAGGAACGCGCAGAACTCCTGCACATGAGGCTCACAGGCGGCGTTGGTGAGTTGGGACCGGCCACGCGCCTTCACCGCGCAGAGAACGAAATTCTCGGTGGTGGTCACCGAGGCGTAGTCCAACCAGTGCGTCGCGGCGCGGAAGGCCCGATCCAGACTGATGGCCAGGGTCTCGCCGCGTTCTTCGACGGTGGCTCCGAGCGCCTGGAAGACCTCGATGTGAGGGTCGATCTCGCGCGCGCCCAGAGTGCAGCCCTTGACCTCGCCCTCAAGGCGGGCTTCGCCGAACCGCGCGATCAGCGGCGGGATCAGCATGATCGACGAGCGCATCCCCTCTGGCAGGGACGCCCCATCCGGCGCACGCGAGTCGGCGTGACAGAGTCGCAGGACCTGGCTCGTTCGGTCCCAGCCAACGTCGCTGCCGAGGGCCTCGAAGAGATTCAGGATCTGCGTCACATCGGTGATGTCCGGCACATTGCGCAGGGTCACCGGCTCGTCGGTGAGCAGAGTGGCGCAAAGGATCGGTAGGACGGCGTTCTTATTGGCCGACGGCGTGATCCGCCCTTTCAGCGGTCGCCCGCCATGCACGATGAGGTTGCTCACGCTCGCTCCCGGTAAAGTCGCTCGAGCGCCTTTACTACTGTTTCCAAACCTCCACGCAAAAGGCGTTTCTCTGAGCAATACGGTAGCCTGCATGCAGGATAATCCCCAGCGGCGCGCCTCCCCTCTTCGCCGCTTCAACGCAACGCCTGGTAGGGCCTGCGCGTTTCATGACGGGTGACTAGGGAGAAAAACATGTGGAAAGGACCAGCCCTCTGCGCCGGGCTTGTCGCTGTCGTTGGAATTGCCGGTCCCGTGCTCGCCGCCGACCGTGAAGCGGGCGTGCCGCTCACGCCGGCTGAGGCGGTTGGGGGTTGGACGCTTTCGACACAGGGCCGCGCCGTATGCATGATCCGCCTTGGCGCGCGCCACACTGTCCGCACAGACGGCGACTGCTCCGGAGCGCTCTCAGCCCAGCCCATCGGATGGGCGCCGACCCAGGACGGCATGCGCCTCACCGGTCCCGGCGGCCAGACGGTGATGGCCTTCGACCGTTGGAGCAACAGCTTGTTCGTCTCCGAGAAGGGCAGCGCCACTGACGCGCAGTTGCGCCGCGGCGACTAGTCGCGCCCCCAAACCCGGCGCTTAAGCAGGCCCGCCCTTGAATCTGGTTGGCCCCGCCCCTAATCTATCTCGCCCTAAAATTCGTCGCCCAAGGCCGAATCGGGCTGTTCAAAACAAAAGGCGGATCTGGCTCACCCGACGATGGACAAGGTACCGATGACCGCCGAGGGCTTCCACACCCTCGACGAAGAGTTGAGGCGTCTCAAGACCCAGGAGCGGCCGGCGATCACGGCCGCTATCGGAGAGGCTCGCACCCATGGCGATCTCTCGGAGAACGCCGAATATCATGCTGCCAAGGACCGCCAGGGCTGGATCGAAAGCCGCATCGCCGAGATCGAGGATCGCATGGCGCGCGCCCAGATCATCGACGTTTCGCGCCTGTCGGGCAGCCAGGTGAAGTTCGGAGCCACCGTGAGCGTTGTCGACGAAGACACCGAGGAAGAGGCTCGCTACCAGATCGTCGGCGAACATGAGGCCGACGTGCGCTCTGGCAAGATCTCCATCGCCTCGCCCATCGCCCGGGCGATGATCGGCAAGGAGACCGGCGACGTGGTCGAGGTCAGCACGCCAAGCGGCGTCAAGGCCTACGAGATCCTAAAGGTCGAGTGGGTCTGAGCGGCGCATGGCCGCCGGGGAACCGCGCTCCGTCCGCTGCCTGATCGTTGGGTCCGGCCCGGCTGGTTACACAGCCGCGGTCTACGCCGCCCGCGCCTTGCTCGAGCCCGTTCTGCTGACCGGCCTTACGCCCGGCGGCCAGCTCACCATCACCACCGATGTCGAGAACTATCCTGGCTTTGCCGAGGTCATCCAGGGTCCCTGGCTGATGGAGCAGATGCGCGCCCAGGCCGCCCATGTCGGAACCGAGGTCATAGACGACATCGTCCTTTCGGCTGACCTTTCGCGGCGGCCATTCCGGTTGGAGACGGATTCCGGCCAGGCCTGGCTCGCCGAGTCTCTGATCATCGCCACCGGCGCACAGGCCAAATGGCTGGGTATCGACAGTGAAGCCGCCTTGCAGGGGTTTGGCGTCTCCGCCTGCGCCACTTGCGATGGCTTCTTCTATCGCGGCAAGGAAGTGGTCGTAGTGGGCGGGGGCAACACCGCGGTCGAAGAGGCCCTCTTTCTCACAACCTTTGCGACCAAGGTGACGCTCGTCCATCGCCGCGATGAACTGAGGGCGGAACGGATCCTGCAGGAACGCCTTTTCGCCAACCCCAGGATCGAGGTGGTCTGGGAGCACTTGGTCGAGGAGATCCTCTCAACCGGCGAGCCGGCGGCGGTCAGCGGCGTGAAGCTGCGCCACGTGACGACCGGCGAATTCCGGGAGCTCGCCTGCGACGGAGTATTCGTCGCCATCGGCCACGCGCCAGCCTCGGAGGTCTTTTCGGGGCATCTGGAAACGCGCGCCGGCGGCTACATCACTGTCACGCCTGGCGCGACCGCGACTTCGGTCGCGGGTGTCTTCGCCGCCGGCGATGTCACGGACGACGTCTATCGCCAGGCGGTCACCGCAGCCGGCATGGGCTGCATGGCCGCGTTAGAGGCTGTGCGGCTGTTAGCAGAGGAAGACCACGCCCGCGCTCATCGGCCCCTTTCCCACGCCGAAGCCGAGAAGATCGGCGTCTGGTGATCGTTCGGCCGGCTCATCCGGTTGATTTCCCCGCTATCCGCACGGTTGTGAGCGCCGCCTTCGGACGCGCCGACGAAGCCGACATGATCGATCTCGTCAGGACTGGCGGCCAAGGGCTTGTCGAACTGGTCGCCGAGGTCGACGGCGCCATCGCGGGCCACGTCCTCTTCAGCCGCATGACCAGTGAGCCGGCGGCTCTGATCGCCGGACTGGCGCCGCTGGCGGTCGACCCAGGAAATCAGGGGTGCGGCATCGGCAGCGCGCTGGCGCGTCGGGGACTGGAAATCTGCCGTGAGCTCGGCGCGGTGGGCTCCGTGGTGCTGGGCGCGCCCGCCTACTATGGCCGCTTCGGTTTCCGCCGTGCGCCGGCGACGATCACCTGCCGCTATGCCTCGCTGGAGGCTTTCCAGGCCCTGGCCTTCGCGGCCGAAGCCTTTGCCAGGCCGATGTCCCTCGCCTACCCGCCGGCCTTCGACTGAGCCTCCATCACGATTGGACAATTCTGGTCCGATGGGGGTTTCCGGACCGCGCTGGGCGGGCTATATGACCCGTTGAAGCTTATGCTCAGATTAAGCATAAGTGAGGGGGCGTAGGCCTGATCCGGCCGGCGTCCCTTTTAAAAGGCGCAGGAAATGCTCAAAATGAGCATAAGGAGGACGCCATGGCCGACGGGTCGCTGAGTTTCACGCCCGCCGTCGAGATCGCGACCCGGCCCGTCTGGGACAAGCTCAGCAGGCAGGTCTCGCCGCTCGAGTGGCGACTGCAGGCGCCCCTGATCGACGAAATCAATCGCCTCAAGCGGGAAAAGAACGCCGTCATCCTGGCCCACAACTACATGACGCCGGAGATCTTCCACGGTGTCGGCGACTTCGTCGGCGACAGCCTTGGCCTGGCGCGCGAAGCGGCCCGCAGCGATGCGGCGATCATCGTCCAGGCCGGCGTGCATTTCATGGCCGAGACCTCCAAGGTCCTCTGCCCCGACAAGACCGTGCTGATCCCGGATCTGCGCGCGGGCTGCTCGCTGGCGGCCTCGATCACGGCCGCCGATGTGCGCCTGATCCGCCAGCGTTTTCCCGGCCTGCCGGTCGTGACCTACGTCAACACCTCGGCGGAGGTGAAGGCCGAGACCGATGTCTGCTGCACCAGCGCCAACGCCGTGCAGGTGGTCGAAGCGATCGCGGCCGAGTTCGGCGTCGACCGTGTGATCCTGCTGCCCGATGAATTCCTCGCCCGCAATGTCGCCCGGCAGACGGAGATCGGCATCATCGCCTGGCAAGGCCGCTGCGAGGTGCATGAGCGGTTCACCGCCGAGGACGTTGCCGAAATGCGCGAGGCGTGGCCGGACGCCCTCGTTCTCGCCCACCCCGAATGCCCGACCGAAGTGCTGGAGGCGGCTGACTTTGCCGGCTCGACCGCCGCGATGAGCGATTTCGTCATCAAGCGCCGACCGGCGCGGGTGGTGCTGATCACCGAATGCTCGATGGCCGACAACGTCGCCTGCGACGCCCCGGAAACCGAGTTCGTGCGGCCGTGCAATCTGTGCCCGCACATGAAGCGCATCACGCTCGAAAACATCCTGGAGTCCCTGCGCCTTGAGCGCTTCGAGGTGACCGTGGCCGACGATATCGCCGTTCGCGCCCGCGCCGCGGTCCAGAGGATGATCGACCTGCCTCCGCCTTCCGTCCCGGCGCGCTATGACCTCGTCAAGGCGCGCCATCACGTGGATGTCGAGCTGATCTGAGCCGCTGATGACCGAGCAGGTTCATTTCGATGGCGTCCTGATCGTTGGCGCCGGTCTCGCCGGTCTCACCGCGGCGCTCGCCGCCGCGCCTAGGCGCGCGCTGGTCCTCACCCCCGAGCCGCTCGGCGAAGGCTGCGCCTCGTCCTGGGCCCAGGGCGGCATGGCCGCGGCCCTGGCCGACGATGATGATCCGGCCTTGCACGCCGCCGACACGCTCGCCGCCGGCGCCGGCCTGTGCGAGCCCGACGCCGTCGACATCCTGACCCGCGAGGGCCCAGCCGCCGTCCGCGCCCTGGCCGCGATCGGCGCGCCGTTCGATCGCACGCCTGACGGCGGTTTCGTCCAGAGCCTCGAGGCGGCGCATTCGCGGGCCCGGGTGGCCCGGGTGGGCGGCGACGGGGCCGGTCTGGCGATCATGCGCGCGGTCATCGCCAAGGTTCGCGCCAGCGCCCATGTCGAAGTTCGCGAGGGCATCCGCGCCGTCGCCCTCGTCCAGGATGTAGCCGGCCATGTTCGCGGCGTCGTGGCTCAAGGCTGCGACGGTCTCATCGAAATCCGCGCAGCGGCCACGATCCTCGCCAGTGGTGGGCTGGGCGGCCTCTACGCCGTCACGACCAATCCGGCGATCGCGCGCGGCGACGGTCTGGCGCTCGCCTGGCTCGCCGGCGCCGAGGTCTCCGATCCGGAATTCGTGCAGTTCCACCCGACCGCCATCGACATCGGGGCCGATCCCGCGCCTCTGGCGACCGAAGCCATTCGCGGCGAGGGCGCGCGCCTCGTCGACCTCGCCGGGTCGCCGGTGGTCGATCATCCGGCCGGTGACCTGGCCCCGCGCGATGTGGTGGCCCGCGCCATCGCCCGCCGCCGGGCCCTCGGCGACCCGGTGTTTCTCGATGCCCGTGAGGCGATCGGCACTGAATTTGACCGACTTTTCCCGGCGGTGTTCGCCGCCTGCCGCGCCGCCGGCTTCGATCCGCGCACGGCGCCGATTCCAGTGACGCCGGCGGCCCACTATCACATGGGCGGAGTTGCGGCGGATTCCTTCGGTCAGACGACTGTGAAGGGCCTGTTTGCCGTCGGCGAGGTGGCGTCGAGTGGTGTTCACGGGGCCAACCGGCTGGCTTCAAATTCGCTGCTCGAGGCGGTGGTCTTCGGCCGGCGCGCCGGCGAGGCGGCCCGCGAGATCGTCAGCCAACCGGCCGCGGTTTTGACGCCCTATCTCCCGCCGGCGCTGCCCGCGCCGATTCTCGACCAACTTCGCCATCGCATGACTGGCGAGGCCGGCGTCGAGCGGTCCGGCGAGGGGCTATCCCGTCTGATCGACTGGATCGACGGCCTGGTCGCGGCTCACGGTCCGTCTCTGCCGCTGATCACCTCGGGGATCGTGGCCCGCGGCGCCCTGGAACGGCGCGAGAGCCGCGGCGCTCATTTCCGCGCCGACTTTCCGGCCGCTTTCGCGAGCGCTGAGCACACCCGGCTTTCGCGTTCCGCTGGACAGCGGGTCCGCGCCGCTTGATCGACCTGCCCGACCTAATCGTCGAGCCGGTGGTGCGCGCCGCTCTGGCCGAGGACCACGGCCGCGCCGGCGATATAACCTCCGCGGCCTGCATCCCGGAGGACGCGCGCCTTGCCGCAACCTTCGTCGCCCGCGCCGAGGGGGTCGTCGCCGGCCTCGCTTGCGCGCGGCTGGCCCTGGCCGCCCTCGATCCGGCTGCGAGGTTTGAGGTCGTTGCGGCGGATGGGTCGCGCGTTTCGCCAGGCGGCGCGATCGCTCGGGCCGAAGCGAACGCCCGTGCCCTGCTGGCCGCGGAGCGAACGGCGCTCAACCTCCTTTGCCGCCTGTCCGGCATCGCCACCCTGACCGCGCGCTATGTCGCCGCAGTCGAGGGGACCGGGGCCAGGATCATCGACACCCGCAAAACGACCCCCGGCCTGCGCGCGCTTGAGAAATACGCGGTGCGATGTGGCGGCGGCGCCAACCACCGCTTCGGCCTCGACGACGCGGTGCTGATCAAGGACAACCACATCGCCGCTTGCGGTTCGGTGGGCGAGGCCGTGCGCCGTGCCAAAATCGCGGTAGGTCACATGGTCAAGGTCGAGGCCGAGATCGACCGTCTGGATCAGCTCGACGAAACCCTTGCCGCAGGGCCCGACATCGTCATGCTCGACAATTTCACGCTTTCCGATATGGCCGAGGCCGTTCGCCATGTGGCTGGACGGGCCACTGTAGAAGCCTCTGGCGGCGTGCGGCTGGATACCGTCCGCGCCATCGCCGAGACCGGCGTTGACCTTATCAGCGTCGGCGCACTCACCCACTCCGCGCCAATCCTCGACATCGGCCTCGACGCCTAGACCTCGACCGCAAAGGCTCCCTGCGGCGCGTTCACAGCCGGGCAGCCGCCGCCTCGACGGCTCTCTCGCGCTCCCCCGCGGCCTTGGCCATTCGTGAGCGAACCCGTTCGAGCACGGCGGGCGGCGCCTCTTCGGGACGACCGCTCGAGAATGGCGGAGCCGGCGCATATTCCAGCGACAGCTGGATGGCCTGGGCGGTCTCGGGATCGGCGAGCTCGGCGGCCAGCGTCAGGGCGAAGTCAATGCCGGCGGTGACCCCGCCACCGGTGAACACGTGACCATCGCGGACCACCCGCGCCGGATCGGCGATGGCGCCAAAGCTGGCGAGCAGGTCGCGCGCCGCCCAGTGGCAGGCCGCCCGCCGTCCCTTCAACAGCCCGGCGGCGCCCAGGACCAGAGAGCCTGTGCACACAGAAGTCAGATAGCGCGCATTCGCGGCCAGGCGCCGAATCTCGCTGAGGAAGGGTTCGTCCAGCACCGCGAGGTTGGTCCCCCAACCACCCGGAACACACAGGACATCGCAGGCCTCGATGTCCTCGAGCCTTGCAAGATCTGCGAAGGTCAGGCCGTCGGCTTCGACGGCGTGGCCGCCGAGGCTGGCGGCGGTGACGGTGGCGCGCGGCAGGCGTGAGAAGACCTGGTGGGGGCCGGTGAAATCGAGCTGCGTGACGCCCGCAAAGAGCGCGAAGACGATGTGGATCGAACGATCGCTCACGGGCGGCCTCCTATCGTGGACCGCCCTGATAGCTGCGCGGGGAACTCAGGTGAAGAAGAGGTGGCCGCCCAGGCGCACCGCGCCAGAAGGGGCAGGTCCGCGCGCCGCCCGGAACGAAATCGCCTGGCCGACGGCGGTCATGACATGGCCAGCCAGGGCCTTCGCCGCGATTCCGCGGGCGTCCAGCCAGGCATCCTGCTCTCGGCGACCGTGCATGGCGCCGTTGCACACGAAGCTGAACTGGCAGGCGCCTTGGGCCGCCCCTTGATAGACCACGCCGCAGATGCTGTGCGGGTACTTGGCGCGGCGCGTGCGGTTGAGCACCACCTGGGCCACGGCCGCTCGGCCGTCAGCGCTCTCGCCACGCGCCTCATAGTAAATCGCGGCTGACAGACAGTTGAGCGCGCCGGTCGTGGGCTCCAGCTTTGCAACCGGTTCCGGAGCCGGCGTTCCTTTAGCGGGCGCGGTTTTGACGTCGATGATCGGGCGCGGCGGAACACCCTGGTCATAGCCGGACTGGGCCGCGGCGGCGTAGGCCTTGGCCCGCGCAGTGAGCGGGATCGCTGCGCCTGCGAAGGCGACCGCTCCAAACAGCAGGCCCAGAATGACGCCCACGTTCAACAGTAGCGCGAGCGTCGCCGCTCGCGTCGAAAACAACATTCGCAAGATCGATTTCCTGTTCAGCGAGGGCGTTTAGCCCCCCGACATCCCCCGTCCGCCCGCCGGACGTCCAGGTCCGGTTTCTCAGGAGCGGCGGTTGGGGCGGCTCTGGCAGGATGAGCCGGACGCGGCCTTCTAGCCTGCCAAAGACGTGCGAATCAACCCTGCATGCTGCAGCGCAACCTGAATCGGGCCCGTCAAGCCGAGTCTCGGCCTCGTCAGAAGACCTCGCCGAAGAGGTCGATCATGGCTGCCCACGAGCGGCGGTCGGCCGCCGCGTCATAGCGAAATCCCTCGCGCCCGAGGGCGTCCACGTTGGGGTTTGTGAAGCTATGGCCCACCCCGCCGTGGAGGATCAGGCGCCAGTCGACGCCGACCGCCTTCATCTCCGCCTCGAACGCCGCCCTCTGCTCCGGCGGAACGATCGGGTCTTCAGACCCGATCTGAACCAGCACCTTGCCCCTGATTGCGCCACCCGCGGCGGGCCGGACCGAGCCGAGGCCGCTGTGAAAACCGACGATCGCCTTTAGCGCGGCGCCGGAACGGGCCAGCTCGAGCGCCGTAGTGCCGCCGAAGCAGTAGCCGATGGCCGCCAGATTCGTCGGATCTGTCTCGGGTTCGGCAGCCAGCGCCGACAGGGCCGCCGTTGCGATCTCGCGGATCCCGGTTGGGTCGGCGAACCACGGCCCAAGCCGGGTCATAACCTGGTTGATATCGTCCAGCGGCTTGCCACCGCCATAGTAGTCCATGGCGAGCGTCGCATATCCTGCCGCGGCCAGGCGCTGCGCGATCGACCTTGTATGTTCCGTCAGTCCGCCGCCCTCGGGCGCCACCAGCACGCCTGGCCGCGCGCCGTCCAGGCCGTCATCCGCGTAATAGGACCCCAGGTAGGTCTTCCCGCCGACCTCGTAGGCGATTTCCCGCTCGATCATTGTCCGCGCGCTCCTGCTCTGGCCTTCACCGATCCGCACCCTTACCTTGCCGTTCATGGCTCGTTCCAGCCCCACGGCCGGCGTTTCCGACGTTTCCGCCACCTTCGTCCGCGACCTGTCGCCGGCCCTGTGGACACCGCATCGTCCGGCGCGACCGGAAAAGAGCGAAGGGGGCCGTTCGTTCGAGCTGGTCAGCGATTACGCCCCGGCCGGGGACCAGCCCGGCGCCATCGGCGAGCTTGTCGGCGGCATCGGAGCCGGGGAGCGCGACCAGGTGCTTCTCGGCGTCACTGGCTCCGGCAAGACCTTCACCATGGCCAAGGTGATAGCAGAGACCCAGCGGCCCGCTCTGGTCCTGGCTCACAACAAGACCCTGGCCGCCCAGCTCTACGCGGAGTTCAAGGCCTACTTCCCGCACAATGCGGTGGAGTATTTCGTCTCCTACTACGACTACTACCAGCCCGAAGCCTACGTCGCGCGCACCGACACCTACATCGAGAAGGACTCCTCGCGGAACGAGCAGATCGATCGCATGCGCCACTCGGCGACACGCGCGATCCTGGAACGCGACGACGTGATCGTCGTCGCCTCGGTGTCGTGCATCTACGGCATCGGCTCGGTCGAAACCTACACCGCCATGACCTTCAACATCGCCGTCGGCGACAAGATCGACGACCGCAGGCTCATGGCCGACCTGGTGGCCCAGCAATACAAGCGCAACGACAACGCCTTCGAGCGCGGAACCTTTCGCCGGCGCGGCGACACGATCGAGATCTTTCCCGCGCACTACGAGGACCGGGCCTGGCGCATCTCGCTGTTCGGCGATGTCGTCGAGGCGATCGCCGAGTTCGATCCGTTGACCGGCAAGAAGACCGCCGACCTGCCGCAGATCCGCATCTACGCCAACAGCCACTACGTGACGCCGAGGCCGACGCTCATCCAGGCGGCCAGCGCCATCAAGAGCGAGCTCAAACAGCGCCTCGATTGGCTGACCGGCAACGGCAAGCTGCTGGAGGCTCAGCGCCTGGAGCAGCGCACCACGTTCGACCTGGAGATGATCGAGGCCACCGGCAGCTGCGCCGGCATCGAGAACTATTCCCGCTATCTGACCGGCCGACGGCCGGGCGAGCCGCCGCCGACCTTCTTCGAATACATCCCCGACAACGCCTTGCTGTTCGTCGACGAGAGCCACCAGACCGTGCCCCAGCTGGGGGCCATGTACCGCGGCGACTACAGCCGCAAATTCACCCTAGCGGAATACGGCTTCCGCCTGCCCTCCTGCCTCGACAACCGACCCCTCAAGTTCGAGGAATGGGAGGCCATGCGGCCAGCCACGCTGTTTGTCTCGGCGACTCCGGGCAGCTGGGAACTGGAGCGGACCGGCGGGATATTCGTTGAGCAGGTGATCCGGCCAACCGGCCTCATCGACCCGCCCGTCGAAGTGCGGCCCGTGTCCAAGGGCGGCTTCAGTCAGGTCGATGATGTCATCGCCGAGTGCCGCGAGGTGGCGAAGAAAGGCTACCGCGTCCTCGTCACCGTTCTCACCAAGAAGATGGCCGAAGACCTCACCGAGTACATGCACGAGCAGGGCTTGCGCGTGCGCTACATGCACAGCGACATCGACACGCTCGAGCGCATCGAGATCATCCGCGACCTGCGGCTTGGGGCCTTCGATGTGCTGGTCGGCATCAACCTGTTGCGCGAGGGCCTCGACATCCCCGAATGCGGTCTGGTGGCCATTCTGGACGCGGACAAGGAAGGATTCCTTCGTTCAGAAACCTCGCTGGTCCAGACGATCGGCCGCGCCGCGCGCAACGTCGACGGCAAGGTGATCCTTTACGCCGACAGCATCACCGGCTCGATGGAGCGGGCCATGGCCGAGACCCAGCGCCGCCGCGACAAGCAGGCCGAGTGGAACGCGGCCAACGGCATAACCCCCGAAAGCGTGCGCAGCCAGATCAAGGATCTGCTGGCCAGCCCCTACGAGCGCGGCGATCGGGTCACCGTTGACGCCGGCGTGGCGGAAGACGCCAAACCGTTCCTCGGCAGCAATTTCCAGGCGACCCTACGCGACCTGGAGTCCCGCATGCGGGGGGCGGCGGCCGACCTGGAGTTCGAAGAGGCCGCTCGCCTGCGCGACGAGATCAAGCGCCTCAAGCTCCTCGACCTCGAGTTCGCTAAGGACGCTCTCGGCGACTGAGAATCTGGTTCGCCGGGGCGACGAACCGGATGGGAACGACGCATTGATATTGCGCGAGCAAGCAAACGCGAAGGGACCGGGCGGATCGCTCCGCCCGGTCCCGCCGCGACCGCTCGCCAGCCCTAGTAGGCGCCGGCGATCTCGAGAATGGCGCCGGAGCTGAGATCGATCAGGACGATCTGATCGCCGAGGAAGATCCATTCGCAACCGTAGGGCGCCGGAGGAAGGCCGTACTCATACGGATCCGAGATGTAGTAGCTCTGTAGCTGGTAGGGCACGACCGCGCCGACCGCCCAGTTGAAGCCCAACCACTGCGGGTCGACCTGATAGTAGCCCCATCCCGGCGCGAACCAATAGCCTTGCCGGCGACCATAGTAGCCATTGAAGCCGGTCCTGCCGCGCCACCAGTCGCCGCTCAGGCGGACGTTGCCGCCGCTCCAGTTGCGATAGTTCTGGTAGCCGCTGCGAGCCTGATACTGGCCGCCGTTGCGGTACTGATACTGGCCGCTGCGGTTGGTCTGGACCTGGCCCGTGTTTCCGTAGCGCTGGTACTGGCCGCCGCGGTTGGTCTGGACCTGGCCCGTGTTTCCATAACGCTGGTACTGGCCGCCGGGGTTGGTCTGGACCTGGCCCGTATTTCCATAACGCTGGTACTGGCCGCCGGACCCGTTCGGCTGAACCCGGACCGGAGCGCCGTTGGGGCCCGCGCCGCGCCAGGTGGTGTGCGCGTTCGGATTCCCGTTGGCGGCGCCGCTCGGCGCTTGCTGGAAGCGCTGGACGTTCTGCGGGGGCGCGCGGGAAGTCTGAGGGGCCGGGCGGTTTTCCGGACGATTGGCCGGCGCTTGGCGCGCGTTTTGATGGTCCTTATGATTATCCCGCAAGTCAGGCTGGGATTGGGCCGAAGCCGCCATCGGGCCGGCGATCACCGAAAGGCCGGCGGCGGCGAGCAGTAGGCGCTTCATGGCGCATCTCCTCGATAGAATGGCGTCGGGATTGACGTCGATGCGCAACTTCTAGGTCACGCGCCTTGAACGCCGCCTGAGGCGAGCGTTGGGGCGCCGTTCATCGGGCCGCCTGCATTGCGCCACATTCGGGCGCCGACCGGTCTGAGCGCAGCTCCGTGGCAGGTCAGCTGCATCTGACCGGCCGTTCGGACGTTTCATGAGCGCGGCTGGGACATGCCCGCGGAGGCCACCGTGACGATGTTGAAAATGACCTTGCTGGTCGGAAGCGCCGCAGCGCTCTTCGCCGCCGCCGCGCCTCTGACCCCGCCGGCCCACGCCCAGGATACGGAAGCAGCCAGCCAACGCGCGGGGACGCTTCAGCAACGGGAAGACTGGCCCGGCGACAGGATCGCCTCTTCGCGCGACAACGGCTGGACCATGCCGAATTCGACCGCGTCGGCGATGCGCTAAGCGATATCCTCCACGAGGAGGAAAGCATGCGCGACCGGCAGAGCGGCCAGTTGACGCCAAAAAAGACGACCTCGAGACCAGGCTCGACAACGTCGCCGGGCGCATTCACCGGGCGACGAAGCGAACGTCACCTTGCCATGGTAATCTAGCGGGACGTCAGCACAACGCCCAGGAGGACGGCGGCGTACTGAGTCGCCGCCGCGGCCACGACGAAGCCGTGCCAGATGGCGCGCCGGAATTTCAAACTGGGGCGTGCGTAAGCGATGATGCCGAGTGAATAGATCAGCCCCCCCGCGCCCAGCAGGAGCAGAGCCAGCAGCGATACGCCGGCCAGAAGCGGCTTAAGCGCGACCAGGGCGATCCAGCCAAGCCCAAGGTAAAGCGCAACCCAGAAGCCCCGGCCCAGCCCCGGCAAAAACAGCCTCACCGCCGCGCCGGCCAACGCCAGGGTCCAGACGGTGGTGGTCATTCCGATCGCCCAAAGGCCTGTGAGGCATTGAGTGGTGAAGGGGGTGTAGGAGCCGGCAATCATCAAGAAGATGGCGGCGTGATCGAAGCGCCTCAGAAGCGGCCTGCGGCGCGGTCCAGCCATGTTGTAGGCGAGCGAACAGGCGAACATCGCCATCAGGGAAGCGGCATAGACCGCAATGGCCGCCGTCTGCCCCATTCGGCCGACGCCGAGCGAAAGGCCCAGGAGCACGACACCGCCGATGCCGCCGCCGGCAAGGCCGGCGACATGCACCCACCGGTCGGCGGCTCGCGCCGAGGGCGTCGGATAGTGATCGACCGAGTCTGTGGCGGGATCGGGTTTCAAACCTGCAACCAGAATTTTGAGCGGACGGGTGGAAGTGGATATAAGAGCTGCTTCGTTGACAATTCTATTCTGGAGTTCGACGTGACGCGCGCAATCCGCTTCGTTTTGCCGGCCCTGGCGGTGCTGGCGGCCTCATCCAGCGTTCTGGCCGATCCGCCCGTCGCAGCGACCATCCCTGAGCCTCAGTCGGTAGCGGCCACAATCCCTGAGCCCGCTTCGCGGCCGGCGACCACGGTCTCCCCGGCCAACGTCAATGGCGTGGCTCAGGTCACGAACTATGGCGCCGCGGCGGACACGAAGATGATCTGCAAGACCGAGACGCCGGTGGGAAGTCGTCTCGGCGGCCACAGGGTCTGCATGACCAAGGCCGATTGGGAGAAACAGGCCCGGTCCGCTCAGGACTACATGAACTCCCGGATCGGGACCTCGACCAACTCGCATTGACGCCAAGGCTCAGCCCGTGGGAAGCGCCGCGCTGAGGTCGTAACCCGCGGCCGCGGCCTGATTGATCAATTCAGGCCGGCTTGCCGCGCCCGACAGCCATTGACCGAGCGCCCAGGTCAGGATCGAACGGCTTCCTGAGCGGCAGAAAGCGAGCGTTGGGCCGCCGGCCGCCGCAACCGCCTCACGCTCGGCCTCGATCTGCTCGCGTGTTGGCGGGCCGGACACCGGCACGTGGACATAAGCCAGGCCGGCGGCTCGCGCGGCCGCCTCGATCTCCGCCGACCCAGGCTGGTCCGGCGCCTCGCCGTCCGGCCGATTGTTGACGATCAGTCTGAAGCCGTCGGCGCTGGCCAGGGCGACGTCTTCGAGCCCGATCTGCGGGCTGACGCTGAATTCGGCCGTCACATCGCGAAAATGGCTCAAGGTTGCGTCCTCCCATTTACGGATCAACCGATCCGCTTGGCCTTGCCCGCGCCCTGCCCGTCGATGGTCATGAAGAAGCTGCCCATCATGCCCCTGTTGATCGTCACGCTCGAGCCCTTGTGAGGCCGCCGGCCCAGCGCTTCCGGCTCCGTCTGGGTCCAAAGTGCGCCATCGTCGAGCTTGATGACCCACTTACCATAGGGGTCCTGGCTGGCTTCGGCGATCGTGGCGATGATGCGGTCGGCCTCGCCCTCCTTTTCACCGTGCTCGAGGAACGACAACGTCGGCAGGACGAAGCCGAAGGCCTGGCGGCGGGCGGCGCGGCGCTGCTCACGATCGATCGAGACGAGATCGCCACTCGCGGTGGCGCTCTCCATCGCCGCGGTCGCCTTGTCGTAGCAGGCCAACCGCTCGGTGTCGCTCGCCAGTTTGCGGCAATCCAGCAGATGCTGGACCACAGCCGGTTCGGCCAGGGTTTTGCCCTTGGGCTCGGCAGACGCGACCGCCGAAAAGGCCGCCGAAAGGCTCAATATGATGGCAAACGATTTAGCATTCGGCATGTGCGCGCCCTCGATCTGAGACGGCGGATACAAGCCCGCCAGCCCAGCTTGCGCAATCCCGTTCGCGGACGCCCATTTCAGTCGCCACTCAGGGGCGGCGCGGCGAAAAACTTGCGCCGGGGCCGCGCCCCGCCGGAATCTGTGACCGGAAAGTGACAGGTCGCCGCCGATTACCTTACGAGACCGTAATCCAAGTTGACCGATTCAAGGCGCCGATCCTAAGTCCCGCCCATCCGGGGGGAAGATTTCGTCCGGAACCCTTTGCGCTCGCGCGCCCTAGCGACCGTCACAACGGCGGCGCTCCTGGGCTGATTGGAGGATTCTCACTTGACCACACCGACCATGCGTACGCGCCTGCTGGCGTCGTCCATGATTTCCGGCGCCGCCCTCGCGGCCGTGTCGGCCACCGGCGCCGCCGCCCAGGCCGCTCAAGCGGCGCCCGCCGCGACGACGAGCGTTCAGGAGCTGGTGGTTACGGGTTCCCGCATCCCGCAGAAGAACCTCACGAGCGTCAGCCCGGTCACGACGGTCAACAACCAGACCATCAAGCTTCAGGGCACGACCAACATCGAAGACCTGATCAACAACCTGCCTCAGGCCTTCGCCGACTTTGGTCAGTTTCAAGCCAACGGCGCCTCCGGCACCGCCACCGTCGACTTGCGCGGCCTCGGCAACACCCGCACCCTGGTGCTGATCGACGGCAAGCGCCTCCAGCCTGGCGACCCAGTCGTTGTCGTTCCCGACCTGAACTTCATCCCGCCGGCCCTGATCGACCGGATAGAAGTCCTCACCGGCGGCGCCTCCGCCGTCTATGGTTCGGACGCCGTGGCCGGGGTTGTGAACTTCATCATGAAGCACAACTACCAAGGCCTGCAGATGGACGTCGAATACCAGGTCGGCCAGCACACGAACAACAACCAGCAGGTCCGCCGCGACAACAAATTCGGCAACAGCAGCTTCGGCTTCCCGCTGTTCCCGATCCCGTCGGGCAACGCCTGGCTCGGTCCGCGTTGGACCGCCACCATTACGGGCGGCGCCAACACCCCGGACGACAAGGGTAACGTCGAATTCTACCTGGGTTACACCCATATCGATCCGGTGAAGCTCAGCGCGGTCGACTGGGGCGCCTGTACGATCGCGTCGAACAACACCAACACGAACCAGCAATACTGCGC
>DASXGB010000032.1:0-1623 GCA_036489325.1 Caulobacteraceae bacterium
ACGTCGGCCGCGCCGGACTTGGAGGTGAAGGCGCGATTGCCGTGCTTGGCGACGGGGACGCCCGCTCCGGCGACGACGAGCGCCGAGCAGGACGAGACATTGTAGGTGCCATGGTGGTCGCCGCCGGTGCCGACGATGTCGATGGCGCCCTCCGGGGCGCGCACCTTGTGGGCCTTGGCGCGCAGCGCCCGGGCGCCGCCGGCCAGCTCCTGCGCGGTCTCGCCGCGCACTTTCAGGCCCATCAGGAAGGCGCCCATCTGGGCCGGGGTGGCGTCGCCCGAGGTCATGATGTCGAAGGCGCGTTCGGCCTCGTCGATCCCCAAGGTCTCGCCGTTGCCCACCTTGGCCAGAAGGCCGCGGAAATCGTCGATGTCGCCGCTCACGAGGTCCCCATTCTTACCCCTTGCCGGTCGGCCCAAGGGGCGGCTAGCTATATCACATGGCTCAAGAACTCATCCTCAAGGTCACCGGCATGGATTGCGACGGCTGCATCAAAGCCGTCACCCGTGCCGCCACGGGCGCCGGCACCGCGCCGATCTCCGTCGATCTCAAGAGCGGCGAAATGCGCCTGCCGGAAGAGGCCGACCTCGCCGCGATCACCAAGGCGATCCAGCGCGCGGGCTTCGGCGTCGAACCCTGACGGGGCGGTTGGGGCAGGGAATAAGTGGGCGCCATGCGACCCATTTATTCAGGCTCAGTATTGCTCGACCTATGATCCTATAAAGTCTTTGTTTTCAATGGGTTAAATCCCTTTTAGCATAGCCTTGCAAATATCATAAGCAAGCTTATATTAACTGCGCTTAAGAGTAGGACCCAATGGATAATCCGGAACGCAATCTCGGCTTTCTCCTGCACGACGTGGCGCGGCTGATGCGCAAGCGCTTCGAGCAGAATGCGCGCGAGTTGGGACTGACGCGCTCGCAATGCTCGGTGCTGGCGCATCTGGCGCGTCATGAGGGAATCCAGCAGGGCGGCCTGGCCGAGATCCTCGAAGTCGAGCCGATCACCCTGACGCGCATCCTCGACCGGCTGGAAGAGGCGGAGCTCGTCGAGCGGCGCGCCCATCCCACGGACCGCCGCATCCGGCTGCTGCATCTCACCCCGAAGGCCCATCCGCTGCTGGGCGAAATTTTTGCGATTGGCGCCGCCACCCGCGGCGAGGCCCTGGAAGGCGTGGCCGAGGCGGACCGCGACCATCTGTTCGCGATCCTGTCCAGCATGAAAGCCAACCTTTTGACCAAGGCGGCCACGGGCGCGGGCGGCGAAAGGAGAGCGAGCCATGGCTAACCGAAACCTGTTCCGGCGGCTCGGCCTCGCCGACGAGGTCGCCGCGCCCGCACTTGCCCCGGCCTGGGCCAAGCTCAGGCAGCCCAAGACGCTGCGGCGCATGCTGCTCGCGGCAGGCCCTGTCCTCGTGCTGGCGGGCGCGCTGTTCGTCTACGCGACAGGCGGCCGCTACGTCTCGACCGATGACGCCTACGTCCATGCCGGCAAGCTCACGGTCGCCACCGACGTCTCGGGCATCGTGGCCAATGTCGCGGTCACGGAAAGCCAGAAGGTCGAGAAGGGCCAGGTCCTGTTCACGCTCGACCAGGAGCCGTTCCAGATCGCGCTCGCCGGCGC
>DASXGB010000051.1:0-9115 GCA_036489325.1 Caulobacteraceae bacterium
TCGGCGAAACGCCGACGTCTTCCGCCGACCAATAGCGACCTCCCAACTGCTTCACGGACGCGCCGAAGGCCTCGAACAACGGCCCTGACTTCACCGTCCTGGGATCGCCGATGATCACCGCCTTGCCGCCGCCGAGGTCGAGATCGGCCACGGCGTTCTTATGCGACATGGCCCGGGAAAGACGCAGCGCGTCGTCGATGGCCGCCTGGTCGTCGGGGTAGGCGAACATCCGGCAGCCACCGGCGGCTGGGCCGCGGGCGGTGGAATGAATGGCGATGATCGCCTTCAGACCGCTGGTCGCGTCATTGAAGAAATGCACGGCCTCGTGGTTCTCGAAGGCCGGGGAGTCGAAGAGGCTCATGGGGAGCGAAATCCGCGATGTCGGATGGGTCTTGGGCCCCCGCCTGGGGACGGGCGCCCCTCTACGCCGCGGGCGGCGCGGCCACAAGCCCGGCTGGCTTGGCGCCCGGCGGCGGAATGGGCGGCGCCCCTGACGGCAGGGGCGCGGTCGGATCGCGGACGTACGCGGCGACGTCGGCCCACACCGTCTTGCCCTGCAGATCGCGCAGCAGCAGGTGCCAGCCGTCAGCGTAGTAGGCGGTTCGGGCGCCGGCCGGCAGCCGCGCCGCCGCCTCCAGGCTCGGCCGCTTGGGGATGATCTCGTCGTGCGCGCCATAGAGGTAGAGAGTCGGCGTCTTGACTTGGCCGGTCTCGCGCCAGGCGCGTTCCATGGTGTCGACCAGGCCATAGAGGGCGTCGGTGCGCGCGCCCCACAGCATCAGCGGATCGCGACCCATGGCGTAGAGCTCGGCATGATTGTCGCTGGCCCAGATCTTCCTGGTCACCCAGCTCGGCGGATTGAGCACGCCGTCCGGATCGACGTGGTCCGCTACCCACAGGGCGAGGCGATAGCTCATCGGCTGGTTCGACCAGCCCCAGACGGCCGGCGCCAGCAGGATCAAGCGGTCCGCGGCCGGCGGGTTCGCCGAGGCGAAGGCTTCGATGGCGACCGCCCCGCCGAGGCTCTCGCCAGCGACGGCGATGGTCGCGCCGGGGTATTTGGCCCTGGCCAGGGCGACGATGGTCCGCAGATCGTCCACGGACAGCTTTTCCGGCGACCAGACCCCGCGCTGCGGCGATCGGCCGAAGCCGCGCTGGTCGTAGGCAAGCGTCGTGATCCCCTGCTCAGCCCACCAGGGCGCAGCGAGGTGGAAGGCGTTGGCGTAGTCGTTCATGCCGTGGACGCCGACGATCACCGCCCAAGGCGCCCCATTCTTCGCGTCCCATTCGGTGAGGCCGAGCTTAGCGCCGTCGAAAGAGACGAAGGCGTGGGCCTGAGGCTCCAGGCGCGGGCCGGCGAACCCGGCTTCCGGGCGCTCGGCCTTCTGCACGGTCGGCGCGCAGCCAGCCAGCGCGACGCCCACCGCGACCGCAATATAGAGACTCAGTCGGTTCATGCCGCTAGCAGGGCCCCCACCCGCTCCTGCAGCCAAGGGGTCGCCTCGGCTTCGAACCATGGATTTCGCCTCAGCCAGGCGATGTTGCGCCACGAAGGATGCGGGGCGACGAGGATGTCCGGCAGCCACTCGCGCCATCGGCGCACCGTCTCGCCCATCGAGGCGCCGGCCGCCTGGCCCAGCGCCCAGGTCTGGGCCGGCCGGCCAATCAGTAGCGTGAGCTCAACCCGCGGCAGAACCGCCAACAATCGCCGCCGCCAAAGAGCCGCGCAGCGCGCTGGGGGCGGAATGTCGCCACCGTGACGGTCGGTCCCCGGATAGCAGAAGGCCATGGCCGCTACGCCGATCGCCGGATGATCGTAGAAAGTCGCCCTGTCGATCCCCATCCAGTCGCGCAGGCGATCGCCGGAGGGATCATCGAACGGAAGGCCGCTCTCGTGCACGCGCCGGCCAGGGGCCTGGCCGCAAATCAGAATCCGTGTCTCGCTCCGTACACGCACGACCGGTCGCGGTTCATGCTCGAACTCCGGCGCGCAGGCGCGGCAACCGCGTATCTCCTCCAGCAAGGGCTCCAGCGATCCTGTTTCCGTCATCGCGCGAAGAACTGCTTCTCCTGGGCGATCATCGGGGCGAACGACGGCCGGGCGTGGATCCTGCCGACATAGGCCGCGGTCTTCGGGTACTTCGCCGCATCCACGGTGATCCCGCAATGCTCGAGATTGACGAAGGGGCTGGCGACGGCCAGATCGGCCAGGGTCAGGCGGTCTTCCACCAGATAGCCGGAGTCCGGAATAGTGCGCTCGATGTAGTCGAGGATCGGCGGCAGATCTTCCTTCTCCGCCTTCTCCGCGGCCGCCACATCGCCCGGCCGGCCCAGGAACATCGGCGCCACCACGCGATTGAAGAACACCGCGCCGCCGGCCGCGGTGAGGATGGTGTCGGCGAACTCCTCGTACCAGATGGTCCGCGCCCGCGCCTTCGGCTCGGCTGGAAGCATCGGCGGCTCAGGGTGAAGCGCTTCGAGATAGGTGATGATCGCCGTCGAGTCGGAGATGGCGAAGTCGCCGTCGCGGAAGCCTGGCATCTTGCCGAACGGGCTCGCCGCTCGGAAATCCGGCTCTGGGTCCTGCAGGCGGATCGGCTTCAGCTCCGCCGACAGGCCCTTCTCGGAGATGTAGGCCAGGGTCTTGCGGACGAAAGGCGAGAGAGTGGAGCCATAGACGATCATCGGGCGAGTTTCCTTGGACGGGGGCCGACCGACCTCTAGCCCAATCGTCTCTCAGGACGAAGCGCCGAGGCCGGCCAGCCGCACGACCCCCCAGATCGCCGCGGCGCCGATCACGGTCGCGAGGGTCGTCCAGACGGTTGGATGGCGGGCGTGGCTGGCCGGGGCCAGTCCAACCGCGCCCAGGCAGAGGAAGGCCCCGGCGAAGGCGGCGAGGATCAGGGCCAGGCCGGAGCGCGGCACGGCGATCAGCTGGCTCAGAAAGATACCAACGAGGGGCGCAACGGCGTCAGCCACGAGCCAACGGCGCGCCCAGGTGCGACCGGCGCCGCCCGCCAGGCTGACGTTCACGGTGTTGACGCCATCGCACAGGTCGTGGGCGAGAACCGCCAGGGTGACCACAGCCGCCGCCGCCGCGGAAACCTGGAATGAAAGCCCGATGGCGAGGCCGTCCATCAGGCTGTGCAGAGTCAGGCCGCCGGCGCCCAAATGCCCGGTCCGGCCGTCTTCGCCGCCCAGGGCCCGCACCGCAACGAGGTAGGCCAGGAATCCGACCCCGACCATGGCCGTGGCGCTGGTCGCGCGCGCGCCGAGTTCGATGGATTCCGGCAGCAGGTCGAAGAGGGCGACACCGATCACCGCACCGGCGCTGAACCCCAGGATCAGGTGGATGCGGCTGGAAAGCCGCAGGGCCAGGAAGCCACCGGCCAGGGTCGCCAGGCCCGTGACGATGCCGAGCAGGACCAGGGTGACATCGAGGTTCATCCGCCTCGTCTAGCCAAGTTGGCGCGTATTCAGAAATCCTTGGTGACGCCGACAAAGAAGCCTGCTGCCCGGGCCGTCCTGGTTAGCCGCCGCGTTTCATCGTCTCGCGGGCGATGACAATCTGCTGGATCTGACTGGATCCCTCATAGATCCGGAAGATGCGAACGTCGCGGTAGAGGCGCTCGATGCCATGATCGGCGACATAGCCGGCGCCGCCGAAGATCTGCACGGCCCGGTCGGCGACCCGGCCGACCATCTCCGAGGCGAAGAGCTTGGCGGCGGCGGCCTCGAGCGTGACGTTGGCGCCGGCGTCGCGCTTGCGGGCCGTTTCAAGGGTCAGGGCGCGCGCGGCCAGGGCCTCGGTCTTCGAATCGGCGATCATCGCCTGGATCAGCTGGAAGGAGGCGATTGGCTGGCCGAACTGCCTGCGCTCGGCGGCATAAGCGACGCTGTCGGCGATCAGGCGCTCGGCCACGCCGACGCACACGGCCGAGATGTGCAGGCGGCCGCGGTCCAGCACCTGCATGGCCACCTTGAAGCCCTCGCCTTCGGCGCCCAGGCGGTTCTCGGCCGGGACGCGAACGCCTTCGAAGACGACGTCGCAGATATGAGCGCCCTGCTGGCCCATCTTCTTTTCCGGCTTGCCGACAGAAAGGCCCGGCAGATCCCGCGACACGAGAAAGGCTGAGACACCACCACCGCCCTTCACGTTGGGATCGGTGCGGGCCATGACGGTGAAAAGGTGGGCGCGATTGGCGTTGGTGATGAACCGTTTGGAGCCATCCAGCACGTAATGATCACCCTCGCGCCGGGCGGTGGTGCGGACACTCGCGCTGTCGGAGCCCGCCTCGGGCTCGGTCAGGGCGAACGAGGTGATGATTTCGCCGGACGCGATACCGGGCAGGTATTTCGCCTTCTGAGCCTCGTTGCCGAACATCACCAGGCCCTGGCTGCCGATGCCGACATTGGTGCCAATCGCCGAACGAAAGGCGGGGCTGGCGTGGCCGAGCTCCATGGCCACGAGGCATTCCTCCTCCATGGAAAGATCGAGCCCGCCATAGGCTTCGGGGATCGAGAGGCCGTAAAGGCCAAGTTCGCGCATTTCGGCCAGCACCGGTTCCGGAATGACGTCGGCTTCGGCTACCTGCGCCTCCAGCGGACGCAACCGTTCGGCGACGAAGCGGCGCACAGCCTCCAGGAGTTGATCGCGGGTCTCGGCGTCGAGGGCCATGGCTCACTCCGCTTCTGGCGTTGGCCTGAACGCCTAAGGTCGTATATCGCCCTCCGCAAGCCAATCGGAGGCAGGATGGACGACGCCCGCTGGACGCCGCAGGAGGTCAAGGACGGCGAATGGGCCGGCTGGACGCTGTGGAGCCCCGATCCGTTCGAACTGCTCGCGGGACCTTTCTACGCACGGCGTGACGAGACCGGGCGCATGGTCTGCGCCTTCCGCGCCGAGCGAAAGCACATGAACGGCCACGGCGCCATGCACGGCGGCTGCCTGATGACCTTCGCCGACTATGCGGTCTTCTGCATCGGAACAGAGGCCATTCAGGGCGCGGGCTCGGTCACCGCCCAGATGAACTGCGACTTCCTCGATGCCGCCTACGAAGGAGAACGCGTCGAGTGCACGGGCGAGGTGACGCGTGCCGGCGGCTCGCTGGTTTTCATCCGCGGCGAGATCCGCGCGGCCGGCCGCCTCGCCATGACCTTCTCGACCATCCTCAAGCGAACGAAACCCCGCCCTAGCGTGTGAAGATCGCCGCCGGCAGGGTGCCCACCACCGCGGCGGTGAGGCAGGTCGCCAGGAATCCTGCCATGCACGCCTTCCAGACCATGGCCATCACCTCGCTGCGGCGCTCGGGAACCAGGATCGAGTAGCCGGCGACGTTGATTCCGACCGAGCCGACATTGGCGAAGCCGCAGAGGGCATAGGTCATCAGCATGCGGCTGCGCTCGTCGAGCTGGGCGACAGTGAGCTTGCTCATGTTGATGAAGGCCGTGAACTCGGTGAGCATCAGCTTTGCGCCCAAGAGCGAGCCCGCCGTCCTCGCCTCGCCCCACGGCACCCCGATCGCCCAGGCGAGCGGCGAGAAGACGAAGCCTAGCCCACGCTCGATGCTAAGCGGCGCACCGGCGACCGGGCCCGCGAGGCCCAGCAGTCCGTCGGCCAGCGCCACAAGCGAGACGAAGACGATCAGCGTCGCGCCAATGGCGAGCACGATCTGCAGGCCGTCGGTCGTGCCGCGCATCAGGGCGTCGATGGAGCTCTCGTAGGTCTTCGAGGCGGCGAGGTTGTAAGCTTCCGGCGTCTCAGCCTGCGGATCGCGAGGCGCCAGGACCCGCGCCAGCATCACCCCGGCCGGGGCCGAGATCAGCGAGGCGGTGAGGACATGGGCGGTAGCGTTGGGCAGGACTCCGTTGAGAATCGTCGCATAGGCCACCACCGTCGAGCCGGCGACGCAGCTCATGCCCACTGTGATCAGCAGGAACAGCTCCGATCGGGTGAGGTGCGCCAGGTAATTGCGGATGAAGATTGGCCCCTCGACCTGGCCCATGAAGATGGTCGCCGCGGTCGCCAAGGCCGGCGCGCCCCGCAGGCCCATGGCCCGCTCGAAGACGAAACCGAAGCCCTGAATCAGCCACTTGAGGATCTTCCAATGCCAGAGCAGCGCCGAGAGCGCGCAGATGACGACGATCACCGGCAGGACGCGGAAAGCCAGGAGAAAGAGGCCGCTGGGATCGGTCACCGGGTAGGGTTGGCCACCACCGCCGGCGAGAAAGCCGAACTCGAACTTCACGCCGGTCTGGGTGGCGTTGGAGAGGCCCATGACCCCTGCTTCGGCGAGGCCCAGGATCCCGCGCGTTGCCGGGAGCGAGAACAGGGCCAGCACCAGAAGGCCCTGGGCGAACACCGCCCCGATTGCCAAACGCCAGGGAAACCGGCCGCGGGCCTCCGACATCGCCCAGCAGAATCCGATGATCAGGACGACGCCCAGCAGGCTCTGCGCATTCTGTAGCTGGAACATCGCGCCCCCCGCGGTGACTGGAGCCCAGGATTAGCAGGCCCGGCGACGACGCACACCTGCGCCGATTCCGCTTTTGCACGCTGGTTCCAATCCCTTTAAGGGGTCGACGGCGGGCCATGACCGACATCTTCATCTCCTACGCCCGCTCGACCGAGCGCGAGGCCAGAGCGATCGGCGAAGCCCTGCGTGGCATGGGTTATGGTGTGTGGCGCGACGACGAACTTCCCGCCCACCGCGCCTACGCCGACGTCATCGCCGAGAGGCTGGCCCTGGCTAAGGCAGTCGTCGTCGTCTGGTCCGCCGAGGCGGCGAAGTCGGAGTGGGTGCGTTCCGAGGCCGAGAAAGCCCGCTCCGGGCGAAAACTCGTTCAGCTCCGGGTCGATTCGGCCGATCTCCCCATGCCGTTCGACCAGATCCAGTGCGCCGAGCTCGTCGGCTGGGCGGGAGAAGATCAACATTCCGGATGGAAAAAGGTCACCGACAGCATCGCCCAGCTGATCGCAGGCGACAGGCCCGCCGTGGCTCGGAAGGCCCCGTCCGCGCCACAGGGCCAGTCGGTCTGCGTCCTGCCGTTCGTCAACATGAGTGGCGATCCGGAGCAGGAGTACTTCTCGGACGGCGTGAGCGAGGACATCATCACCGACCTCTCGAAGGTCTCGGCCCTCTACGTCGCCGCGCGCAACACCGCCTTCGCCTACAAGAACAAGGCCCTGCCCGCGTCCCAGCTGGCGCGGGAGGTCGGCGTGCGTCACGTGCTGGAAGGCTCTGTCCGCAAGGCCGGCAACCGGGTGCGCATCACCGCCCAGCTCATCGACGGCGAGACCGGCGGCCACATCTGGGCCGAGCGCTGGGACCGCAACCTCGACGACATCTTCGCGCTGCAGGACGAGATCAGCCAAGCCGTGGTCGCCGCCCTGAAGGTCAAGCTGCTGCCCGAAGAGAAGAAGGCGATCGCGAAGCGCGGTACCGAAAACGTCGAGGCCTACAACCTCTACCTGATGGCCAGGCGTTACTATCTCAGCCAGTCGGCCAAGCGTCAGCAGCTGGCTGTTCGTCTGTGCCAGGGGGCCATCGAACTGGACCCCCAGTACGCGCAGGCCTGGTCGCTCATGGCGATCTGCAAGTCGAGCAGCAACGCGCAGCTCGCGGCTTTCATTGGGGGCAGCGACGGCCTGGAGGATGCCGAGAATGCCCTCGAGCTTGATCCGAATCTCGCCGAGGCGCACGCGGCCAAGGCCCGGGTTCATATGAACAAAGGACATCTGCCCGAGGCTCGGGCCGCGATCGGGGCCGCCCTAGCGCTCGACGCGCACTCGGTCGAGGTCAATCGGATGGCGGGAAACATCGCTCTCGGCGATCGCCAATACTCGGACGCTATCCGCTATTTCGAAGCCGCCACGTCGGCCGACGAACAGGACGGGTCCTCCCCTTTCATGACTTTGCAGTGTTATGAGGCCTTAGGAGACGTCGCCGGCGCAAAGGTGGCGGCGCAGGTGGCGATCGATCGGCTGGAGAAGGCCGTCGCGGACGAGCCGGACAACAGTACCCTGTTGGGATTCGGCGTCGGCGCCCTCGTGGTCCTTGGCGAGACGGACCGGGCGCGCGACTGGTGCCGCCACGCCCTCGCCATCGGGGCCGATGACTCGAACCTCCGCTATAACCTCGCCTGCGCCATGATCCGTCTTGGCGAGCCCGACTACGCACTCGAGCTGCTGAGCGAAGCCTTCGAGATGTCGCGGGGCGGCCTCGTGGTCTGGGGGAGAAAGGATTCCGACCTCGATCCCGTGCGCGAAAATCCGCGCTTCCAAGCCGTCATGGATCGGGGAGAAGCGCTCCTCGCGGCGAGGCCGAACGAGGCGTGAGCCAGGTTTTCATCTCCTACGCCCGCTCAACGGAGCGCGAGGCCAAGGCGATCGGCGAAGCCCTGATCGAGCTCGGCTACGGCGTCTGGCGCGACGACGAGCTGCCGGCCCACCGCGCCTATTCGGACGTTATCGAGGAGCGACTCACCCAGGCCAGGGCCGTGGTCGTAGTCTGGTCGGCCGAAGCCGCGAAATCGGAATGGGTGCGCTCGGAGGCGGAGCGGGCCCGCGGCGATCGCAAGCTTGTCCAGCTCAGCCTCGACGGCGCCCGGCTCCCTATGCCGTTCGACCAGATCCAGTGCGCCGATCTCGCCGGATGGTCGGGAAACGACAGCCATCCGGGCTGGCGTAAGGTCGTCGATAGTATCGCTCAACTGGTTGGAAGCGAGCCTGACCGCTCCCCGAGAAACGCCGCTCCGGCGCCCCGCTCTCAGTCGATCTGTGTGCTGCCTTTCGCCAACATGAGTGGCGATCCCGAGCAGGAGTATTTTTCCGATGGGATCAGCGAGGACATCATCACCGATCTCAACAAAGTCTCGGCCCTGAACGTCACCACCCGCAATACGGCGTTCAACTTCAAGGGCAAGGGACTCGACAGCCTGGATGTCGCTCGCAAGCTCGGCGTCACCCATGTCCTCGAAGGCAGCGTGCGCAAGGCCGGCAACCGTGTCCGGATTTCCGCCCAGCTCGCCGACGGCGTCAGCGGTGACCAAATCTGGGCCGAGCGTTGGGATCGGGATCTTACCGACATCTTCGCCCTGCAGGACGAGATCAGCC
>DASXGB010000056.1:0-3105 GCA_036489325.1 Caulobacteraceae bacterium
GTCTCGGGGATCACCGTGGCCATCTCCATGGTCGCCTTGCCGACGCGCATTGCGAAAAGGCCCTTCTGGCGCTTCGCGGTGCGGCCGGCGACACCCACCAGCATCTATCCGCAGCGCTATCTCGATGCGCCGCAGCCGCCCGACGGCCCCCGGCAGTGGCTCTGCGATCTCGCCGTCTGCAAGGCCCTGATCAACGGCTGTACGGTCCTGGAGGACTGCCGGCCCAAGTTCAATCCCCTGACCGGGATCAGCGGCGGCTGCTGCGGCCTGGTGCTCGGCCCCGACGACGTCACTGCCGCCGGCGGCCTGCAGGCGGTGGTCGACGGCCTCGGCAGCGGCCCGGCGCTCCTCTCGCTCAAGCCCGGGACCTACACGCTCGAGGCGCCCGTCACCCTCACCTCGGTCCACGACGGACTCACCATCGAGAGCTGCGCCGGCGGCGCGATCCTCCAGGCGGACGCCAACGCTGATCTCACGGCGTTCCGCTCGGGCCTTATCGTCATGGACGGGGTGGCCGAGATCACCCTGCGCGGCCTGGTGTTCATTCCGCCCGAGGTTCCGTCCGGCGCGGCCGGCGCCAAGCAAGTCAGGCTTTCGTCCATTCTCGCCATCATGGTCCGGACCGTCCACGCCCTGACCATCGAGGACTGCCTGTTCTCGCTCACCACGACCGCGGTCGAATCCTTCGGCGCCGGCGTGTTCGTCGCCGGCCCGTCCCTGGGCGTGACGATCCGGGGCAACGAGTTCGACGCCAAGACCCGCATCGGCATCGTCGTCGGCGTCCTCGCCCTGATCACGTCGGCCGCGGCCGGCGCGGCAATGGACCAGTGGGACGTCTCCGAGAACCGCTTCGCGAACCTGTTCTGCGCGGTCGTCGGCTTCGCCCAGATGGGCCTCATCAGCTGCCGCCACAACGTCGTCGTGGGCGGGGGGACCGGCATCGTCCTGGCCGAAGCCAATCTCGGCGCGGCCAGCGGCTTCACCCAGGAAGCCCTGAAGGTGGCCGGTCCGACGGACGCCCTGGCCCAGGCGGCCTGGGCGGGATTGCGGCCCGACATGCTGGCCCAGATCATCCGGCGCGGCGAGACCATCCTGGCGGCCCAGCCGGCGCCTGCCGCGCCCAGCGTCTCCGACGTCGCCCGCCAGACCCTCGCCGAAGAGCTCTACGGCAGCGGCGCGGCCGCCTATCACACCATGGCTGGAACCACGCCGAGCCCGGCCCCCAGTCCGGCAGCCGGCGCCGCGGCCGGCGTCAAACCCTCCGCCGCGAAGGCCAAGGCCGCCGCGGCAGCCGCCGCGGGCGCCGCGGCGCCCAAGTCGGGCGCGGCGGCCATCGACACCGCCAGCTTCGAGACCATCAACGAGGCCGCGGTGGCGGCCGAGATCCTCGAGCGCAAACTCACCCCGGCCATCCGCCTGGAGGACAACGAGATCACCCTCACCGCCGGCAAGACGGCGCTTTGGGTCGGCCTCGCCGTGGTGCTCTCGCCGGACGAGCCTGGCAGCGTGATCGTCTCAGGCAACCGGGTGGTGGTGCCGGACTCGGGCACCGTGGCCTGCGCCCTGCTCCTGGCCGAAGGCGCGATCGTGACCGGCAATTTCTTCTGGCAGCTCAACGCCAAGCCCGCCAGCGGGAGCGCCGTCGCCTCGCTCGCCATCGTCAACGCCAGTCCGGCCCTGGCGGTCACCGGCAACGTCGTCGTCTGGAGCGACTTCATCGTCCCGCAGCGGACCCTGCCCCAGCCCTCGCCCGCCTTCGAGTTCCTCAATACGGTGCTCTGAGGCATGGGCGCGACATCGACTGGTCCGATCCCGGCGTCGCCCCAGGCCGCAAACGCGCCGCCGGCGCGGGCGCCGCCGCAGCCTCAGCTCGAGCCGCGGCTTGGCAACCAGGCCCTGCTGCGCCGCCTGCAGGCCAAGCTCTCCATCGGCGCGGTCGACGATCCGCTGGAGCACGAGGCCGACGCCGTCGCCGAACAGGTGATGCGCTCGCCCGATCCCGCCTCTGGGCCGGTGGAGACCCGGCTCAGCCGCAAGTGCGAGACCTGCGAGGCCGAGGAGAAGGTCCAGGCCAAGTGCGCCTCCTGCGAGGGCGAGGAAAAACTCCAGGCCAAGCCTGCGGCCCACGACCACCACGACTCGGACGATGAGGCGCCGGCGGCGGTGGACGAGGCCTTGCGCCAGCCAGGCAGGCCGCTCGACGCGCCCACGCGGGAGATGTTCGAGGCAAGGCTCGACACCGATCTTTCCAACGTGCGTGTGCACACCGGCCTTGCCGCCGACAAATCGGCCAAGAGCGTGAACGCGGTGGGCTACACGGTGGGCCAGGACGTGGTCTTCGCCGACGGCCGTTATGCGCCGGGGACGCACGACGGCCAGAGGCTGCTGGCCCACGAGCTGGCCCACGTCGTGCAACAGGGCGGCGGCGAGAAGCCCAAGGTGCGGCGCCAGGACGAGCCGGCGGCCCAGGACACGGCCGCCGCCGACGGGGCATCGTCACAGAAGGCGAGAGACGCGCCGGCCGACCTGGAATACCCATCCGACGCTGCGGCGGGAGACGCCGGCCCTTCCGCCGACGGCGCGAGCGTCCAGCGCCAGCCGGATGCCACCCTGCGGCGTCAGGGCCAACAGGGCGGCGGCGGGGCGCAGACCCTCACCGCCCAGTCCCTTACCTGGGCTGATTTCCCCGAATCAAAGGACAAGAAGGACGGCTTCTCCGCCCTCACCGGCGTGAGATTCGGCTGGAGCAACGACGGAACCAACTTCAGCGCCGCGTTCAACAAGGCGAAGTCCTGGTCCTACGTCCCCGACCAGACGCCCTCTCTGCTGCGGCACGAGCAGTACCACCTCAACCTCGCCGTCCTGATCGCCAACAAGGCCAACGCCCTGGCCGCGGCCGGCGGGCCGCCGACCGGCGCGGCCCTGATCAAGGCCTTCCAGAAGGCGACCGCCCACTACGACGCTGCCTATGACCACGACACCGACAACAGCCAGAACACCCAGATGCAGGCCAAGTGGGAAAAGGACATCGACTCCGGCGCGATCGCCTTCCCGGTCCCCTGAAGGGCCGGCGGGGCACCCTCAGGCGTATTTCTGGCCGGGCGG
>DASXGB010000057.1:0-1812 GCA_036489325.1 Caulobacteraceae bacterium
ATCGACTGGCTGGTCTCGCCCGAGGGCCAGAAGGCGATCGCGGACTACAAGATCAACGGGCAGGAATTGTTCTTCCCCAATGCCAATGTGCCGGGGGCGTGATGCTTGCCCGCCTCGCCGTCACTCTGGCGGCAGCGACGATAGCCGTGCCTGCGGTCGCCTCCGAGCCGGTCTTGCTCCATGCCGCCGGCAGCCTGCGCACCGCCCTGACCGAGGTGGCCGGGGCGTTCGAGGCTGCTTCGGGACAAAGAGTGCAGGCCAAATACGGGCCTTCCGGCACGCTGAAGGACGAGATTGCGGGCGGGGCGCACGCCGAGGTATTCGCCTCCGCCAACATGGAGCACCCACAGGCGCTGGCGACCGCGGGCAAGAGCGGCCCGGTCGTGCTGTTCGCGCGCAATCGGCTGTGCGCGTTAGTGCGGCCGGGGCTTGCCGTCGAGCCGGCAACGATTCTCGATCGCATGCTCGATGCGAACGTAAAACTTGGCACCTCCACGCCGCGCGCAGATCCTTCCGGCGACTACGCGTGGGAGGTATTCCGCAAGGCCGACAGGCTGAGGCCCGGCGCGTTTGCGGCGCTGGAGGAGAAGGCGCTGCGGTTGACCGGCGGACCCAATGCGCCAAGTGCACCGCCCGGACGCACGATCTACGGAGCGCTGGTGGCCGAGGGCAAAGCCGACATCTTTCTTACCTACTGCACCAGTGCGCGCGAAGCCCAGACGCAGAATTCCAGCCAACAGATCGTGCCTTTGCCGGTCGAGCTTGCGGTCGGCGCCGATTACGGGCTCACCGTACTGAACCGCAGCTCGCCGCAGGCCTACGCGTTCGCCATGTTCATCCTGTCAATCGACGGCCAGCGCGTGCTGGCAAAGTATGGCTTCGCTGCGCCGGCGCTGCCGCAATAGGTGGGACGCGCGGCTCCTCAAAAGGCCCTTTTCAACGCGCCATCAAACAAGCAGTTAGGGTGCTTATCGTTGCGAGGCAGCCGATGGAGATCAGTCGCTGACGGCGACCGCAGCAGCGGCGGCATCGTGCCATAAGGACGAATTCTTGGAAGGAGTACACCATGAAGAAGCTGAGCGCGCGCAACCAACTCAAGGGTAAGATCGTCGAAGTCAAGAAGGGTGCTACGACGTCCCATGTCCGAATCGACATCGGCAATGGGATCGTCATTACGTCCGCAATCACGAACGAAGCTGTTGCTGATCTCAATCTCAAGACCGGAGATGAGGCTTGGGCCGTCATCAAGGCATCCGACGTCATGATCGGCGTGTGATCTTCTACAGTCGCCGCGCGCTGATCACAGGTCTCGCCGCGGCCCTGCGGGCGCCGCGGCATGCGCGCGCCGCGAGCGTGACCGACGGCGCCGGACGCACCGTGCTGGTGCCGGCGCGTGTCGAGCGCGTCTTTCCGGCGGGACCCGTGCGGGATTTGTCACTCTGCGCCAAACATTTGTTTTTCGCTGCCAGGGCGGCAATTGTCCGGGCAGACGCTCAAGGACGAGGAATGAAAGCGTGTTCGGCGAACAAATTTAGCTTGGGTGCACGGCCCTTCGGGATTGGGGCTTGGGCGGCCTCCACCTCAGCGGGGGCAAATCACGGCTGCGGGGGCCTTTGAAGCCGGGAGGGAGGTCGAATGGGCAACCGTCCCTTGGGTCGAGCCCGTCTTGGCCTTGCTTGGCCTCAAGGCATTGGCCTCAACGAACAAATCTTTGGCGCAAACGAGCAACTCTGGGGACAGGGTCAAAGCGACTAAGAGGCGGCACCCGCATTAGGTGCCGTCTTGAACCGTCGCGGGCCTTTATCATGAACA
>DASXGB010000060.1:0-2512 GCA_036489325.1 Caulobacteraceae bacterium
GGGCGAACTTCTGGATCGCGTAGGCGCGCGCGTCGTTGACCTCGCGCTCGGCCCGGCGACGGGTGTTCTCGACCTCGGCGGCATAGCGCAGCGCCTGGTCCTTCAGCGCCGCCACTTCCGCCTCAAGCGGGGCCGGCTCGCCGCTGGCCGAGTCTGCGATGTCCGCATCCTCGGGCTCGGATCCGTTCGCGCCGCCGTTGCCGGGCGCCTTGTGATCCGCCTCGTCGTCCTTGGTCATGGTCCCTCGTCCTAGAGCACGATGCGATCTGGCGATATCGCCAGGCTGTTGATTCGTACTCGGCAATCAGGCTGAGCGCGTGGCGCGCTCAGTCGTCCAACAGTCTGCCGAGCGCCCGCGCCGTATAATCCACCAGCGGAATCACGCGGGCGTAGTTCAGCCGCGCCGGACCGATCACGCCGATCGCGCCCAGCAGCCGCTGACGGCCCGTCATATAGGGCGCGGCGATCAGGGCGGAACCCGAGAGCGAGAAAAGTCTCGATTCCGCGCCGATGAAGATGCGCACGCCAGCGGCATCGCGCACCCCATCCAGCAGCTCGATCAGGCTTTCCTTGCGCTCCAGGTCGTCGAACAACATGCGCACGCGCTCGAGGTCGACAGCGTCGGAGCCCTCCAGAAGGTTGGCCCGGCCGCGCACAATCAGGGCGCGCTCGGCGCCTTCCCCGCCCCAGGCCGCCAGGCCCCCCTCGATCAGGTTGGCCGCGGCCGCGTCCAGCTCGCGCCGGGCGGTGGCAAGTTCGGCCACGACCTCCGTCTTGGCCTCGCCCAAGGTGCGGCCGCGCAGGCGCGCATTAAGGAAATTCGAGGCTTCCTGGAGCGCCGAGGGCGTCAGGCCGTGCGCGTGGCGCATCAGTCGGTTTTCCACCTGGCCGTCCTCGAACACCATCACCGCCAGGGCCTGGTCGGGCGCCAGGGCCACGAACTCCACGTGCTTGACGCCGGCCTCGCGCACCGGCGCGACCACCACCCCCGCGCCGCCGGCCAGCCCGGAGAGGATCGAGCTCGCCTCGTCCATGGCGTCCTCGAAAGAGCGGCCGTGGGCGGAAAGCCGCGCCTCGATGTTGCGCCGGTCGGCCTCGCCAACGTCGCCTACTTCCAGGAGGCCGTCGACGAACAGGCGCAGGCCCGCGTGCGTCGGCTGGCGCCCGGCGCTGATGTGCGGCGCGGTCAGCAGGCCGAGGTCGGTGAGGTCCTGCATGGTGTTGCGGATCGAGGCCGGCGAAAGCGGGATGCCCCCGCGCGCCAGGGTGCGCGAGCCCACCGGATCGCCGGTCTCGAGATAGGACTCCACGATCCGGCGGAACACCTCGCGGGCGCGGGCGTCGAGCTCGGCAAGGCTGGCGCTGCGGGCGCTGGAGGGGCCGACGAAGGCGTTGGTCATCTCAAGGAGATTAGGATAAGCGCCGGCCCCACTTAGGCAAGCGCGCCCACCTGCGCGTCATCGTCAGGAGATTCCATGCGACCTTCCGGCCGGAGCGCGGGCGAGCTGAGGCCCGTCACCCTGGAGACGGCGGCCAACCGCTACGCTGAGGGCTCGTGCCTGGTCTCCTTCGGCCACACCAAGGTTCTGGTCACCGCCAGCCTGGAGGACGGGGTGCCGCCGTTCATGCGCGGCCGCGGCCGGGGCTGGGTGACCGCCGAGTACGGCATGTTGCCCCGGGCCACCCACACCCGCGGCCGCCGCGAGGCCGCCCAGGGCAAACAGTCCGGCCGCAGCCAGGAGATCCAGCGTCTCATCGGCCGCTCCCTGCGCGCGGTTCTCGACCCGGTGGCGCTCGGCGAGCGCCAGATCCTCATGGACTGCGACGTGCTGCAGGCCGACGGCGGCACGCGCACGGCGGCGATCACCGGCGGCTGGGTGGCCCTGCGCCTCGCCACCCGGATGCTGGTGGACGAGGGCGTCATCGCCAGGGATCCGATCCTCGACCATGTGGCCGCCATCTCCTGTGGCCTGGTGGATGGCGAGGCGGCGCTCGATCTCGACTACGAGGAGGACTCCAACGCCGAGGCCGACGCCAATTTCGTGCTGACCGGCGCCGGTCTCATCGTTGAGGCACAGGCCACGGGCGAGAAGCGCGGTTTCTCCCGCGCCGAGTTCGACACCCTCATGGAGCTGGCCCAGAAGGGCGTCGCCGAGCTGGTGGAGAAGCAAAAGGCGGCGGTGGCGGCGCCCGCAGCCCCTTCCTGAAAGGCGATGCGCGCCTCGCGCGTCTCCTACGGCTTCGGCCAATGCACGAATTCGAGCTTCAGGCCGTCGGGATCGGCGAAGAAGACGGCATAGTAACCTGACCCGTATTGGGGATAGTCCGCCGGCGGGTCGAGGATCGTGGCGTCGATCTCGCGCAACAGCTCATGTAAGCGGTCTACGTCCTGGCGACTCTCGGCGCTCCATGCAAGGTGGTGAAGCCTGGGCGAATAACGGTTGTGATTGCGCCGCCGGCCCCGGCCCGCCGCCTTCATGATGCCGATGGAGCAAAAGGCCCCGTCCGGCCG
>DASXGB010000071.1:0-2280 GCA_036489325.1 Caulobacteraceae bacterium
TCGATGATGCGCTGGGCCGGCTCGCACATCGCCGCCGCCTTCAGTCCCGATGGCCGTTTCCTGGTTTCATCCATGCAGGAGAACGCCCTGCATGGCTGGCGCCTTTCCGACGCGCGCGACATGCGCATGGGCGGCTATCCGGCCAAGGTGAAGAGCTTCGCCTTCCTCGATGGCGGCGCCTGGCTCGCCACCGCCGGCGCCAATGGGGTGGTGCTCTGGCCGTTCGTCGGGGCCGACGGGCCCATGGGCAAGCAGGCGGCCGAGATCGGCTTCGACGATTCCGCCGTGGTGACGCGCGTGGCGGGGGAGGGTAGCCTGCTCGCCGCGGGCCTCGGCGACGGCCGCGTCTGGGCCTGCGATCTCGAAAGCCAGGTTCTCACGCCTCTGAAGGCGGAAAAGGGGGCGGCGATCACGGCTCTCGCCGTATGCGGAAGACGGATCGCCTGGGGCGACGAAACGGGCGCTGCGGGAACAGGAACCATCGAGTCCTGACAGCGCGCCAGGGTAAGGCGACCAGCCTATTTCGCGGTCGCGGGCCTGGGCTTGAAGGCGATGGGTTGCGCCTGGACGATTCCGTTCCACGGCAAACGATGGAAGGCCATCCGCGGACCCTTGGGATCGGGCGTTCCATTCTGGACGGCGTAAATCGCCGCAACCACGATCGGCTTGTCGGTGAGGAAGGTGACCTCGCAACCCACGTGCAGGCCGGCTTTGTCCTTAAACGCCGCCGGACTGGTCGTCGCGCAGGCGGCGGCGCCGAGCTTGATCTGCACGGCCTGAGTGGCGTTGGGGCCGCTGGCCGTCGCGTCGGCCACCACTTCGATCAGATAGCGTCCGGCCGTCATCGCCGGCACGGTGCATTGCCGCATCAAAGGGGTCGGTGTCTGGCAGTCGGCGATTTCCGGTTCCGAATAGCCGCTGTAGGCCTGGGGCACCGTGATAACTGGCGACGCGGCGGCCGGCGCCTCCGGTTTGGTCACTGCCAGGGCGTTCGTCGCCGATAGGGTCAGGGCGGCAAGCAGCAGGCTGAAGCGCATGGGAACGGTCTCCTACAAGCGGCGATACAGCCGCGCGGTGGGATCAGAACGGCCAGCGCCGCATAGTCGGGACCGGTCGTCTAGCACGGCGATCACGTTCAACAAACCAGACCATAGCCGCCCTATCGCCACTTTCATCTGGGTCCGGATTGTGGCGCGAGGACGGCGAGACACAACATATGGCATCTGTCTCTTAGTAATTACCCCTAGATGGCGGGTGGGGAAACCTGTGGGGCGCCATGTTTTGGCGAGAAAGCCGCGAACTTTGGCCAAGGATTCGTCCATTTCAACTTGCCTGGGAGCGGCTGGTGAGCTAGCTCTCCGGTACGAAGCTTTGCGCATGGGGTGCGCCGGGCGAGCCTTGGGGATTCACACGTTATGCTGAAGTCGCGCTCGATTCGCATGCTGCTGGCCGGTGCTTCGGTCGCCACTCTTACCTGCGCCGTGGCCCCGTCGGCTGGCGCCTCGCCATTGACCCTCGGCCCTGGCGGCCAGGTGGGGAATTACACGATTCCGCCCGGCGGGACCTACGACTTCGTGGTCATCACCGACTACGACCTTGAGGGATCGTTCATCAACCAAGGCATCATCGGCAGCTTCACCGCGCCGGACGGCATTTCGGTCGTCCACAGCACCATCACCGGCGTTCTCAGTAACGCTGCAACCGGCAAGATCTTCGCCTCCCGGGTCGGCATCTCCGTCTTTGATTCTATCGTCCCCAACATCGTCAACAACGGGTCTATTACGGTCGTCAACGGCGCCGGCGAGGCCGCCACCGGCGTCAAGGTCGATGACTCGTCTGCGGGCAGCATTGCCTCGACCATCACCAACAACGGGTCGATGACGGTCACCTCCACCGGCCATGCCGTCTCGACCACTGTCACGATCGCGGGCGCCCACGCGATCGGCTTCAACCAGAGCGGTTCGTCCTCGGGCAGCAGCGTTACTGAGGAAGTCGTCAACAACGGGACGATGACCGTCAACGCCACAGCGTTCGCGCAGGGCGAGGTAGACCTGGCCGGCGCCGGGGCTACGGGCAGCAAGCAAACCGCCAACGCCCACGGGGCGGCCAGTCTCACCGCCGTCAATACCGCCGCGTTCAACGTCAATGTCCAGGCCACCGCCCTCGGCGACGGCTCCCCGGGCGGCCTTGCCATCGCCAGCGGCCAAGGCAAGGGCTTCGTACAGTCCGGCGTCAGCGCCTCGACGGACACCGAATCGGTGACCAACAGCGGCATGGTCA
>DASXGB010000100.1:0-14971 GCA_036489325.1 Caulobacteraceae bacterium
GTCGCCCGGGTCCCCTCCGCTTAACCAGCTGGATTGCTCGAGGTCGATGGGGGGCAGCCCCCTGCCGTCGCGCATGGCCTCGGATCGCCAGAACCCGAACCATCCTCGTCGATGACTGGCCCACCCGCCGAACCGGCCGAAGACCTCGATCGCGCAACTTGTGAGGGCTCAGGCCCTCGCCCGGCAAGGTCTCAGCATCGGCGGCGCGGGATGCCCACATCCGCCTGGCTCGGCAACGCAGACCAAGCCGCCGCGTCCAGACCACGAGGTTTGAACCGCACGCCGCCAGGACGGGATTCACGAGAACGCCGCCATCGGACGGGATCCTCAAGCATCCTGGAGATGGGCCATGCATCGAATGTTGAACTTGATCGACCGACGAGAGCGCCGCGCGCCGGGGTGCGCCGGCGCCGAATGCCAATCCGAAACGGTCTCCCGCCGACGGATATTGAAGGGGGGCGCCCTACTTGCCGGCGGGGCGTTGGCCGCCGACGCCGGCTTGTCGATCGCTCCCGCATGGGCCGACACCGCCAAGGTTCCCAAATCCGCCGTCTCCTATCTTGGCTCGCCCAGAGGCGATAACCGTTGCGAGCTGTGCGTGCAGTTTCAGCCGCCGTCATCGTGCAAGCTGGTGGAAGGCTCGGTGAGCCCCTTGGGCTCGTGCACGCTCTTCAAGCACAAGTGACGGTTCAGAACGCAATCCAGGTGAAGACCCGCACCGTGTTCTGATCGGAGGCGTTGCGCCCCATCCGATCGAAGTTCGTCCCTGAGCCATTGAACTGCGTGTAGATCCAATATTGCAGGCCGACGCGAAGGTTCAGCCGCCGGCGCGGCTGTGGACGGTCTCCAAACGGCGTGGCGTCAACCTGCAGGATCACGCCCGTACTGTCCGGCCGAAAGGCTCTGTTGCTGGCGTAAAGCGTCGGATTCGCCGAGCCGAACGTGTCGAACACGCCCACGGAGGCGCCCAGCTTATTGCGCCAATAGTAGGAAACGTCGCCGCGAACATCGCCGAGGTCGTTGGTTGCGCAACCGGCAGGCGCCGCGGCCAGGCCGCAGCTGGCCGCCAGATCCTGCCATTCTCGGGTGTACCGAAAGTTGATCGATAAGACGTCGCCTTTGGTGTCCGGCCTCTGGAAGGACGCGTCGAGACCAAAGTCGGCATACAGGTCAGTGAGCGGCGTCGTTCGGTCGAGACCCGGATGGATCCGCGCCCGCATGCCAAAGGCGCCCAACTCCAACGTCCCGCCGCGCACTTGGCCTTGCCAGGCCAGTCGGCCGTAGGGCGCCTCGCCTTCGATGTTGCCCGGGGCCGTGGGATCGGCGCCCAAGCGGCGGAGACTCGTCGCTCCGGGCGAGCCATAGGCGCCGGCCTCTACGAAGACGTGGTTGTCGATCCAGGCATAGCCGGTAAGGCCGAGACTCTCCTGGGCCAGGGCGCCTGAAAGCAGGGGCGCAGTCGCCGGCGACGGAGCCAGGGTGGAGCTGGTGAAGGGAAAGCCCCAGGCGCCCAGGGTGTTCCAGGCGTCTTGCATGGTGGGCGAATTGTTGACGCTGGCGCCAAGGACCACGTCTGCGCTCTTCATTTTCACCTTGGTGGTCGCGCGCAGGTCCAGGTTGTCCCACGTCCAGGCCTTGGCGACGCCGTCGTAGGTGGTCTGTATGAAGCCACCTAGATGGGCGCCGAGCCCCCCGGCGACGAACAGGCTGATCTGGTCGAGCGCGAAATTGTCGTTGCCGCTGAAACCGGGCGCCGGAGCGGGGTTTTGAGCCTTGGCGGTCCGCACGTAGGACGCGATCGCCATGAGCGATATCGGCACAGTGAAGCCCTTGTCTCGCTGGGTGTACCCGTTCAGCTTGAAATTACGTCCGTAGGGCGTCAGCTGTGGGCCGAAGCCTCCGACGTGGCACGTCTGGCAGGGCTGGCCGGTCTGGGCGGCAAATGCCGGCACAGCGTGCGCGCGGCCGGCGAAACACAGAACGGCCAGACTGGCCGCGAATCCGGCCAAGGCGGACAGACATTTGCCAGGGGCGATCCGCATTTTGGTCCATCCCCTGGCTGGCTGCGACGAGCCCTCGGCCAAGCAGGACGAACAGACCGGCTGACCTCGCTTTCCGTCGAGTTCACAGTCCGGGGTCTGCGGCGCTGGCGCGGACGTGACTTTGATGCCCGGTAGCTGCCGCACGGTTCAACGCGGGGCTCGGCGCAGGGAACTGGAAGCTTTCGGGGCGCAGACCTGGCCATCGTCGGCTCACGGCGGTCAGCGGTCATGGGCTGCCCGCGCCAGGCTCACCAATGCTCCCGAAGCCTGACTCTAGGCTGCGGACCTCGGCTCCAGCACCATCTTCAAGCCGTCCTTCGGGAACAGGGTGACGCGCGTGCGGAGCTTGACCTCTTCGGCCGGCGCGAGGCGCGCCTGGAACTTCTGGGCGAGCGTCGCGAGGATGATCACCGCCTCGGTGATCGCCAGCGAGGCGCCGATGCACACCTTGGGCCCGCCGCTGAACGGCATGTGAGCGAACCTCGGCCGCCCGTGGCTGCGCTCGGGGCTGAACCGCTCCGGATCGAACTCCAGCGGACGTTCCCACAGCTTTTCGTGCCGGTGAAGGATCCAGGGGCAGATCATCAGTGACTGGCCGGCCTTGATCGGGACACCGGAGACGACGTCATCCTTTACCGCCACCCGGGCGGAAATGCCGGGCGCGGCAGGGTAGAGGCGCATCGCCTCATCGATGACCATGCGCGTGTAGGGCAGGCTCGTCAGATCGTCGGCGCTCGCCGTGCGGCCGCCGAGCACGGCGTCGAGTTCCGCATGCAGCGTCGTTTCCACCTCGAGGCGTTGCGAAAGCGCGTACCAGGCCCAGGTCAGGGTCGAGGCGGTGGTCTCGTGGCCGGCCATGAAGATGGTGATGACCTCGTCGCGGATCTCCTCCCGCGAAAGGCCGACGCCGGTCTCGGGATCCTCGGCGGAGATCAGGCGGGTGAGCAGGTCGTCGGGGGCGTTGGCGAGGTCCCGCTTGCGGGCGTCGATCATGCGGTAGATGGCTGCGTCCATGACGCTGAAGTCGCGTTTGATCGCCTTCTGCTTGCCGCGCAGACGCCAGGGGCCGATCACCGGGAGCAGGTCGAGGAAGTTGAAGGTGAGGGCGTCCTGGGCGAAGCCGAGCGCCTTGCCGGTGGCCCCGACGAGCGCGTCGGCGTCGGTGGAGAACATGGTCCGGCAGATGATGCGCAGGGTGACGTCACGCATCTCGCCCGCGACATCGACCTGCCGACCATCGGCAAGTCCTCGCCACCGCTCGGCGCAGGCCGCGGCGCAGGCGGCCATGGCCGGGCCGTAGGCCATGACGCTGCGGGGGTGGAAGGGCGGCGCCATGACCTTGCGGTGGGCGCGCCAGAGATCGCCGTCGATGGCGAGCAGGCCTCCGCCGAACATGGCCCTGAAGAAGCGCCGCTCCATCTCGTGCTTGGGATAGTTGGCGACATTGTCGACCAAGACCCGCCGAACACCCTCGGGATCGCTGATCACGACCATCGGGTTCAACATCGACTTCGGTTGCCAGACGGGGACCTCGTAGGCGATCCGCGGGAAAGTCTCGAAGGCGTTCTCGTTGGAGGCGCGGATCTGAGCGAAGAACCCGAGGGACTTTTCCGGCGGCGGGGCGCAGCCGGCGAGGGGCGGGCGGGTGTCGAGAGCGATTTCGGTCATGGCTTCCACTCGGGCGATCGGCCTGATAATGTACCGACAGTATTTGATACTTATGGTATAATTTCTTCGGGTGTCAATGACTGAAAGCGCCAATTCCGAACCGGACGCCAAGACGGGGGGCAAGCGCGAGCGCACGCGCGCCGCCCTGATCGCGGCCACCCTGGAGGTGGCGAAGGAGAAGGGCTTCTCGGCGACCAGCCTGGACGAGATCGCGGCACGCGCCGGCATGACCAAGGGGGCGATCTATTCCAACTTCGCCAGCAAGGCCGAGCTGCTGCTTGCGGCGATGTTCACCACGGAGTTCACGATTCCGCCGGCCGCCCCGCTGGACGCCCCGGCGCCGGACCAGGTGCGCGGCATGGCTCAGGGCCTGGCGGCGATGATCGAGCGCACGCGGGGCGAGGAACGATTCCTGGCCGAATTCGAAGTCTACGCCATCACCGATCCGGAAATGCGCCAGGCGTTCGCGGACTTCTATACCGAGGGGTTCGGCTTCACCGGCGAGTATCTGGCGAAGGTAGAGGGTCTCGGCGGCGGCATGAGCGGGCGGGACCTGGCGGTGGCCCTGCAGTGTCTGTCGGTCGGCTTCGTGATGCAGTCGTTCATCACCCCCGACGAGGTGACGCCCCAGGTGATCGAAAAGACCCTGGAGATGCTGGCCCGCGGCTTGGAGGCTTCGTCGGCGGCCAACTAGCCACGCCCGCGACGAGCGTCAGACCTTCATCCCCGAGCCCTTGGTGATCTCGTACACGACGTGAGGACACGGCCCCCAACTGTAGTCCCGCATCCGGATTTCTTCGCGGAGAACGCCGCCGATTTTCTCCATGGCCCGCCTCGAACGGACGTTGTCCCGGCCGACCCAGAAGACGACCGTGTCAACAAAGCCGAAGGCGTGGTCCAGCATCAGCTGCTTGACCTCGCGATTGTAGTCGCCGCCCCACCACGCGCGGCCGAGGAAGGTCCAGCCGATCTCGATTTCGCGAAGTTCGGCGTCATGGCCGTAGTAGCGGCTCGATCCGATGATCCGACCGCTTGCCTTATCCAGGATGGTGAGTGCGGATTTTCCATCGATCGCGCTTTCGAAAAAGCGTCTGAAGAGCGGCTCCTCATAACGGCGCCGTTCGGGATGCGCCTCCCAGATCAAGGGGTCGGAAGCGACGGCGAACATCCCGTCCCAGTCGTCCGGCGACACGGGGCGCAGAGTCACGAGATCACCCTGAAGAACCGGCTGGAGATCGGGAGAGTTCAAAGAAGGTCCCACCTAAGCGCCCGGCGTCAAGTGTAGCGATATTCCACGCCTCCCCGAAACGGAGGGACCATGAGAGAAGAGCGGCCGCAGGGTGGAAGCATCGCAGGCTCGCGGCTAAGACATTCGGCGCATGGACACCGCCCACTCCGATTTCCTGACTCTGGCTTCCTCAGGCGTTCGCCAGAGCATCGCCGACATCCCGTTGGAGAATATCTCGACCCTGGCCAAAGGGCGGCTAGGCGACCCATCGGTCATTCCTCTGTGGTTCGGCGAGGGCGATGTTCCGGCGCCGGCGTTCATCGGCGAGGCGATGGCCAAGGCGGTGCGCGACGGCCATGTCTTCTACACCCACCAGAATGGCATTCCGGAGCTGCGGGCGGCCCTCGCCGAGTACCACACCCGCCTGGGCGCGCGACCGATCACGCCGGACCGGGTCACCGTCACCACCAGCGGCATGCATGCCCTGATGATGTGCGTGCTGATGGCCGCCGGGGCGGGTGACAACATCGTCATCGTCGATCCGGTGTGGCCCAACATGGGCGGGACGGCGCGCATCGCCGGCGTCGAGGTGCGCTCGGTGCGCATGGATCTGACCCAGGCGGGCTGGACGCTGGACCTGGAAAAGGTGGCGGCGGCGATGGACGCGAAGACGCGCCTGGTCTTCTTCGCTTCGCCCGGCAACCCGACGGGGGCCATGGTCCCGATGGAGACCCAGACGGCCTTGCTGGCGATTTGCCGGGCGAAGGGCGTGTGGCTGATCGCCGACGAGGTCTACCACCGCATGGTATTCGGCCGGGCCGCGGCCGAGAGCCTGCTGGACCACGCCGATCCGGAGGACCGGCTGATCGTCACCCACAGCTTCTCCAAGTCGTGGGCCATGACCGGATGGCGGATCGGCTGGATGGTCCATCCGCCCTCGCTGGGGCCGACGCTGGCGATGCTCACCCAGTATTCCAACAGCGGCGTGGCGACCTTCATCCAGCACGCGGGCGTGGCGGCGGTGCGCGAGGGCGAGTGGTTTGTGGAGAAAATGCGGACCTATTGCGAGCGCGGCCTCGGCATCGCCTGCGACGTGCTGGAATCCCTGCCCAGGGTGCGGATGGGGCCCCGGCCAACGGCCGGGATGTACGCCTTCTTCGAGGTCGACGGTCTGCCGGATGCGCGCACGGCCTGTGTCGAGGTGCTGGAGAAGACAAGCGTCGGCCTCGCGCCCGGCTTCTTCTTCGGCCCGGGCTCGGAGAGTTTCTTCCGGATCTGTGTCTGCCGTTCGCCCGAGAGTCTTTCCGAGGCCATGGGCCGACTGATGACCGTGTTTTCATGAGACTCCCGAAACGGAGCCGCTAAGCTTTAGGGGAAGGAGCTGCAGAATGGCCGACGGCGCACAGGGGCTCGCGGCGCGCGAGCAGGCCTATTCCACGCCGCTTGAGGCGTTCCATGTGGCCGACGTGGAGCTGTTCGCCACCGACACCTGGGGGCCGTGGTTCGAGCGGCTCAGGGCCGAGGACCCGGTGCATTTTACCCAGGAGAGTGAGTTCGGCCCCTATTGGTCGGTGGCCCGCCACCGCGACATCATCGCCGTCGACGGCGATCATGTGACCTTCTCGTCAAGCTCCGAGCTGGGTGGCATCTCGATTCTGAACGGGGAGCAGGACCACGACACCGCGAGCTTCATCGAGCTCGATCCGCCGCGCCACGAAGCGCAGCGAAAGGTGGTTTCGCCGCTCTTCACCAGCGACGCCATCGCCGGCTTCGCGCCGCTGATCCGAGAGCGGGCGGCGAAGATCCTCGACGAACTGCCGATCGGGGAGACCTTCGATTTCGTCGACAAGGTGTCGATCGAGCTCACGAGCCAGATGCTGGCCACCCTGTTCGACTTTCCCTTCGAGCACCGGCGGATGCTGCCAAGGGCCTCGGACCTGCTGCTGACCGTCCCAGGACCCGGCCAGATCGTCGAGACCGAGGAACAGAAGATGGGCGAGATGTTCGGCACCTTCGCCCAATTCAAGGCCCTGTGGGACGAGCGTCGCGGCGGGACGCGCAAGGACGATCTCATTTCGCTGCTGGTCAACGACGAGGCGACCACCGGCGATGATCCCTTCAAGTACATGGGCAATGTCGTGCTGATGACGGTGGCCGGCAGCGATACGACCCGGCACTCGATCAGCGGCGCGGCCCTGGCCTTTCATCAGAACCCGGATGCCTATGACCGGCTGCGCGCCGATCCCACGCTTCTGGAGACCGCCGTGCCGGAGATCATCCGCTGGCAGACGCCGGTGGCGCACATGCGGCGCACGGCCATGGCCGACAAGGAGGTCGGCGGCAAGGCGATCAGGAAGGGCGACAAGGTGGTCATGTGGTACGTCTCGGGCAACCGCGACGAGAGCGTGATCGAGAACGCCGACGCCTTTGTCATTGACCGGCCCCGGCCACGCCAGCACGTCGCCTTCGGCTTCGGAATCCACCGGTGCCTCGGCAATCGCCTGGCCGAGATGCAGCTGAGGACGGTCTGGGAGGAGATGCTGAAACGCTTCCGCCGGATCGAGCTCATCGGCGAGCCAACGCGCCTGAAGTCGAACTTCATCCGCGGCTTCACCGCCATGCCGGTACGGATCGAAGCCTAGAGCGCGATCACCCCCGCTTCTGCGAGTCGGTCCAGCGGTCGATGACGCCGTAGAGGATATCGAGCGGCACACGACCACAGTCGAGGCCGGCGGCGTGGAATTCCTTGATGTCGAAGCGAGGCCCCAGCGCCGCCTTTGAGCGGGCGCGGGCCTTCACCCAGACGGTATGGCCGACCTTGTAGCTGCAGGCTTGGCCGGGCGTGGTGCAGTAGCGGTCGATCTCACGGTTGGCGAAGCCGGGGGCGTCTGCGTCGAGGGCCTCGAAGTAGGCCACCGCCTTCTCGCGGCTCCAGCCAAGATGGTTGAGGCCGGTGTCGGCGACGCAGCGACCGGCGGGAACAGCTGGAACTTGAGGTAGCCGATCCGGCTCAGCGGATCGTGGTCGTACATCCCCATTTCGTCCGCGAGCTGCTCGGCGTAGAGCGCCCAGCCCTCACCAATCGTCTCAGGCGTGTTTCACCCAGGACGCGCCGTCGAGCTTTTTCACGTTGGCAGCCTGCAAGACCGCCAGGTCGAAAAGGCGGGCGTTGATGCCCATCCGGTCCTGTTTGCGACCCTCCCTGGGCCGCCAGTCCACCGTGCAGCCGCACGTCCGGCAGCGGCGGAACGAGAGTTCGCCCGAGCCGGCCGGGTCGCTGCGGACGTAGGTCTCCAGCGCCGAGTCCGGCGTCTGCATGACCACCTCGGCGGGGTCGTAGTAGGCCCAGAGGGTCCCCAGGCGCCGACAAATCGAGCAGTTGCAGTCGGTGACCGTCTCCGGCGCCCTCGGCGCCTGGACCTTGACCGCGCCGCAGTGGCAGGTCGCTTCGATCATGGTTTCCACCTCCGGGGCCGAGCGGTTAGGACGGGGCTATGTCCGCCATTCGCGACCTGTTTGTCACGCGCCTCTATCAGGCGAGCCTGGCCGGGCCGGGATTCGAAGCCTTCCGCGGCGAACTGGCGGACGCCGCCGCGATGCTGGCGACCGAGGACCTGGCCGGCCGACGCTGGTGCAAGGCGCACAGCTATGGCGGCTACACCTCCTATGCTTCGCTGGGCGACCTGCCAACGCGGGCCACTGTGTTCGGCGAGCTCAAGCGCCGGCTCGACCGCCACGCGACGGCGGCGGCGAAGGCCTTCGACCTCGACCTCGGGGCCGGTCGGCTCGTGCTCGACAGCCTGTGGGTCAGCGTCCTCAAGCCCGCCTCCGGCCACTCCGGCCACATCCATCCGCACAGCGTGCTCTCAGGAACCACCTATGTTTCGGTCCCGCTGGGCGCGGGAGCGCTCAGGCTGGAGGACCCGCGCCTGCCGCTGATGATGGCGGCGCCGCCCAGGCGCGGCGATGCGCCGGAATCCAGCCGGACCTTCGTCACGCTGGAACCGCAGGAGGGCGACGTCTTCATCTGGGAGAGCTGGCTGCGCCACGAAGTCCTGCCGGGGGTGGCCAAGAGCCCCAGGATCAGCGTGAGTTTCAACTACGCCTGGGCGGGGGGATGAGGATCTTCCTCCTCGGCAAGCGGGCAAGCGTCACCGGCTGGCTGGAGGAGGCCACGGCCGCCTTCCGCGCCGAGGGCCACACCGCAGAAGTTGGGATCGTCCGCGATCCACGCCTGGCCGCGCCGCTGCAGGCCGCCCTGGCCCAGCCGATCGCCGCGCGCATCGCCGCCCGCGCCCGTCGCTTCGCCCCGGATCTCATCCTCACCGTCGGCGGCTTTCACGTCCCGGGCGACATCCTCGAGCGCTTGGCCGCGTGGCCGAACCGACCGCCGCTGGTCGGCTGGGTCGGCGACGCCTTCGATGCGACCGCCGCGTCGGCCGCGGCACGCTATGACCTCATCGCCTACACCGACAGCGGCCTCTTGGCCCGGCACCGAGAGCTGGGATTCACGGCAAGAGCGGTGTTCGCGCCGCATGCGATCGACCCGGCGACTGCGGTCCCGGTCCGTGAGCGTCGGATGCGAATGGTATTCGTGGCCAACCCGACGCCGGACCGCCTGGCGACGGCGTCGGCCATCCGCAGCCCGGTCGTGCTCCATGGCCCAGGCTGGCCGAGGATCGCGCCGCATGAGGTCCACGCCCGTCGCGTGCCGCACGGCGACCTCGCCGGGCTCTATGCCGGGCATCTCGCCTCGCTGAATGTGCGTAACGAATTCAATGTGCTGACCGGCCTTAATCAGCGGCATTTCCAGCCGCCCCTGGGGGGCGCGCCGCTCGTCAGCGACGCCCAACCGGACCTCGAACTCTGCTTCGAGCCGGGGAGGGAAGTCTTCGTCTGGCGCGACTTCGACGAGCTGAACGCCATCCATGAGCGGATCCTGGCCGAACCGGCGGCTGCCCTCGCGGTCGGCGAGGCGGCTCGCCAGCGGGTGCTGGCCGAGCACAGCTTCGGCCACCGGCTGGAGGCGATCCGCCAGGCCATCTGAAAGAGGGGAAGGGGGCATGCACATCCGCGCCGTCGAGGACGCCGACATCCCGGTTGTGGCGAGGATCTATGGCCATCACGTGCTGACCGGCTTGGGCTCCTTCGAGGAGACGGCCCCGACGGTCGCGGCCATGACGGACCGGATCGCGGTGGTGCGCCGCCTGGACCTTCCCTGGCTGGTCGCCGAGGAGGCGGGCGAAATCGTCGGCTTTGCCTACGCCTCGGCGTTTCGGCCCCGTCCCGGATACCGCTACACGGCCGAGGACAGCGTCTATGTGGCCCCGGGCGCTTCGGGGCGCGGTGTCGGGCGCGCCCTGCTCTCGGCGGTGATCGGGCGCTGCGAGGCCATGGGCCTTCGCCGGATGCTGGCGGTGATCGGCGATTCGGCGAATGTGGCCTCGATCGGGCTGCATCGCGCGCTGGGCTTCGAGGTTGTCGGCGTCGCCCGCGGCGTCGGTTTCAAGCACGGCCGGTGGGTGGACATCGTGTGGATGCAGCGGGCCCTGAACGAGGGCGATCAGGCGCCGCCAGCCGGCGCCGGCCTGCCGCTCAACGAAGCCTGAGCGCCGAGCAACTCGGCGATGCGGCTCGCCAACTCCTCGCGGGTGAACGGTTTGGCCAGGAGGGCGGCGTCGGCGTCGAGGTGCTCGCCCATCTCCTCCTTGGGATAGCCGGAGGCGAAGAGGATTGGCGCGCCAGGCGCAATATCATGGATGCGTTCCGCCATCTCGGCGGTACGCATGGGCCCTGGCATGGTGACATCGCTGAACACCAGATCGGCGTGTGCGCCGCCGCCGAGGGTCTCGACCGCCGAGGCGGCGTCCGGCGCCTGCAGACAGCGGTAGCCGAGGGATTCCAGCATCACGACGGTGGTGGCGCGCACCGCCTCGTCGTCCTCGACCACCAGGATAGTGTGCTGCTCCGTGGCGGCCCTGACCGGCCGAACGACGGCGGGGCGTCCGGCGACCGGGGCCCTTGGCAGGTAAAGCTTCACGTTGGTTCCGCGTCCGAATTGGGACTCGAGGCGCATGTGGCCGTTTGATTGGCGTACGAAACCGTAGACCATGGAAAGGCCAAGGCCGCTGCCCTTTCCGTCGCGCTTGGTGGTGAAGAATGGCTCGAACGCACGGGCCCGGGTCTCTTCGCTCATGCCCTCGCCGGTGTCCGTGACAGAGAGGAGAATGAAATCGCCCGGCGCGGGGCTCTCATCCGACGGCTCGATGTCGGTGGCCTCCAGATTGGCGTTGGCGGCCTCGATGGTGAGGGAGCCGCCCCGCGGCATGGCGTCACGGGCGTTGATGGCGAGGTTGAGCAGGGCGCTCTCGGTCTGGGCCGGATCGGCCAGGGCGTGCCAGAGCTCAGGCGCGATGTCTGCCCTCACGACGATCGCTTCGCCCAGCATCCGGCGCAGGATGTCGGCCATGTCGGTGACCAGACTGGAGACATCGAAGGCCTCGGCGGCGAGCGGCTGGCGGCGGGCGAAGGCGAGCAGTTGGCGCGTGAGCTGGGCGGCGCGATCGGCGCCATGGAGAGCCGATTCCAGGCGGCGGCGGGCCTTCGCGTCCTTGGCCACGGTCGGTCCGAGCAGCTCGAGGTTGCCGCGGATCACCTGCAACAGGTTGTTGAAATCATGGGCGACGCCGCCGGTGAGCTGGCCTATGGCCTCCATCCTTTGAGCCTCGCTCAGCCTCTGCTCGGCGCGCTCACGCTCGGCGTTGGCTGTCGCGGTTTCTTCCATGGCCTTCACCAGGCGGGCGTTGACGCGGCTCTGGTGAAAGGCGAGCGCCAGCAGGGTGATCAGGGATATGGCGGCGATCAGGACGCCATAGAACAGGCTCGCCTCGCTCACGCGGTTGGCGGCCCGCACCCGGTCCTCCAGCAGGGCCCGCTCATGGGAGGTTATCGAATCGGCGGTCAGCCGGATGACGTTGGCGATGTCGCCGCCGGGCGCGGCCAGCGTCGCCGCCTTGGCGGCGTCCTGATCGCCATAGCGCGCCAGCTCCACAGAGTGCTCGAGTTGCTGCAACCGCCAGGAGACGGCCTGGTTGAGGGTGGCGACCCGGGGGGTCTCGTCCGGATTGTCGGCCGTGAGACGGGCGAGCGCCGCCTGGGCGGCCGGCAGACGCTCGATGGCGCTCTGGTAGGTTCCGAGATAGGCCGAGTCGCCGGAGATGATGAAGGCGCGTTGGGCGCTTTCGGCCCGCTGGATCAGGGTGACGACGTCCTGATTCTGTTCGATGACATCATGGGTGTGGGCCACCCAGGAATCGGCGTTGGCTTCGCTCTCGAGCTGGTTGTAGGCGAAGCCGATCGAGAGGATCGCCAGCAGGATGACCAGGGCCAGGGATGCGGCGAAGATACTCCGAGAGCCCAAACGGTATGTCCCAGACTCGCCCCTTGCCGCCTAGGTTCCGCGCTCTACGTGTGAAGTCAATCGGCCGTGGCCAAGTTCACGGGGTTGCGAACAGGGGATTCATGGCGACGACGCCGTGATCCGTATCGGCCGCGTGGCCCAGGCGGCCCTTCACGCGGAACGCCTCCTCGAAGGTGCGAAGCAGCGAATAGTGGTTGTAGGGCGTCGGGTCCTGAACGCCGCGAGGCCCGTGGTTGGTGATCACCACCGTCGGGATGTGGCCGCCGCCGAAGTTGGACGGCGCATCCGGCGTCACGCCACAGCAGCCCTCGCGCGTCCCGCCGGAACCCTCGTCAAAGGTGATGACGATGGCGAAGTTTGCGGACGAGCGCCAGGCGGGGGTGGCCTGGATGCGGCGGACGAGTTCGCCGGCTTCGGCGTCACCGCGGCGGATCAGCGCCTCGGAGTGCAGGCAGGTTGGGGGAACCTTGGGCCCCACAAGGCCGTGCATCTCGTTGCACTGGTTGGGGACGATGAGGGCGAAGTTCGGCAGATGACCGGAGGCCAGATCGCGGCCGAGCTGGTCGAAGCCGACGATCTTCTCGGCCCGCCGGGGATCGGCCTGGACCGAAGCGAAGTTCAGGAAACCGCTGTGCTTTGAGGCATAGAGGGCAGTCTTGCGCGTGCCGTCGCTGATCGAAGGGTCAGAGGCCGTGAAGGCGAGCGAACCTGGCGAGGGCAGATTTTCGTAATAGCCTTTCCAGGTGAGGCCGGCGGCCTCAAGCTGTTGGCCGAGATGCGGCGCGCGCACAGTGTGATCGGCGTAGCCCGGTTTGCCGGAGCCGCCACAGAAAGGATCGGTGTCGCCGGACCGGCAGGTGAAGCCGTCGTCGTCATGGATCCCGAAGGTGTCTCCGCCCAGCAAGGCCACGTAGTTGGCCTCGCTCGGATGGACCTCCGAATAGAAGTTGGTCGCGTTGCCGTACTGGGAGGCAAGGGTGGCGATGTTAGGCGCGACCGCCGGATTGAGGATCTGGTCGTAGTTCTTGTTCTCTTCGACGATGACGAAGATGTGGGTGTAGCGCGGGATTTCGGGCGCTTTAACTGGCCCCGTGACGCAGGAAAAGAGCGCGGCGGCAAAGGCCAGGAAGAGCGGTCGGAGCATGATCGGTCCTTCGGATTTGGCCGTCCCGGCATTGTTGCAAGCGTATGATCTAAAACGAGGCGCGGATGCCGCCTTCGTAGGTGACGTCATAGAACTCGCGCTGGATCGGCCGATTGGAGCTTCCTTCGTAGTAGCGCAGGGGCGTGTTCAGCAGGTTCTTGGCATTGAAATAGATCGTGAAATTGCGGTTGATCCTGTAGCTGGAGCCCAGGTCGAGGGTGAGGCGATTGTCCTGGATGGTGTCCAGGGCCTGGGCGCCGCCAAGGCCGAACAGGCTGTGGCTGACGTACTCGGCCGCCAGTCGGACCTCGATGTTGTGGGCCTCATAGAAGCCGGAAAGGTTCCAGGTAACCTTCGAGGTTCCAGGGAGCGCGCCGTACTGGTTGGTGGGATTGGTCACCACCGGGATGCCGACGAGCGAGGCGGCGTCGTATTCGAGGAAGCGTGAGTCCACGAGGGTCAGGTTGGCCTCGACGCCGAAGCCGTCGAAGGGCTTGGGCAGCCAAACGAACTTCTGGTGGACGTCAAGCTGAATTCCACGCGCGTAGGAACTGGGGATATTGAGGAAGGTGGTGACGGTGGCGGGCATCCCCGGCGCAAGCGGATCGGTGGTGGTATTGTAGATCCGATCGGCGATGTAATTCTTGAACTCCTTATCGAACAAGGCGATCGACAGGATGCCGCCGTCAGCGAAATAATCTTCGAGAGACAGGTCGAAGTTGTTGCCGAGGATCGGCCTGAGGTCGGGATTCCCGCGGGTGATCAACAACGGACTGGTCGTGTGGTCGACGCTGGCGGCGGTGGTGTTCTGGTTGAACCCCGGCCGGCCGATGCCGGTCGAGTAGGTGGCGCGGAGCAGCAGGGTGGGCGTGAAGTCGTAGCGAACCTGTACGGTCGGGAAGGCGTTGACATAGGCCTCGGGGCGAAACTCGAGCACGAAGCCGCTGCCGGCGTTTGTGATTGCCTGGACAAAGCCGCCGTAGTTGGCGTCGGTGGCTTCGACGCGCACGCCGGCCAAGAACCCCCATTTGCCGATCTTGGAGGTGATCTGGGCGTACCCGGCGTAGATGTTCTCCTTGGCGACGATGTAGCTTCCCGGATTGAACATCGGGACAGTCGGACCTGCGTCGCCGCTATTGATCAGGTTGCGGATAGCGTAGAGATCAATAAGAGGTCCGGTGGTGTAGTGATCGTTGTAATACAGCCGGGCTGGACCGGAGAGTCCGGCAAAGGACAAGGCCGGCGGCGTATAGTTTTCATCGATCTCAGTGGCGGTCTTGTTGCGAAGGCGGACCTCAGCGCCGATCTTGATCTTGGTATCGTCGAAAAGATGGATCGGGAATGTCAGATTGGCGGCGTATGAGTATTCTTGGTCGACGTCGTATTCTTGGTCGTTTCCGAGCGAATTGAGCGTGTAGAGCGATGGGTCGTTGAGGTTCGTGCCGCCGGGAAAAGTGAAGATCGGATAG
>DASXGB010000052.1:0-7114 GCA_036489325.1 Caulobacteraceae bacterium
GGCCGGCGGATCAGCACCGAGACGATGAAACCCAGGCCGATGAGGCCGGTGACCAGTCTCTCCCTGAGCTGGAGGAACTTGGCTCCGCCCCCGCCCAGGAAGGCCAACAGGGAAAGGGCGATGCCGACCAGGACGATCATCGACACCGCGTCCACGCGGCGAACTCGGATGAACTCGATGATGCTCCACAATATCGGCGGGGCCGATGACGCCATCAGGGCGCGAACATCGCCCAGCCGGTCGTGGGTGTAGTCGTAGATCAGGACGGGGAGGACGAAGTTCACGCCGATTTCAAGGGCGATCCCCAGCCCACGCTCGCGCAGGAAGGCGCCGGCCTTGCCAAGATTGCCAGCCATGGACCCTCCAAGTGTCTGGCGATGCGTCAGCCAGAGGCGGCCGAGCGCGTCAAGTCCCGGCGCCGGGGTCGCCGGCCGGAGCGCGTCGATGCGATCAGACCCTATTGAGAGCCACGGTTGGGCCGCCAGGACGATTGTTCCGGCTTGGAAGCGTAGAACACCGGATCGCCGGTGAAATAGTGCGCCGCCGCGTCGAGCGCTGCCTTGGCGGCGTTGAGGATGAGATATTCGGTCCCGAACGGCGCGCAGCGCAACTCGAGCTCGATGAGGCGCTCTCGGTAGGGACGAAACGTCTCGAACACCGCCGCGGGGTCGGAAACGCCGAGATATCGCACGCGAGCCATGGTCAAGCATTGCGGCGGCGCGGCGGCCCGCGCAAGCCATTTGTTCATGTTACGTTCCAAATCATCGGCGAGCCGTCGGCGAAACATCAGATGGCGGGGCTTGCCCCCCGCCGTCGACCTCGTGTTCAATATGACCAGTGCTCAGCGCGATGTACGCCGCGCGTTCGTACGTAAGGATCCAGAATGACTTCCCAGACTCCTGCCAGGGGGGCGGGCGCCGATGACGGCGCGCGCATCCTCGCCAAGCTTGGCCGTGTCGGCTCGCGCCGGCTCGTGTTCGACTCCGGCCTCGTCAGCCTCGACGATCCCCGCATCGTCGCCCTGCACGATGGCTACGACGATCTGACCAAGGTGTTCGACCTGCCCGCGCAAAGGGCCTGAACGCTCAAGACGCCAGAAGTCTGTGCGATTTTCGCCGCTTCGAGGCCAATCATCGGCGTTTGATCGGCAAAACATCGGTTCGCGCCCCTGTGCGCCGGAACCGGCGACGGGCATCTTCAGTGTCGAATTCGGCCTCGACGACGGGAACTCGTTTCGGGGGTGGGGATTGAGCGAAAGAATTTTTGTAGCCGCCTTGAACTTGGCCGTCTCCAGGTCCCTGGAGACGGCCGCTTCTTCGCGGCAATCGGGCGATCAGATCGGGGCGCAGGCCTCGGCGAGCCACGCCTGCACAGACTCTTCGACCAAAGGTCCGATCTCGGAGGCCACCCGTGCGTGATAGGCGTCGAGCTGCCCGCGTTCTTCGTCAGAAAGTGCGTCGCGCCGCACCAGACGCCGATCGATCGGCGCGAGGGTCAAGGTCTCGAAGCTCAGCATCGGCCGCTCGCCGCCGGAAATCGGCGCGGCGGGCGTCACGACCTGAAGGGTCTCGATCCGGATACCGTAGGCGCCTTCCTTGTAGTAGCCGGGTTCGTTCGAGACGATCATCCCGGGTTGCAGTGCGACGGCGTTCGGCTGCTTCGCGATCCGCTGCGGCCCCTCGTGCACGCCGAGGTACGATCCGACGCCGTGCCCGGTTCCGTGGTCGTAGTCGAAGCCGCGTGACCACAGCGCAACTCTAGCCAAGGCGTCCAGCGCCGAGCCGGTCGTCCCGGCCGGGAACCTGACCCGCGCCAGGGCCAGGTGACCCTTCAGCACCAGGGTGAAGCGGTCCTTCATTTCCTCGGTGGGTTCACCCATGGCCACCGTTCGGGTGACGTCCGTCGTGCCGTCGAGGTACTGGGCCCCGGAATCCACGAGCAGCAGCGAACCGGCCTCGCTCTTCTTGTTGAGCCGCCGCGTCGGCCGGTAGTGGACCACGGCGCCATTGGACGCCGCCCCGGCGATGGTGTCGAACGACAGGTCCTTGAGCGCCCCGGTGGCCTCGCGGAAGGCCTCGAGCTTGCCGACGATCTCGATCTCATCGGGTAGGGCGGTCTGAGCGTCGGTCGCGAGCCAGTGCAAGAACCGCGCCAGCGCCGCCCCGTCTCGGTGATGGGCGCGCCGCGCGCCCTCGATCTCGACCGGGTTCTTGCAGGCGCGGGGGAGGGCGCAGGGATCGGCCGCCGCAATCGTCGCGGCGCCGACGTCGCCCAGGGTGTCGAAGTACCAGGCCGAAGACGCGGCAGGATCGACCAGCACCTGCTCGCCTGCCAGGCTCTCCAGAGCGGCGGCGAGATCGTCCGGCCGCTCGAGCCGCACCGCGTTGCCGAGCCAGGCCGGAAGGTCGGCGGTCACCTTGGCCGGATCGAGGAACAGCCGCGCGGTCCCGTCCGCACTGAGGACGGCCTGGGCCAGCGGCAAGGGCGAGCGGCGCACATCGCCGCCACGGATGTTGAACAGCCACGCGATCGAGGCCGGCGCGGTGATCACCGCCGCCGCCGCGCCTTGGTCGGCCACGATCTTGCCCACCCGCGCGCGCTTGGAGGCGGAGTCTTCGCCGGCGAATTCCAGCGGATGGGGGACCACGGAGGCGGCAGGCTGGGCCGGCCGCTCCGCGCCCCAGGCGGCGTCCAGCGGATTGACCGCCACGGCCGCGAGCCGCGCGCCGGCCTTCTCGGCGGCTGATCTCAGTCTCGCCAGAGCGTCTGGGCTGTGCAGGCGGGCGTCATAGCCGATCGTCCAGCCCGGCCTCGCCGCCTCACTGAGGTAGGCCGGGACGCCGCCTTCCACCAGGTCACGGATCTCGAACAGGCTCTCGTCTACCTGGTCGCGGACCTGAAGGGTGTAGCGGCCGTCGACGAAGACCGCCGCCTTATCCTTGAGAATCACCGCCGCGCCGGCCGAGCCGGTGAAGCCTGTGGCCCAGGCGAGGCGGTCGTTGGCCTCCGGCAGATACTCGTTCTGATGTTCGTCCTCGTGCGGCACCAGGAAGCCGTCCAGGCCCTGCTCGGCCATGGCCTTGCGGATCAGCGGCGTGTGGCGGGCCCCGAAGGAGGGATCGGTGGATTCATCGAAGGTCTGATGCATGGCGACGATTTAGGGCCAACGCCGGCCTGTGGAAACCTCCGGACCGCGCTCATTGTCGCAGGCGGCTTTTGCGATTCCCTTATATGCGGCATAGGGAGCGGCACATGAACGGGACGGACCTCAGGAATCACCCATGACAGATGTCGCCTCCGTCCCTGGCCAGACCAAGACCGGCCAAGTCTATCTCTACTTCGCGCCACTGACTTTCCTGATCTTCCTCTCCGCGCCCGTCGCCTATCTGGTCGATTTCTCGACCACCTTCATGTTGAAGAACCAGCTCCACGCGACCGCCAATTCGGTCACGGTCTTCCGTCTGATCACGGGTATTCCCGCCTATGTCGCGTTCATCTTCGGCATGACGCGCGACTGGTGGAACCCGTTCGGCCTGCGCGATCGCGGCTATCTGATGATCTTCGCGCCGCTGACGGCGGCGGTGTTCATTTGGATGGCTTTCACTCCACTGTCCTACACCGGCCTGCTGATCGGCATGTTCTTGGCCATGACCACCAGCGGCTTCCTCGCCGCAGCCTTCTGGGGACTGATGGCCTTGGTCGGCCAGGAAAAGCTGATGAGCGGGCGCCTCAGCGCGCTTTGGAACATCGTCACCTCCATCCCTTATATCGCCGGCGCCCTGGCCGGAGGATGGGTCGCCGATCACCTCAAGCCCAGCGAGACCTTTATGGCCGTGGCGGTTATGACCCTGGCGGTCGGCGCCTTTGGGATCTGGCGTCCCGCGGCGGTTTACGAAGGCGCCTACGACAAGCCGAACGCCCAGACCAAGAAGGACATCTTGGGAGATCTCAAGCGGCTGGTGAAGCACAAGGCGATATACGCCCCGATCCTGATGATCTTCATGTTCCAGTTCGCGCCTGGCTCGAACACGCCGCTGCAATACTACCTGACCAACCAGCTCCACGCCCCGGACGCCTTTTACGGCTACTACTATGCGATTTTCGTGGCCGCCTTCATCCCCGTCTTCTTCCTCTACGCCTGGCTCTGCAAACGGGTAACGCTGGAGAAGCTGCTGTGGTGGGGCCTGATCATCACCGTGCCGCAGATGGTCCCGCTGGCCTTCATCCATTCGGGCGTCGCGGCGCTGTGGCTGGCCTTGCCCATCGGCATGCTGGGCGGCGTGGCGGCGGCGGCCATCTACGACCTGGCAATGCGCGCCTGTCCGCCCGGTCTTCAGGGAACGATGATGATGTTCATCGCCGCCGGAAACCTGCTGTCCTACCGCGGCGGCGACTGGCTGGGCGTGCAGATGTACGACGCCAGCCCGACCCACGGGTTCGTCTATTGTGTGATCGCCACCACCGTCGTCTACGCCCTGATCGTGCCGGTAATCCTGCTGGTGCCCAAGCACGTGATGAACACGACAGACGGCGAGGCCAACCCGGTGCTCGCCGCCCAGGCCATGGCCGAGATCGCCGAGCCGTCGATCGTCAGTTAGCCGCTGCTGCGGCTACTGCGGCGGGCTACTGCCCGAATCTTCGCCCTGGGATGGTTGCGCCGGCTGGCTTGGTGGCGGCGCGCTTGGCGCCGGCGCCGGCGCGGCGCCCGACATCGCGGCTCTCTGGCTCGCCTGAGCAGCGCTATCCGCCGCTGACTGAGCCTGGGTCGCCGCACTCTGGGCCTGTTGGCTCGCATCCTGGGTCTGGACCTGCTGGGTGGCCGCCGCCACCGCCGCGTCGGTGTTCGTCGGCGATTGCGGGCGAGTGATGACGTAGGTCACCGCGATGACGAGGGCGATACCCACCAGGGCAACCGCCCACCAGGCCGCGCCGCTGGATCGCTCAACCGTACGGGTCACTTCCGATGTCGGCCGGATCGGTTCGGTCGTGGTTGTCCGCGTTTCCGTAACGCGGTCCGGATCGAGATCGCTCATGGACGGGTTCCTCCGCAGTCCTCGCCGTCGAAAACGGTCAGGCCTTTCGGCGGTTCCGGCCGCGCTCCATCACGAGCGTGGTCCAGGCGTCGAGATCGAACCGGCGGACGAGACGAAAGCCGCGGGCGACATAGGCTGCGCGCACCGCCCGCGCCTGACCCCGCAGAAGTCCCGACAGGATGACTGTTCCGCCGGGCGCGATGGCGCCGCGAATGCCCTGCGCCAGTCCGATCAACGGCCTGGCAAGAATGTTGGCGAAGACGAGGTCATAGGGCGCGGCGGCGCGGACCGCCCGGTTCGCGAGGCCATCGGCGAGGACAAAATGGACGGGCGCGGCGTTCAGGGCGGCGTTTTCGGCGGCGATCCGCACCGCGTCGAGATCGATGTCGGCGCCGACGACTCGTCTTGAGCCAACCCTGGCCGCCGCAATGGCCAGCACGCCTGTGCCGGTTCCCACGTCGAGCACGCGGCGGAAGCGGCGCGCCTTGAGCAGAACATCGAAGGCGACGAGGCAGCCGGCGGTGGTGCCATGATGGCCTGTGCCGAAGGCCGCGCCGGCCTCGATCTTGAGGGCGACGGCGTTCGCCGGAACATCGCCGGCATCATGGGCGCCATAGATGAAGAAGCGGCCGGCGATGACCGGCGGCAGGCCGGAGAGCGAAAGGGCGATCCAGTCCGCGTCGGCGAGCTTTGCCTTTGCGACCGCGAGGCCGCCGGCGGCAGTCAGAAGTTCTTCGGCCTGACGGCCTTCGGCCTCGGTGGCCGGATAGACGTCGATCCGCCAGACCCCGGTCGCTTCGTTCTCCTCGATCAGGGAGACGGCGCCGCCGCCTTCTTCATCGATGTCCAGCACCCGAAAGGCCGCCTCACAGGCGGCGCGCGGTCCCCTGGCGGTGATCTGGACGGCGTCGGCCATGGCGCCTCTGTAGCGGCGGGTCTGACCGCTTGCCACCGCTGGGGCCGCCGCTATAGCTGAACGCCGTTAAGTTGGAGGGAAGTTTCCAATCATGGCTCTGCCGCCCGTCCTGCGCGATCGCCTGCGCCTGCCCGTCATCGGCTCGCCTCTCTTCATCGTTTCCGGGCCGGACCTGGTGATCGCTCAGTGCAAGGCCGGGATTGTCGGCGCCTTTCCCTCGCTGAACGCGCGGCCCATCTCCCAGCTCGACGAATGGCTGGCGCAGATCACCGAGGAACTGGCGGCGCATGACCGCGCGCATCCGGCGGCGCCCGCCGCGCCCTTCGCCGTCAACCAGATCGTCCACAAAACCAACAACCGACTCGAGGAAGATGTCGCGCTCTGCGCCAAATATCGCGTGCCGGTGGTCATCACCTCGCTGGGGGCGCGCGAGGACGTCAACACCGCCGTCCATGGCTGGGGCGGGGTCGTTCTGCACGACGTCATCTCCTCGTTTTTCGCCCGTAAGGCCATCGAGAAGGGGGCCGACGGCCTGATTCCAGTGGCGGCCGGCGCCGGCGGCCACGCCAGCCAGCTGTCGCCTTTCGCCCTCATCCAGGAACTTCGCGAGTGGTTCGACGGCCCGATCGCCCTCTCCGGAGCGATCGCCAACGGCCGCGCGGTGCTGGCCGCCCAGGCGATGGGTGCGGACCTCGCCTATGTCGGCTCGGCCTTCATCGCCACCCAGGAAGCCAGGGCCGCCGAGGGTTACAAGGAAATGATCGTCGCCAGCGGCGGCGAGGACATCCTCTATTCCAACCTCTTCACGGGTGTGCACGGCAACTATCTTCGGCCGAGCGTCGTCGCCGCTGGCCTCGATCCGTCTAATTTGCCTGAGGCTGATCCCTCGAAGATGAACTTCGGCTCCGGCGGCAACCAAAGCGCCAAGGCCTGGCGCGACATCTGGGGCTGCGGCCAGGGGATCGGCGCGGTGAAGTCGATCCCTACGGCCGGTGAGCTCGTCGCGCGGCTGGCCTCCGAATATGAGGCGGCCAAGCGCGAACTGGCCGTGAAGACAGGCTTTACCGCCGGTGCAGCCCTGACCTTTCCGGAAGAACGGGCCTTCGCCGCCGAGTAGTGCCCGCGCCATTGCGTTTGGACTATGAAGGGCGGACCTAGCGGGAGA
>DASXGB010000176.1:0-7090 GCA_036489325.1 Caulobacteraceae bacterium
CAAGAACCTGTCCGGCGATCCCGACCAGGAATATCTCGCCGACGCGATCAGCGAGGACATCGTCACCGCGCTCTCGCGGTGGCGCTGGTTCTTCGTCATCGCCCGCCATTCCAGTTTCACCTTCAAGAACCGCGATGTGGAACCGGCCCGCATCGGCGAGGAGCTGGGCGTGCGCTATCTCCTCACTGGCGGGGTGCGCACCTCGGGTCAGAGGGTGCGGGTGACTGTTCAGCTGATCGACGCCGCCGCCGGCGCCAACCTTTGGGCCGACCGCTTCGACCGAGAGCTGGTCGATGTCTTCGCCCTGCAGGATGAGGTGACCCAGCAAGTGGCCGCCGCCATCGAACCGGCCATGCTGCAGGGCGAGGCGGTGCGCATCGAGCGCAAGGCTCTGGAGGACTTCAGCGCCCTGGATTGCTTTTACCGGGGGATGGGCAAGTTCAATCAGGCGTCTACCGAGGAAGAGGCTCTACAGCTGTTTCGCGAGGCCGTGCGGCTGGATTCGGGGCTGGCGCTTGGTCACGTCGGCGTCTCACGTTCGCTCTACGCCCGCATCCTGCAGCGACGGACCGAAACCGTGCAGACGGATCTGGACGGGGCGCTCGCGTCGGCTCGTAATGCCATCCGCCTGGATCCGCGCGAGGCCACTGCGCACTTCGCCGCCGCCGGCGCCGAGCTTTACCTCTCTCACCATGCCGCCGCCCTTGACGAGGCGCGACTGGCGCTCAGCCTCAATCCCAACTTCGCCTACGCCCACTATCGCCTCGGCCAGGTGCTGATCTTCTCCGGCCAGGCGGCCGACGCCATCGCCCCGATCGAGCGCGCCCTTTCGCTCAGTCCGTGCGACCCGCAGCTGTGGCTGATGCTCGAAACCCTGGCCCTCGGCCACTACCAGGCGCGAGACTACGAGGCGGCGGCGGAGGTTGCGCGCAGCGCCGGCCGCGCCGGCGGCGGGATCCTCTCAGCGGTGCTGGTCGCGGCCTTGGCCCGGCTCGGCAGGTTAGAGGAGGCTTCGGCCGAACTAAGGCGAGTCGACGCCGTCGCCGGAGCCGCCAGCGTCAGACCCGTGGCCGCGCCCTATGCCGACCTTGCCCTCCGCGAGCACATCCGCGAAGGCTTTCGCCTGGGGCGCGAGGCCTTCGAGCGCGGGGTCTGATGTGAACCTTACCCGCCTATCGGGTGGGCGTCGTCGGGATAGCGGCTCTTCAGCAGAATGGTGATGCCGCCCTTCGTCTGGGCCGTGTCCGGGGCCTGCCAGACGGTGATTTCCCAGTCATAGGACGGCGCCCAGGCGAAGGTGACGTTGGTCGGTGGGGTGGTGCCCAGGGCATAATGGATGGCCGCCCGCAGGGTCTCCGAAATGCCGCCGGGCATCTTCTTCAGGTATTCACGAAGGGCCCGGTTCAGCACCGGATCGGACGAGCCCATGTTGGCCAGGGTCTGCTGGTAGGGCGCTCCGTGCGCGAACTGCGCCTGCTGGCCTGCGGTGTTGGCGACATTGGCCGGGCCGAACGAGGCGTTCAGCCCGTGAAGCGTGGTCTGCATAGCCGGCATGATTGTCCCCTCTGGAAGGCTTAGGTGGATCCTCGCCCGCCCTTCGAAAAAGGCGAGCTTCGCCGTGAGGTTAGCGGCGCTCGGGAGCGCCAAGTCAAGCGTGGGGGGGTGAGACTTCTCGCCACATCGGCGAGCCATCGGCAAAAGATCGGCAAAACGTCAGTCGACAACCCTGGCCATTTTTCGCGAACGGGCGGATACGTTAACCATATTCGACGGACGCCGCCGTCGAGTGAACGTAAGGATCCATGATGTTTTCCAAAGCCTGGGCCAGGACCATTGGCGTCTTAGGCCACCCCGCCGACTCAAAGGCGGCCCACATAACCCATTCACTTGCCGCATCCTTGCAGTCGATGAAGATCGACCTGGGCGACCTCGACCTCGACAGCCCCGCTGACGCGTTTGAGGCTCTGCGCCGGATCGCTTCCGATGCGCCGGTGATGCATGGCGAGGCGCCTGAGTTCCATCGCGCCTGAAGTTCCGTACCGCGTAGTTTAGCGCCCCCACGGCGCAGCCGAGGGCGGCCTTATCGCCCAATCGGAAGGAACAGAGATGTTTGCCAAACCCTTAGCCCGCACCCTTGGCGCGCTCGGCTTCCATGCCCGCCCGCATGAGGATGAAGATGTCGGCCCTCGCCCCGTCTTTGGTGACGCCCACGGCGAGATGCCGACGCCCGTCGAGCCGCCTCCGCCGCGAATCCCGCCGCACATGCGTCACCTCTATGTGCAGAAGGACGACGCACTGAAGGGCTATTCGATGGGTTCGTATCGCCCCGCCGCCTCCCTTCTCACGGAACCGGCGGACGCCAAACCCGCGAAGAAGGCGACCAGAAGCCACAGGTCCGGCAAGGCCTCACCCCTGACCGCTTGACCGGCCGGCGCCGGGCCCCTTAGGTGACACGCGATTCAAACGCGCGTTTGCCACCTTAGGGAGTTCCGGCGCATGAACCTGTTCGATCTGACCGGCAAGGTTGCCGTCGTCACCGGCTCCACGAAGGGAATTGGCAAAGCCATCGCCGAGCGCTTGGCCGAGCACGGCGCCAAGGTGGTCATCTCCTCGCGCAAAGCGCCGGCCTGCGAAGCCGTGGCGGCAGCGATCAACGACGACCATCCTGGCGCCGCGATCGCTGTGCCGGCCAACATCTCGTCCAAGGACGATCTCGATCACCTGGTCGAGGAAGCTCGCCGCGCCTTCGGCCAGATCGACATCCTGGTCTGCAACGCCGCCTCAAACCCCTACTACGGGCCGATGTCCGGCCTCACCGACGCGGCATTCGAGAAGATCCTGGGTAACAACATCGTCTCCAACCATTGGCTCATCCAGCTCGTCGCCCCCGAAATGCGCGAGCGTAAGGATGGCGCGATCATCATCATCTCCTCCATCGGCGGTTTGCGCGGCAGCGGTGTGCTGGGCGCCTATTGCATCTCGAAGGCGGCCGACATGCAGCTTGCCCGCAACCTGGCGCAGGAGCTCTCCCCCTCCAACATCAGGGTCAACTGCATCGCGCCGGGCCTGGTTAAGACGGATTTCGCCCGCGCCCTCTGGGACACTCCCGAGGCCGAGCAACGCTCCAGCTACGGCACGCCGCTGCGCCGCCTCGGAGAGCCGGACGACATCGCGGGGGCGGCCGTATTTCTGGCCTCTCGCGCCGGAGCCTGGACCACCGGCCAGACACTCGTCATCGACGGCGGCAGCACAAGCTGAAGCGTGGACGCCTTCAAAACGGGAAGTCAGGATTTCAAACTAAGCTCTCTGGCCTTGGCGAGGCGTCTGACCCCTTCGGTTAGGGTCTGGCCGCGCTTGGCGAAGCACAAGCGGATCGTGGTCGTGACCGGATCTGTCTCGTAGAAGGCCGAGTTGGGGATGGCGGCCACGCCCGCTTCCCCTACCGCCCGCAAGGCGAAGCTCATATCATCTTCGGCAACCCCCGAGGCGGCGAGATCGACGTTGAGGAAATAGGTGCCCTGGGAGGCCAGTGGCGCGAAGCCCTCGCGCTTCAGCGCGTCACCCAGAAGATCGCGCGCGGACGCCAGCTCCCCCGGCATGGCCGCGAACCAAGCCTCGGCGTTGTCCAGGCCCCAGGCGACCGCGATCTGAAGATTGGGCGGCGTGGTGAAGGTGAGGAACTGGTGGGCCTTGGCCAGGACCGCCGTTAGGGGCGGCGCGGCCATCAGAAAGCCGACCTTCCAGCCGGTCAGCGCGAACATCTTTCCGGCCGAGCCGATCTTCACGCAGCGATCGCGCATGCCGGGAAAAGCGATCAGGGGCAGATGCCGGGCCGGAGGAAAGACGATCTCCTCCCACACCTCGTCGCAAACAGCGATCGCGTCATGCCTGATGCAGAACCCAGCGAGCAGCGCGAGGTCTTCCTCCGCCATCACCGTCGCCGCGGGGTTGAGCGGATTGTTAAGGACGACGATCTTCGTCCGTGTGCTGAACGCTGCCTCCAGCGCCGCCCGGTCGAACCGCCACTCGGGCGGCTCCAGGCGCACGGTCTTGGGAATGCCGCCGGCCCGTCGGACCATCGGCGCATAGGCGTCATAGACTGGCGCGAACAACACCACCTCGTCGCCGGTCTCGATGAGGGCGAGGAAGGCGCAGGCCAGGGCCTCGGTAGCCCCCGAGGTGATCGTGACCTCGCTCTTCCAGTCGAAATCGAGGCCCTGGCGGCGGGCGTAATGCCGCGCCACCGCTTCGCGCAGGGCCGCGACGCCGGCTGACGGCGGATACTGGTTGTCGCCGTGGAGCACCGCCTCGGCCGCCTTGGCGCGGATCGCCTCCGGCCCAGGTTCGTCGGGAAATCCCTGGCCGAGGTTGATCGCGTCATGCTCGCGAGCAAGCCCGCTCATCACAGTGAAGATGGTGGTGGGCAGGGCGGCATAGACAGCGTTGGCCATATTGAAACCAGCCTTATCATGGGGCGAATGCGGATCGCCCCCTTTGAGCAAAGCTTTGCGCCGGCGTTCAAGGCCCTGAACGAAGCCTGGATCCGCCAGCATTTCGTTCTGGAGCCGAAGGACGCCGAGATCCTGGAGGATCCGGCGGGGAAAATCGTCGCTGCCGGCGGCCAGGTTCTGTTTGCGATCGAGGACGGGGCGGTAGTGGGCTGCTGCGCCCTGATGGCCATGGCCGACGGCGGTTTCGAGCTGGCCAAGATGGCGGTGGCGGAGGCAGCGCAAGGGCGGGGCTTCGCCAAGGCCTTGCTGGCCGCCGCCGTCGACGCGGCGAGGGCCGCCGGCGCGCCACGGATCTATCTGGAATCCAACGCCTCGCTCACGCCGGCGCTCACGCTCTATCGGCGTTTCGGCTTCACCGACGTGCCTTTAGAACGGCGAACCGTCAGCCCCTACGCCCGGGCTGACGTTTGGATGGAACTCGACCTCGCTGCGACCGGGACGGTCCAGCGTCCGGGCTCGCCACATTCCGGCGATGCTTACGGGAATCGGCAGACCTGATAGGCTCCGCCGATGCTCAAGCTGGACTTGTGGCTCAATCTCGCGGCGATCGTCTGCGTGGTCTGGGGCGCCTTCGGCGGCTATAGGACTTATGAAAAGGAGCTGGCCCGGGCCCACAGCCAAATGCGCGCCCGGTACGAGACTTGCGCTGGTCAGGTCTATGAGACCCATGCCTACGAGGCCCACAGGCTCCAGCTTCTGACCCTGGAATGCTCCGAAACCCTGGACGATGACCGGTGGCTGCCGGTCCTGGCGCCGAGCCTTTCGCACGACGCCTTCGTGGCGGGGCTCGGCCCCGCCCTGCTAGGACTGGGTTTGTCTGTTCTGGCTTTCTGGACGCCGCGCTTCCTTCAGGCGGCCCGCGTCGCAAAGCGGACGGAGATCGTTCGCTAGACGCTCAAACGCCAAGCCGCCGCGACCCCGGGGCTGACGGGATCGCGGCGGAAGGCCGGCGCAGGGGCGCTTTCCATCGGACGGGGCGGAAGCACCCTTAGGCTGCGCCTAACCCTGGTTCGGGGCCCCTAAGAGGCCGTCGACCAGGTGACCGGATCCGCGGCAGGCGCTGTGGCGGCAACAGCCAAAACCACGAATCCGAGTGCGGCAAGCGCGGTCAGCGCATTGAGAAACGCCTTCCCGCTCATAGGGCCCTCTGTGAATGAGCCGGCGCGTGGGCGCCGGTGACCGAAGCCGGTCCGAGATCGACGTGCACGGCGTAGGCAGTGGCGCTGATGACCATGGCGATGAAACCGGCGAGGGCGGAAAGAACAGTCTTTTGCATCGGGGTCTCCTTTTCGGGGGACGAAAAACCTGACGTGAGAAAACCCCGGATCGGCGAGCGCCGACAGGACGGCGAACCGATGCTTTGCCGATGATTTGCCGATCACCTGATGAAGTGGCGGAAAAACTGTCCGTTCGGATCGCGCTAGACCCGGTCGCCGCGGGCGCGCCGGGCCGACCGATAGGCCTCGCGCAGATGCTCGAGATCGGCCGGATCGGCCCAGGGGGCCGGCAGCGGACGCTGGCGGGAGGTCTTGGCCCGGTCGACTCTGCCCAGCGCCGCGATCGCTTCGTCGATACGGCCGAGCTTACTGAGCGCCGCCACCTGGACCGCTGAGGCGGCGCCGCCCCCGAACTGGCCGGCTCGGCGCGCATGTTCGAGTGCGGCGGCGTAGTCGCGGGCTTGGAAGTGGGCCAGCCCCAGCATGTCGGTCATAGGCCGCAGTTGCGGATCAAAAGGGCTTAGCCGAAGGGCCATCGACAACGGCGCAATCGCCAGTCTCGGCTGGCCGCGAAACAGCAGCACATGGCCGAGGCGATAGTGTGCGGGGGCGAAGTTTGGATTGAGGGTGACGGCCAGCCGCGCGTCACGCTCGGCGTCCGCATGATTGGCAAGGTAGAGCTCGGCTCCAGCGGCGGTGTAATGGCCCATGGCCTCGCGCGGATCTAGCCGAATGGCCTCCCGGGCGGCGCAGAGCGATTGCTGCAGGATATCCCCGCGCGAGGCCGGACTGCCGTAGAGGACCTCGGCGTGCAGCGCCCGCGCCAGGCCAGCGTGGCCGAGGGCGAAGTCGGGATCCAGCCGAACGGCCGCGCGGAACAGGTCAATGGCCACCGCGTCGCCCTCGGGGGTCAGCCGGTTTGCCCAGCTCATGCCGCGATAAAAACAGTCGAGGGCGCTTAGGGCCGGCGCCGGCTTGGCCTCGGCTCGCAACGCCTCGCCCTCCAACACCGCCGGTTCGATGGCGGCGGCCACCTGCTCGGTGACTTCGTCCTGGAGGGCGAAGACGTCGGTGAGAGGGCGGTCGAATTTCTCGGCCCACAGGTTCGAGCCGGAGGCGGCGTCGGCCAGTTGCACGGCGACGCGGACGCGATCGCCATGAGCGCGGACGCTTCCGGTGACGAGATAGCGCACGCCCAGCTCCTCGCCGATGCGGGCCGGCTCCACATCGCGGTTCTTGAAGGTGAAACTGGAATGGCGGGCGATGACGAAGAACCAGCGCCACCGCGAGAGCGCGGTGACGATGTCCTCGCTGATCGCGTCGGCGAGATATTCCTGGTCGGGATCGCCGGACAGGTTCTTG
>DASXGB010000240.1:0-13861 GCA_036489325.1 Caulobacteraceae bacterium
CCTCGTAGGCGTTTCAGCCTTACCCGTATTTTCCTGGGCGCAGTCGACCACCGACGCGGCCGCCCCGGCATCGCAAACCTCGGCCCAAGCCGAAAGTCCGATCTGCGCCGACCGTCCGACCAAGTCCAACGGCCCCTGCACGGCCGACTTGGGCACGTTCCAGGTTGAGGCAGATCTCCTCAACGCGACGTTCCAGCGGCTCGATGGGGTCACAACCGACACCTGGCTTACATTCAACCCCACGCTGAAATACGGCCTCACCAAGACCGTCGATGTCGAGATCAACATCGCGCCGGTCGAGATTGTTAGGATCGAAGCCGGTCCGGGCGCGGATCACACCTACCCGGGGGTCAGCGACCTCTTCTTCCGCGCCAAATGGGAGTTTCTCAACACCACCGGCGGCGTCTGGCAAGCCGCGGTCATTCCCTACATCAAGGCGCCGACAGCACGCGTTCCAATCGGCAACGGCGAGGTGGAGGGCGGCCTGTTCCTGCCCGTCGGCTACAAGATCAACAACACCTTCTCACTCACGGCGCAGTCCGAAGCGGATGACTTCGTCAACGCCACTGGCCACGGCTATCACGCCAACGCCGCCCAGACTCTGAGCCTGGCGGTGAGCCTGCCAAAGAACTGGACAGTTTTCGGCGAGTTCTGGGGCGATTGGAACTTCGACCCTGCCGGCGAGGTCAGTCAGTATTCGGCCGACATCGCCGCCGCGGTCCTAATCACCCCGCGCCTGCAGTTCGACGGTGGCGTCAACATCGGCCTCAACCGGGCCACCCCGGGCGTCAATGTCTACCTCGGCATATCGCGCAAGTTCTGAGAGACACGATTGGAGCGGGAACGACCGGGCGCCTATAGTGCCAGCACACACCGGGACTTTGACATGCGGCGCCGCACCTTTCTCGCCACCCTGCCGCTCGCCGCGGCCGCCGGCGCCGCTCGGACCGCCAGCGCAGCAGCCACCGGCGGCGCTCCGAAAGATGTTGGCTTGAACCGCCCGGACGTCCATGGCGGCGACCGTATCGCCGGCGAGACCTTCGCCTCGCGCTCGGTCGTGTTCGGGCGGACCGGCGCGGCAGCCACCGCCCATCCTCTGGCGACCCTGGCCGCCATCGACATCCTCAGGGCGGGCGGCTCCGCCATCGACGCAGCGATCGCAGCCAACGCCTGCCTCGGATTCCTGGAGCCGGTGTCATGCGGGATCGGCGGCGACTGTTTCGCCATGGTCTGGGATCCGAAAGCGGGAGAGCTCGCCGGTCTTAACGGCTCGGGCCGCTCGCCGGGAAGCCTCACCCTCGCCACCCAGAGGGCGAGATCGAAGAACGGCCTCATCGCGTCGTACGGGGCGATCGCAGTCTCTACGCCAGGCGCGGTTGACGCCTGGTGGACCCTGCACGGGCGCTACGGCCGCCTGCCCTGGGCGCGCCTCTTCGAACCGGCGATCGACATGGCGCAGGCGGGCGCGCCGGTTCCCCAGACCATCGCCGCCTATCTTGCCGCCTCCTACCGACTCTTCACCAAGCCCGGACGTGGGATCGAGGAGATCGACAACTTCAAGAAGGTCTGGGCGCCCAACGGCCGCACGCCGGCCGAAGGCGAAGTCTTCGCCAATCCGGACCTCGCGCGCACCTATCGCCGCATCGCCGAGCAAGGTCGTGAGGGCTTTTATGGCGGCGAGACCGCTCAGATCATCGATTCCTATTTCAAGCGCATCGGCGGATGGCTCTCGGCGGCGGACCTCGCCGCCCATCACGCCGAATGGGTCGAACCGCGATCGACCAACTACCGCGGGGTCGACGTCTGGGCCCTCCCGCCCAACAGCCAGGGCCTCTCGACCCTGCAGATCCTCAATATCCTCGAGACCTTCGACCTGTCCGGTATGGGCTTTCAGAGCCCTGCCAGCCTGCACGTCCAGGTCGAGGCCAAGCGACTCGCCTTCGAGGACCGCGCCCGCTACTTCACCGACCCGACCTTCTACAAGGCGCCGGTCGACTGGCTGATTTCCAAGGAATACGCCGCCGAGCGGGCACGGCTCATCCGGCCCGACCGGATCCTGAGCCCCGCCTACTCCGGCGAGGCGCCGAGCCACGGCGACACCACCTATTTCTGCACCGCCGACGGCGAGGGGATGATGGTGTCGATCATCCAGTCCAACTACCGCGGCATGGGTTCAGGCCTGTCACCGGACCGCCTCGGCTTCATGTTCCAGGACCGCGGCGAACTCTTCTCGCTGCGCGATGGCGACGCCAACATCTATGCGCCCGGCAAGCGGCCGTTCCAGACCATCATCCCGGGGTTCGCCACCCGCGACGGGGCGCCTTGGATGGCCTTCGGCGTCATGGGCGGCGACATGCAGCCTCAGGGCCAGGCGCAGATCATCGTCAATCGCGTCGACTACGGCCTCGGCCTGCAGGCCGCGGGCGATTCGCCGCGCTGGCATCACGAGGGATCGAGCGAGCCCACTGGCGAGCCACAACACGGGACCGGCCGCCTGCATCTTGAGACCGGCGTGCCGCCTGCGACGCGAGAGGCGTTGGCCGCGCTCGGCTGGGACATAGCCCCTTCGGACGGGAATTTCGGCGGCTATCAGGCCATCGAGCGCCTCGAGGGCCGCTATGGCGCGGCCAGCGAGATGCGCAAGGACGGCCTGGCGCTGGCCTATTGAAGGACTTGAGCGCGCTGCCATGACACCCGATGAAATGCGCCAGATCTGCCTCTCATTTCCCGGCGTCGAGGAGGGAAAGAGCTATGGCAAGCCAGCATTCCTGGTGAACAAGAAGTTCCTCACGCGCCTTCGTCGCGAGGACGCCAGCGTCGTGCTGCTCGAGGTTTCGTTCGACGAGCGCGAAATGCTCATCGAGGCCGAGCCCGAGACCTTTCATTTCACAGCGCACTACAAGGACTATCCCAGTGTGCTGGCACGCATTTCCACCTTGCATTCGGGCTCGTTCCGCAACTTCCTCGAGAGGCGATGGCGCAAGATCGCGCCCAAATCCTTGATCAAGGCCCACGACGCCGAACGGGTCAGCGCCGGGAAGGCCGCGTCATGAGCGAAGGCGAAGCGCCCTGGCACGCGCACATCTACGCCACGGACGGCGAGCGGGCCGCTGCTGAAGATCTGCGCAGCCGCTTCGCGGAAGCGCTGGCGTCGGGCGGCATGGCGAACCTCCGCTACGTCGGAGCCCTGGCGGAAACCAGCCTCGGCCCCCACCCCCTGCCCCAGTTCGAGGTGCATTTTCTCGAGCGCGACGAACCCCAGGTGCGCGCCCTTATCGAGGCCAGCGGCCTCACCGCACTGATCCATCCGCTGACCGATGACGATGTCGCCGACCACACCCGCCTGGCGCATTGGATCGGAGAGCCCTTGGCGCTGGACCTTTCCGTGCTTGATCCGCCAGGCGTCAATCAGGGGATCGCGAGGTTCGGTCAATCCGACCTGTGAAGGCGCTCAGAACTCGTCGTCGATAATCGACTGGAAGTGCTCCAGGATTTCTTCCATGTCCGCATCGATCGGAGGGTCTGGCTGGGCCAACGCGGGACGTGCAACTTCGGCGGTCAGGCGAGCCACCACCGCTCCGCCCTGGACGAGCAGCACCTCTTCGCCGTCACCGAGCGCAGCAAGTGTTTTGGCGATGCGAGGCGGCAGGTCGTCGAGATCGATGCGGGCCATGGCGCCGCTATCCTAGTCGCTTGCCTGCGCCCATGACAAAAGGGCGCATGGCCTACCGATCCCTGCGCGACTTCATCGCCGCTCTGGAAGCCGACGGCGAGCTTCTGCGGGTGACCGCGCCAGTCAGCACTCACCTGGAAATCACTGAAATCTGCACCCGCTTGCTCGCCGAGGGCGGGCCCGCAGTGCTGTTCGAGAACGTGATCGACAAAGACGGCAGGCCCGCGGCCATGCCCTGCGTGGCCAATCTGTTTGGTTCCGTCAGCCGGGTGGCGCGGGCGGTAACGCTGGGGGGCAAGGCCCGAACGACCGCAGCGGAGCTGCGCGAAGTGGGCGAGCTGCTGGCGGCGCTTCGCCAGCCCACGCCGCCCAAGGATCTCAAGGACGCGGTCGGCCTTCTTCCGCTCGCCAAAACGGCGCTCGACATGCGTCCCAAGACGGTCTCTCGCGCGCCCTGCCAGCAGGTCGTGTGGAAGGGCGCGGATATCGATCTGGCTCGTTTACCCATCCAGACCTGCTGGCCTGACGAGCCGGCGCCCCTGATCACGTGGCCGCTGGTGGTGACGAAAGGCCCATCGGACTCTGATGAGGACGACTACAATCTTGGCGTCTACCGCATGCAGGTGGCCGGCCGTGACCGCACAATCATGCGCTGGCTCGCCCACCGCGGCGGTGCGCAGCACTACCGGCGCTGGAAAGCGGCTGGCAAGCCGAGCGCCTTGCCCGCCTGCGCGGTCATCGGCGCCGAACCGGGCACGATCCTGGCGGCCGTCACGCCCGTCCCCGACACCTTGTCCGAATACCAGTTCGCCGGCCTGCTGCGTGGGGCGAGCGTCGAGCTGGTTCCGGCCAAGACCCAGCCGCTCCTGGTCCCGGCCCAGGCGGAAATCGTCATCGAGGGCGAGGTGCGGCTCGACGAATACCTCGACGAAGGGCCCTACGGCGACCACACCGGCTATTACAACGCGGTCGAGCCATTTCCCGTCTTCCAGGTGACGGCGATCACCATGCGGCGCGACCCCATCTATCTGACCACCCACACCGGCCGGCCGCCGGACGAACCCAGCGTGCTCGGCGCCGCGCTCAACGAAGTGTTCATCCCCCTGCTCACCGCACAGTTTCCGGAGATCGTCGACTTCTGGCTGCCGCCGGAGGGGTGCAGCTATCGCATCGCGGTGGTCTCGATTCGCAAGGCTTATCCCGGCCACGCCAAGCGCGTGATGCTTGGCGTGTGGTCGTATCTACGGCAGTTCATGTACGCCAAGTGGGTGATCGTGGTGGACGATGACATCGACGCCCGCGACTGGAAGGATGTGATGTGGGCCATCGCCACGCGTATGGACCCCGTGCGCGATATCACCATGATCGAGAACACCCCGATCGACTATCTGGATTTCGCCTCGCCGCAGAGCGGCCTTGGCGGAAAGATCGGTCTCGACGCCACCAACAAATGGCCACCGGAAACCTCGCGTGACTGGGGTCGTCAGATCCGCATGGATCAGGACGTCGTCGAGACGATCACCGCCAAATGGCCCACCCTGGGTCTGCCCGGGAGCGGCGCAGCGATCTGGAAGTAGACGCAGTCACTTCACAGCTGGGCCTATGTGAGCGTCAATGAACGCCGCCACAGCGTCCATGGTCGAGACCATGTTGTCCTTGTCCCAATCCCGGTGGTTCTCGCCTTTGACAAGCACCAGTCGAACATCGCGCTTTCCATGCTGAAGGGCTTTGGCCATCTCTTTGGATTGATCGACCTTGACCGTCGTGTCGTCGAGGCCATGCACGAGTAGAACCGGCGACGCATAGTTGTCGGCGTAAGTGATCGGCGAGGCCTTGGCCAAGGCGACATGATCCGCGTCGGGGTCTCCCAACTCCTTGAGTTCATAGTTGTAAACTTCACTGTCCTTGCCGTCCGACGAGCGGTCATCCTTCAACAATTTTTCCAGATCCGACACACCGGCCCAGCTCACGACGCATTTGTAGAGCTCGGGGTGCAGGCCACCCTGAATGAGGGCCGCATACCCCCCATAGCTGGCGCCGAAAATGCAGATGCGTTTGGGATCGACGAGGCCCTGAGCAATAAGCGCCCGAACGCCATCGACGATGTCGTCCTGCATAAGCCCGCCCCACTGCCGAAACCCGGCATTGAGCCAGTTCACACCGTATCCGCCTGATCCCCGAAAGTTCAGCTGCAGAACCAGATAGCCTCGTGTGGCGATGAACTGTGACCAGGGATCGAAGTCATAATCGTCCCGCATCATCGGGCCGCCGTGCGGCATCACCACGAGGGGGAGAGGGCCCTTGGGAGCATTCGGCGGCCGCGTGAGGTAGGCCGGGATCTCGATCCCGTCTCGCGCCTTGAACGGGACGCGCGTCATCTCTCCGAGGTTCGACTCGGTCAGGTCCGGATACTGAAGCCCAAGGTTTGAGAGCTGATGCTTCGTCCAATCATAGAGATAGTAGGACCCAGGCTCAGTCGGACCGGAAACCTGCAAGACTGACCATTTTCCGTCTTGCGACCAGGAAACGGGTTGAACGCTTCGCTCATTATGGAAGAACTTTTCGATGGCGCGCGTGTTCGCCTCCACCGACGGATCCTTGTAGTCACACCGAAGAACGTCCACCCAATAGCACACACCTTTCAATGAGTTGGTGGCGTCGGACTGGACAATTCCCGAGATATCAAAAGGAAGAGCCGGCCACAGCGCTGGGCCGAGAGTGCGCGTGCGGAAATCGTAAATGTGGATGTTTCGCCCGACGCCTACGCTCGGATTTGCCGGCTTTACCGCGACGTAGACCGTGCCCGGCGTCTCCCCGTCGCCCAGGATCTCGAAATCGGCCAGTTCCTTCTGGGCTTCCTTCTTCTTGATGCGGATGATCTGGGTCCATTTTGCTTCGCCCTGCGCGCGGCCCTCGATCTGCAGTGATTTCCCGAGTTGCCGATAGCGAATGACAACGGCGCCGGTTCGGTCGGTGTCCCAACCGATTGTGTCGTCGTCGCCCTGTTCGACCACTTGCGCCGCGCCCGTCCGGACATCGGTCAGCCAAATCGCGTCCTGGCCCGAAGCGGTGGGCCCCTCAGCCAGGATATGGTCCCTGTCACCCTTGAGGACGTCGAGAAGATCCATGAAATGGCTGGCCTTGTTCGCGGTCTTCTTGTCTCCCCTGATGAGTATCACCTGGTTCTTGCCGTCGCTGTCCACCGCAAGCATGTACTTTCCGTACTTGAGATCGACGATCTCACTGTCCGGGTCTTTCGGGTTCAGCCTGGTGATTTCGAGGTAGGTGGCGCCGACGATCAGGCGAGAGTTGGATTTCCAGCGAACCCAGTCGAACGATTGATTCTTGTCCGACGATCCGAGAATCCCAGCAGGCGTGCCAGAATCGAGATTCTCAACCGCGATCATGGAGTTGTCGCCTTGTCTCCGGATGACCGCAATGTGGTGGCCGTCCGGCGATAGCTGCGCGCCGGCGATGATCGGTTCAGCGAAGAACTTGGACGCCGAGGGTGGCGATGCGGGCGCAGGCACCGTCGCCGCTTTCGCCGAAAGAGCCACGACCAGGCAGACGCCCCACCCAAACACCCTAAGCATAGATCGCCCCTCCGAACCCCAACACCAGATTGCTAAGGAGCCGGCGTGCGTCAAGCGCGCCTGGCGGCGCCGTTCTCCGACTGGACATCGTAAAGCCCCGCGCCTAGAAGCGCGCCCTTCCGCCGCGGCGGGGTCCGAAACCCCGGCGGCGTTCCATTGGACGACCCCGAGATCATGTCCCGCCATCGCCAAAAGGATCGCCGAGCGCCGGCCGGTCCTTCGCAGCGTCAGCTCCGCGCCGGCGAGTTGGTGCGCCACGCCCTCGTTGACATCCTGCGTGAGGAGGATTTCGTCGACCCCGCCCTCGCCGGTGTGTCGGTGACCGTCAGCGAGGTCAGGATGAGCCCCGACCTCAAGCATGCGATCGCTTTCGTCGAACCCCTGGGCGGGGCGAATGCGGTCGAAGTGGTCGCAGGGCTCAACCGCGCCCGCAGCCACCTGCGCGGCCTCTTGGGTCATACGGTCGACCTGCGCTTCACGCCCGATCTGAAGTTCATCCACGACGAGACCTTCGACGTCGCCCGGCACATGAACCAACTGCTGGCCGATCCGCGCGTGCGGCGTGATGTCGAAGCGGGCGACGATGACGGCGGCCAAACCTGATGAGGCGCCGCAAAGGCGAGGCAATCTCTGGCTGGGTCAATCTCGACAAGCCGAGGGGCCTGGGTTCGACCCCGGCGGTCAGTCGCGTCCGCCGCGCCTTCAACGCCCAGAAGGCGGGCCACGCCGGCACCCTGGATCCCCAGGCTGACGGGGTGCTGCCGATCGCGCTTGGCGAAGCGACAAAGACGGTCGCTTTCCTGATGGAGGCCGACAAGGCCTACCGCTTCTCCGTTCGCTGGGGCGTGGAAACCACCACCTTCGACGTCGAGGGCGCCATCGTCGCCTCCTCCGACGTGCGGCCCTCGCCCGAAGCTGTGACGACGCTCCTGGCCGACCTTGAAGGGGACATCGACCAGGTCCCTCCGGCCTATTCGGCGGTGAAGGTCGACGGCGCGCGCGCCTATGATCTCGCACGCCAGGGCGTGGCTGTAGAGCTGGCTCCGCGGCGGGTGGCGATCCACGCCGCGCGCCTGATATCCACGCCCGCCGCCGACGTCAGTGAGATTGAGATCGAATGTTCCAAGGGCTTCTACGTCCGTTCAATGGCGCGCGACATGGCCCAGGCCCTCGGGACCCGGGGGCACGTGGCCGCCTTGCGCCGGACCCGCGTGGGGCCGTTCACTGAAGCGACGGCGATAGGTCTGGCCACTGTCGAGGAATTGTGTCATAGGGGCGCGCCTCTGGAGGCGCTGCTTCCGGTCGAGACCGCCCTGGACGACATCCCGGAGCTGGCCGTGACCGCTGAAGACGCTTTCAGGCTGACGCAGGGACGCTCGGTCGTCCTGCTTCCCCGGCATGCGGAGAGCTTGAGGGCCGGGCCCTCGCGCACAGTCTCCGCCCGCCATGGCGGCAGGATCGTAGCCCTCTGCGAGGTGCGGGCGGGGCGGCTCAACCCCACGCGCGTCTTCCATCTCAGCTGAGCGGAAAGTCCCGATGTCGATCAAAGCCGAACGCAAGACCGAACTCATCCACACCCATGGCCGTACGCCGGGTGACACCGGCTCCGCCGAAGTCCAGGTGGCCATCCTCTCCGAGCGGATCGCCAATCTCACCGAACACTTCCGGACCCACAAGAAAGACAACCATTCCCGTCGTGGCCTCCTGAAGCTGGTCTCACAGCGTCGCTCGCTGCTCGACCACCTCAAGACGTCTGACGAAGCTCGCTACCAGGCCCTGATCGGCACGCTCGGATTGCGCCGCTAGGTCCTTGTCCCGAAGGGGTGCGAAAACGTTTCGCGCGACCTTCAATTTCCGCCGCCGCCCGCCATCGACAGGCATGAGGGCGCCGGTTCATCCGCCGCCGGGAAAGACTCCGGGGCGGTGTACGCCGAGGGTTCAAACGCAATCCTCACCTTGGCCTGTCGAACGAGGAGAGGATTCCCGGCAACCAGACCGACCCTGTCCGCCCCCGTGGGAATAGGCCTGCGGGTTTTGAGAAAGAAATAACCAACATGTTTGATATCCGACGCAAGTCCATCGACTGGGGCGGCCGCAAGCTCACCCTGGAAACCGGGCGCATCGCCCGTCAGGCCGATGGCGCGGTCCTCGCCACCCTCGGCGAGACCACCGTCCTGGCCGCAGTCGTCTTCGAAAAGGCGCCCAAGCCCGGGCTCGATTTCTTCCCGCTCACCGTCAACTATCAGGAGAAGACTTTCGCCGCGGGCAAGATCCCCGGCGGCTTCTTCAAGCGCGAAGGCCGGCCTTCGGAGAAGGAGACCCTGGTCTCCCGCCTCATCGACCGGCCGATCCGGCCTCTGTTCGTCAGCGGCTTCAAGCACGAGACCCAGGTGATCATCACCGTGCTCTCGCATGACCTCGAGAACGATCCCGACATCGTCGCCATGGTGGCGGCCTCGGCGGCGCTGACCCTGTCAGGCGTGCCGTTCATGGGTCCGATCGGCGCGGCGCGCGTGGGCTTCATCAACGGCGAATATGTGCTCAACCCAACCCTCGACCAGATCAAAGACGAGGCCAACCGTCTCGACCTGGTAGTCGCCGGCACTCAAGACGCCGTGATGATGGTCGAATCCGAGATCCAGGAACTCAATGAAGACGAGATCCTCGGCGGGGTGATGTTCGCCCATCGGTCGTTCCAGCCGGTGATCGAGGCGATTATCGATCTGGCTGAACACGCCGCCAAGGAGCCCTTCGACTTCACCCCACCAGACGACGAGGCCCTGTTCAAAAAGGTGAATGGCCTGGTCGGCGCCGATCTTCGCGCCGCCTATGAGATCACTGCCAAAGGCGCCCGGCACGACGCGCTCAGCGCGGCAAAGGTCAAGGCACTGGCGGCGCTCGCCAAGTCGGAAGCCAATCTGGACGGCGTCGAGCCGGCCAAGCTCGGATCGGCTTTCAAGGCGTGCGAGGCGAGCATTGTCCGCCGGGCCATCCTGGAGACCGGCAAGCGTATCGACGGTCGCGCCGTCGATGTCGTCCGGCCGATCGTCTCGGAGGTGTCGGTCCTGCCGCGCACTCACGGCTCGGCTCTCTTCACCCGTGGCGAGACCCAGGCTCTGGTGATCGCCACGCTAGGGACCGGCGATGACGAGCAATTCATCGACGCCCTGGAAGGGACCTACAAGGAGAGCTTCCTGCTGCATTACAATTTCCCACCCTATTCGGTGGGCGAGACCGGCCGCATGAACGCGCCCGGACGGCGGGAAATTGGTCACGGCAAGCTCGCCTGGCGCGCCATCCGCCCGATGCTGCCCGCAAAGGAAGACTTCCCCTACACGGTCCGCCTGGTCTCCGAGATCACGGAGTCCAACGGCTCCTCATCCATGGCCACGGTGTGCGGCTCCTCGCTCGCCCTGATGGACGCGGGTGTTCCGCTGAAGAAACCGGTAAGCGGGATCGCCATGGGCCTGATCCTGGAAAAGGACGGCTTTGCGGTGCTCTCCGATATCCTGGGCGACGAGGATCACCTCGGCGACATGGATTTCAAAGTGGCCGGCACCGCCGACGGCGTCACCTCGCTGCAGATGGACATCAAGATCCCCGGCATCACCGAGGAGATCATGAAACAGGCCCTCGCCCAAGCGAAGGCCGGCCGTCTGCATATCCTCGGCGAAATGTCCAAGGCCATCGACGGCGCCCGACCGGATGTCGGCGAATATGCGCCGAAGATCGAGACCCTCACCATTCCGGTCGACAAGATCCGTGACGTGATCGGCACCGGCGGCAAGGTGATCCGCGAAATCGTCGCCACCACCGGAGCCAAGATCGACGTCAGCGACGACGGCACTGTCAAGGTGGCCGCCAGCGAAGGGGCCAAGATCAAGGCCGCCGTCGATTGGATCAAGTCGCTCACCTCCGAGCCGGAGGTCGGTCAGATCTACGAAGGCAAAGTGGTGAAGATTGTCGACTTCGGCGCCTTCGTGAACTTCTTCGGCGCCAAGGACGGCCTGGTCCACGTCAGCCAGATCGCCAACGAGCGGGTGAATAAGGTCTCCGATGTGCTCACCGAAGGTCAGGCGGTGAAGGTCAAGCTGGTCGGCTTCGACGACCGCGGTAAGACCCGCCTATCCATGAAAGTGGTGGATCAGGTGACGGGCGAGGACCTGACCCACAAGGAAAAGGTCGAAGCCGAAGCCTGAAGATTTCCCTCCGGCCGGTCTTGAAGGCTGGCCGGAGGGTTTGTCAGCCCCGCTTCCAGAACACCCCGGTTCGTGCAACGCACCGGGCCGGTAAATCCTTGCGCCCGGCCGGCATATAACCCAGGCGGACCATCAGCTGGGCGGTCATCGCCTCGGCTGTGGGAATGGCGGCGGGATTCTGCCGATAGGCCTCGCCCAGAGCCTCATGTAGCAGGATGTCGATCCCGGCGAGCGCCGGCAGACCGTCGAGGGTCGACTCAAGCGCCGCCGACCTCGCCGACGGCAAGGCCAGGATCTCGGCCATGCGCACTGTCAGGGGATCGCTTTCGGCAAGCGGCTCCGGATCGGCATAGGGCAAGCCCAACAGTTCGATCGCCCGGGCCAGATGATTGCCCTCAGCTGAGTGCAAGGCCTTGGCCCGCTTCCACACCGCGTGGCGCTCGTTCTGGCTGCGATCGCGCAGCTTGCTTCGCGTCCAACCGCCAATGAACACCTCTTCCTTCATGCGCGCTCGATTAAGGCGCCGCGGCCGCTTTGCTCAAGGGCCACCCCACCGCTAGTCTCTGAGTATGGCAAGGTTCGAACACGGCGGGATCGGTCTCGCTTTCGACGATAACCGGCCCACGGAGGCCGAGGCGGGCGTCATCCTGCTCGTCCACGGCTTCGCGGCCAGTCGCGAGGAAACCTGGCGACGGCTCGGCTGGTATGCCGCGTTCGAGCGAAAGAACTGGCGGGCGATCGCGCCGGACCTACGCGGCCATGGCGAGAGCGACAGGCCGCATGAAGCGAGCGCCTACGCCCGGATGGACCTGGCCGGCGACCTTGTCGCCCTGTTGGATCATCTGAACGTGGGCCGCGCCGACGTTCTCGGCTACTCAATGGGTGCGCATCTGGCGCTCGGCCTCGCCCTGCGCCATCCCGAGCGCGTCAACCGCCTGATCCTGGGTGGCGTCGGCGGACGGGTGATCGATGGCGGCGGCCCCATGACGCAGAGCAAGATGACCATGGCCGAAGCCATGCGCATCGCCGATCCTGAAGCCATCGCCGACAAGACGCTCAAGGGTTTCCGCCGTTTCGCCGATCAGGAAGGCGCCGATCGCCTGGCGCTGGCCTCCTGTAGCGAGGGCGCCGGCCGAGCTGTGACCTCGGACGACTTTGCGTCAATTCGGGCGCCAAGCCTGATTGTCGCCGGCGGGCTGGACGATATCGCCGGCGACCCGCAGCGCCTAGCCGACGCCTTTCCCGACGCCCGCAGCGTCACGCTGCCCGGCTGTGACCATTTCACGGCAACGCCGCATGCGCTGTTCAAGGCGGCCGTATTCGACTTCCTGGAAGGCTGGATGGACCTCCCGGACTTCGAGTGAGGCCCTTGCCCATCCTGACCAGAGGCGCCGAGACGCCCTCGATCGGGTTCCAGGCCGTGCGCTCGATCTCGGCGTAGCCGCACGCGAGATACAGCGGCTCGCCGGCCAGCGTCGCCATCAGCTCTACCCGCGAAAAGCCTTCCGCGGCGGCCGCCGCTTCGCAGAGCCTGAGGACGAGGCGGCCGATGCCTCGACGCGCAAAGGCCGGGTCAGTGTACATGGCTCGAACGCGGGCCGCGTCCGTGGCCGGGTCCAGCAAGGCGGCGTTGCGCAGGGCCGTACTGTGGTCGCCGCCATAGAGGGTGGCGCGCCGGCTCCATCCGCCGCAGCCGGCCAGCACGCCTGACACCTCAATCACGGAATAGGTGCGATCGGACACCAGTTGGCTGTCGAGCCCCATGACCTGGCGGCTGGCGGCGATCTGCGCCTGGGACAGGAAGTCGCGCTGCAGACGGGCTATCGACCGCTCCATCAAGGCCCGCAGCGCCGGCAGGTCGTCTTCGATCGCCAGCCGGTGGGTGAAGGTCTCAGGCGAGGTTATAGGCGCCGCCCTTTTCCAGCCCGCGCCGGAAGGCCGGCCGATCGTGCAGGCGGGCGACCCAGGCCGTGAGGTTCGGCTTGTCCGCCAGATAGCCCAAGGCGCGGCCCACCTCGCCCACGAAGCTCATCTGTACGTCGGCCCCGGTGAGATCGTCGCCCATCAGATAGGGGCGGCCAGAGAGCTCGCCCTCGACGTAGCTCAGGTGATTGTTGGCTTCGGAATCGATGCGATCCTTAAGCGGGGCGCCCGCATCGCCCAGGCGCAGGGTGTAGAACCGCAGCATTAGGGGCAGCATGCCCGATCCCTCCGCGTAGTGCAGCCACTCGAGATACCGCTCGTGCTCGGTGGTCCCGTCCGCCGGTTGATAGCGACCACCGCCATAGGTGCGGATGAGATAGTCCACCGCCGCGCCGGACTCGGCGATCTTCAACGTCCCGTCTTCGATCACGGGCGACTTGCCGAGCGGATGCACCGCCTTCAGCTCTGGCGGC
>DASXGB010000143.1:0-4176 GCA_036489325.1 Caulobacteraceae bacterium
AAAGCGCCGCCATCGGCCTGATCGCAGGGCGCTTGGCCGCAGCCGAATGCCGGGACCGACGCCCCGAGGCGCCGCCGCCGACCACCGCGCTTGGCGCGCTGCTGACCCACATCACCAGCGGACATCGGGGCGGGGTTTTCCAGCCCATGAACGTCAACTACGGCCTGTTCCCGCCGATCGACACGCCGTCGAGACAGCCGGGCGCGCCTCGTGCCCGGGGTGATCGTGCCCGCGCCAAGCGGCGCGCTCTGGCCGAGCGGGCGCTCAGGGATCTTGAGGTTTGGCTGGCCGGCCCCGCGCCGGCCGCAGCGCGCTACTCGGCCGCCTGAGTCAGGCCCGAGGCCCGCTGGGCCTTGAGCTTCTCGGCGACCAGAAAGGCCAGCTCCAAAGACTGCTCGCCGTTCAGCCTTGGATCACAGTGGGTGTGGTAGCGGTCAGCGAGGTCGCCTTCGGCAAGCGCCCTGGCGCCGCCGACACACTCGGTGACATTGCGGCCGGTCATCTCCAGGTGGACGCCGCCGGGGTGGACACCCTCCGCCTGGGCGATCTCGATGAAGCTGCGCACCTCCGAAAGGATCCGTTCGAAGGGGCGCGTCTTGTAGCCGTTGGCCGCCTTGAATGTATTGCCGTGCATCGGATCGATAGCCCAGACCACGGCCTTTCCTTCGGCCTTGGTCGCCTGCATCAGGCCCGGCAAACGGGCGGCGATCTTGTCTGAACCGAACCGGCCGTAGAGGGTCAGCCTTCCCGGCTCATTGTCCGGATTGAGGGCGTCGATCAGCGCCAGCAATTCGTCCGCCTCGAGTGTCGGCCCGACTTTCAGGCCGACCGGATTCCGTATCCCCTTGGCGAATTCAACGTGGGCGCCATTGAGCTGGCGGGTGCGCTCGCCGATCCAAAGCAGGTGGGCCGAGACGTCGTACCAGTCGCCAGACGTCGAATCGACCCGGGTCAGGGCTTCCTCGAAGCCAAGGAGAAGGGCCTCGTGACAGGTGAAGAATTCCACTCGGGCGAGGTCTTGGTGGCTGGCCGGCGTCACGCCGATCGCCTCCATGAAGGTCAGCGATTCGCTGATCTTGTCGGACAGCTCCCGATAACGGGCGCCTTGCGGGCTGTCCTGGACGAAGCCCAGCGTCCATCGATGGATGTTATGCAGGTCGGCATACCCGCCGCCAGCGAAGGCGCGCAGAAGATTGAGAGTCGCCGCCGACTGCGAATAGGCCTTCAGAAGCCGCTCTGGATCGGGCGTGCGCTCGGCCGCCTCGAACTCCATGCCGTTGATGATGTCACCGCGGTAGGACGGCAGGGTCACGCCGCCGATGGTCTCGGTGGTCTCCGACCGCGGCTTGGCGAATTGTCCGGCCATGCGGCCCACCTTCACCACGGGCTTTCCGCCAGCGAAGGTCAGCACCACCGCCATCTGCAGGATCAGCCGGAAGGTGTCGCGGATGTTGTCGGCGGAGAACTCCTTGAAGCTCTCGGCGCAGTCGCCGCCCTGCAGGAGGAAGGCGCGGCCAGCAGCCACTTCGCCCAGCAGATGCTTGAGACGGCGGGCCTCGCCGGCGAACACCAGCGGCGGCATACGTGCAAGCTCGCCCTCGACGCGGACGAGATCGACCGGGTCAGGGTAGTCGCTGGGAATATGTCGGGCGGTCCGGGCTCGCCAGGAGCCGGGCGCCCACCGCTCGCTCATCGCAGAAGTGCTCTGGGCCTAAAATGGGAGGCGCGGGCTTAGACCAACGCGCCCGGAAACGCAAAGAGATCCAACCCTTCTCATCAGGCCTCGGCGCCCATGCGGGCCATCGGCTCGCGCATGGTGACAAGCTCCTCCGCGGCTGTTGGGTGGACGGCGCAGGTATCGTCCCATTCGGCCTTGGTCGCTCCCATCTTGAGCGCAATCGCCGCCATCTGGATGATCTCCGGCGCGTCAGGTCCGACCACGTGGCAGCCGAGAATGCGGTCGGTTTCCGCATCGACCACCAGCTTGGTCGTCATATGTTCTTCACCGCCATACAAAGTCGCCTTCATCGGTCGGAAATTCGAGCAGTAGACGGTCACTTTGCGTCCGCTGCGGCGCGCCGCGGCTTCGCTCTGGCCAACGGAGCCGACCGGCGGCTGGGAGAAGACCGCGCTGGCCACCATTTCATGATCGAACCGGGTCGGCCGGCCGTAGAATTCGGTGTTGGCGAACGCGGCCGCCTCACGGATCGCCACTGGCGTCAGGTTGATCCGATCGGTGACATCGCCGACGGCCCAGATGTGCTCGACGCTGCTCTTGGAGAACTCGTCGACCACGACGGCGCCTCGCTCATTCAGCGCGACACCGGCGGCCTCGAGGCCAAGGTCCGCGGTGTTGGGCGAACGACCGGTGGCGAACAGGGTGATGTCACTGTCGATGGCCTGGCCGCTCGATAGGTGGCTGCGCACGCCGCTCGAGGTTTTCTCAAGGCGAAGCTGGTGGCATCCGGTGATGATCCTGACGCCGCGCCGCTCGATCTCTCGGGTCAGGTGGGATCGCACATCGTCGTCGAAACCACGCAGGATCATCGGCCCGCGGTAGATGAGCGTGGTGTCGACGCCGAGGCCATTGAAGATGCCGGCGAATTCCACGGCGATGTAGCCGCCGCCGGCGATGACGATGCTCTTGGGCAAAGTCTCGAGATGGAAAGCCTCGTTCGAGGTAATGGCGTGCTTAACGCCATCCACCTCATCCGGCAGGGTTGGTTTTGCCCCCGTCGCCACCAGAACCCGCCCAGCCGTCACCCGTCGGCCATCACCAAGTTCGATCGTATGGGGGTCGGCCATGACGGCCCTGGCATGGATGAGTTCGGCGCCGGCGTTCTCGAGGTTGGCGACGTAGAGGCCCGACAGGCGGGCGATCTCGACGTCCTTGCGCTCCAGAAAAGTTGGCCAGTCGAACCGGGCCTCGCCAGACGACCAGCCATAACCCTTCGATGACTTAAAGTGATAGGAGAACTCACTGGCATAGACCATGAATTTCTTGGGAATACAGCCGCGGATGACGCAGGTGCCTCCGACCCGGCTCTCTTCGGCCACCGCCACGCGGGCGCCGCTCATCGCGGCCATCCGGGCGGCGCGCACGCCGCCCGATCCGGCGCCAATCACGAACAGATCATAGTCGTAGCGCGCCAAGAGATACTCCTGTCTCGAAAGGGTTGAATCCTTGGGCCGGATTCAGGGCCAGATAGTCTCAACGCCGCGCTCGCCGGCGACCAGCGCACGTTCCGCAAGACCAAGGAACAACCCGTGGTCGATAACGCCGGTCACATCCTTGAGAGCCGTCGCCACCTCGACCGGACGCTCAATTACGCGGCAAGGGACGTCATAGATAAGGTTCCCGCCGTCCGTGCGGGACGGGGCGCCGCCGGCAACCCTGAGGGTCGGCGCAGCGATGATCCCGTGGTTGTGCAGTACGACGCGAATGCGTTCGGCCGTCCGTCGATGTCCGAAGGGCGTCACCTCGATCGGCAACGGAAAGGCGCCAAGATCGGCGGTGACCTTCCCCGCGTCAGCGATGACCACGCACCGCCGGGAGGCCAGCCACACGAGCTTTTCACGCAGAAGAGCCCCTCCGCCGCCCTTGATGAGCGCCAGTCCGGGACCGATCTCGTCGGCGCCATCAACCGTGAGATCGATCTCACCGGCCAGGTCGAAATCGAGGATCCGAAGGCCCAGACTTGCGGCGAGAGCGGCGGTCGTCTCCGAGGTGGCGACACAGACGATCTTCGGCCTCCGCTCGGCGAGCGCGCGCACGAACCAGGCCGCCGTGGAACCGGATCCGAGACCCACGGTCATCCCAGGTTCGACAAGGTCGGCGGCGGCCTCGCCCGCCGCCCGTTTCTGGGGCTCCGTGTCGTTCACGCGCGACCCTTTTCGCGCAGCTTCCTGGCCCGGAAGGCGGCCGCCCAGCCGGGCTTTTCCGTCTGCAGTCCGCGGCCGAGCGCCAGGGCGTCCGGAGCGACATCGCGTGTGATGACCGAACCCGAGCCCGTGTAGGCCCCGGCCCCGATCGTCACCGGCGCCACCAGGGCGGAGTTAGATCCGATGAAGGCGTTCTCGCCTACGAAGGTGTCGAACTTGTCGAAGCCGTCGTAGTTGCAGAAGATCGTGCCGGCCCCGATGTTGGCCCCTGCCCCAACTGCGCCATCGCCCAGA
>DASXGB010000255.1:0-2479 GCA_036489325.1 Caulobacteraceae bacterium
CCATGACTATGGTTGTTTATGGTGGCGGATTTTGACCCGTGCCGGCGTCCCGCCGGCGAGTGGGTCGGCCGCCGTATCTACGGTCGGCAACCCCTGCCGAATACGGTGAATCGCCCCGATCATACGGTGTTTAACGGTCGCCGATTTACGGTCGCCACCGAGACGCTTCTCCTCCCCCTCAGGGGGAGGGGGACCGCGACTGCGAAGCAGAGGCGCGGAGCAGCCAACCGGTGGAGGGGGTCAACGTGCGCCTGACGTTGACCCCCCTCCCGGCCTTCGGCCGTACTCCCCCCTGAGGGGGGAGAGAGCGGCTACCCGACCGTCAGGGCGGCCTTGGAGATGTCCTGGGCTAGGCGGCCGGTGAGTTCGGCCATGTGGTCGAAGCTGGCTTCGTAGGAGCCCAGGCCCTGGCTCAGCGAGCGCAGCTCGGCGATGAGTTCGTGCCGTTCGCTCGCCGGCAGGTGGGCCTCGATCCGCTCCCAGCCCGGCCAGCCTTCGCGCGGCGCGAAGCCGAGGATCTGGCCACGCCGCGCCGACAGGGCCGAGTTGACCGCCGACATGGCGCTCGTCGGCGCGAACACCGCCAGCCGGTCGATGGGCTCGAGCAGCTTGGGCCCACACTTGGCCAATGCCTCGTCGACGGTGATCTTGCCGGCGATGCGGAAGGCCATTTCCGAAGAGTCCACCGCGTGGAACTGGCCGTCGAGCAGGGTGACCTCGACGTCCACCACCGGGAAGCCCAGCGGCCCCTTGGCCATGCCGTCCTTGACCCCCTGCTCCACGGCGGGGATCCACTGCCGGGGCACCGCCCCGCCGGTGATCTTGGAGACGAAGGAGAAGCCCGCGCCGCGCGGCTGCGGCTTCACCTCGATGGTGACATCGGCGAACTGGCCGTGGCCGCCGCTCTGCTTCTTGTGCCGCCCGCGCTGGGTGACGCTCGAGGAGATGGTTTCGCGGTAGGGCGTCTTGGGGGCGTCGACGTTGACCTCGACGCCATAGCGCCGCTTCATCCGCTCGATGGCCAGGCGCACGTGGCCCTCGCCCTGGCCTGAGATCAGCACCTGGTGGTTTTCCGCGTCGTGGGTGACCGCTAGGCCCGGATCCTCCTCGACCAGCTTGGTGAGCGAACCGGAGAGGCGCACGTCGTCCTTGCGGTTAGCCGCTGAGATGGCCAGGGCATAGAGCGGCTCGCGGTGCTCGGCCTTCGCGGGCTTGAACGGCGCGCCGGCGGTGGAAAGGGCGTGGCCGGCCTGGGCGGCGTCGACCTTGGCGATGGCGACGATATCGCCCACCTCGCCGCGGGAGATCTTCTTCACCGTCGCGCCGTGGATCGAGAACAGGCCGCCCGAGCGCGCCTTGTCGCCGTTGGGCAGGAGGAAGTCGGCGCTGTCGGCCAGCGGCGTGCCGAACACCCGGGCGAAGGCCAGCTTGCCGGCCTGGCCGGCATGGGAGGCCTTAAAGACGTACGCACCCGGACGATCTATGCCGAGGCGGGCGGCGGCGCGCTCCGCACCCGGCGTTTCATGTCTGAGGGCCTTCAGCAGGCGGCCGATGCCGACGCCGGCCTGGGCCGAGCCGAAGAACACCGGCACGATCAGGCCCTCGTTCATGTCGCGGACGAGATCGGCGAACACCAGGTCGCGGGCCGGATCGACGTCGTCGAGCAGCTGCTCCATCAGGGTGTCGTCGAAGTCGGCCAGCTGCTCGAGCATGTGGTAGCGGGCGTCGGCCTCGGCCTTGGCGAGCTCTGGCGTCATCTCGACCAGTTCCGAGCGCTGGCCGGGGCGCCAGACGTAGGCGCGCTCCAGGGCCAGATCGACAAAGCCGGTGACCTGCTCGCCCTCGATGATCGGTAGCTGGCGCGCGACCAGCGGCACGGAGCTCACCGGCGCCAGGGCCGCCAGCAGGGCGTCGACCGGGCCGTGCGCCTGGTCCATGCGGTTGACGAAGAGGGCGCGCGGCACGCCCAGGCTCTCCAGCTGGCGCACCATCGGCTGGACGAGGTTGGCTTTCTGCGGGTCGGGATCGGTGACGATGATCGCCAGGTCCACCGCCGGCAGGGCCGCCTCGCCCTCGGTGATCAGCTCCAGGGACCCGGGACAGTCGATGACGGCGTAGTGGTCGCCGAGGAAATCGAAACCGGCGAGGTTGAGCTCCACGGAGTGGCCGCGGGCCTTGGCCTCGGGCGAGAGGTCGCCAAACTTCTCCTGGCCGTGGCCGCCGGCCGCGGTGACCATCGCCGCCATCAGGGTTGTCTTGCCGGCGCCGGTGGGCCCGACCAGCGCCAGCACGCGCACCGATTTTTGCGTGGCCATCGCTGTTCTCCCGTTTTGCGTTTCCTCTGCCCGCGACCCTAGCCCGCCCCCTTCAACGATGTCGAGGATCGGGTGACGAACGGGTAAGGAGCGAGGCGGCTAGGAGCCCATCGTTGACCCCCTCCACCCCTTCGGGGTCCCCCTCCCCCTGAGGGGGAGGAGAG
>DASXGB010000302.1:0-10808 GCA_036489325.1 Caulobacteraceae bacterium
ACGCGCCCGGCAGGATCGCCCTGGCGGCCAAGAAGAGCGGCGGCGGCTGGAAGCTCGACGGCGCCAAGACCTTCGTGCTCGAGGGCATGGCCGCGGGCCTCTTTGTGGTCTCCGCACGAACGTCGGGCGGGACCGACGACGCCGATGGGGTCAGCCTCTTCCTCGTGCCGGCGGACGCCAAGGGCGTGACCCGCCATGCCCTCAAGCTGGCCGACAGCCGCGGCGCGGCCAATGTCACCTTCGCCGGCGTCGAAGTCGGCGCCGACGCCCTCCTGGGTGAAGAGGGCAAGGGCTATCCCCTGCTCGAAAAGACCCTCGACCGCGCCCGCGCCGGGCTGGCGGCCGAGATGCTGGGGTCCGCTTCCCAGGCGTTCGAGACCACGCTCGACTACCTCAAGACCCGGGTTCAGTTCGGCCAGGTGATCGGCTCCTTCCAGGCCCTGCAGCACCGCGCGGCCAAGATGTTCACCGATCTGGAGCTGTCGCGCTCGTGCGTCGAGGCCGCCCTGGCGGCGATCGACAACGACTCGCCGGACGTCCCCGAGCTCGTGTCCCTGGCCAAGGCCAAGATGGGCGACACCCTCCATCTCGTTTCCAACGAGATGGTGCAGATGCACGGCGGCATCGGCATGACCGACGCCCACGACGCCGGCCTCTATCTGAAGCGCGCGCGGGCTCAGGAAACGACGTTCGGCGGCCAGGCCTATCACCGCGATCGTTACGCGAGGCTTCAGGGCTTCTGACGGGCGTGTCCCGGCTGCTGATCTACGAGCCGTCCTGGCGCCGGATCCGGGGAACGCTCGCCCGCTTTGGCGAAGCGGTCGAACCGCTCGTCGTCGACCGGGAAGGAAAGATCACGCTCGGCGGCGAGGCGGTTACACCCGAAGAGGCCCAGCCCGAGATCGCCTGGTTCAGCGGCGACCTCTATCAGCAGAAGGCTGCCGGGCCGTTCGTCCAGGCCATGCTCGCCTCCGAGAGCCTCAAGTGGTTCCACAGCGCCGCCGCGGGCTTCGACCATCCGATGTTCCAGCGCGTAGCGGACAAGGGCATCCGCTTTTCCACCAGCCACGGGCAGGCGGTGGGCATGGCCGACTATGTGGTCGCCGGCGTGCTGGACGTTTTCCAGCGGGGGCCGGAGCGTCGCGCCGCCCAGGCGCGGAAGGAATGGAAGGGCTTCACCTTCCGCGAGGTGCTCGACACCACTTGGCTTGTCATCGGCTTCGGCGCCATCGGCCAGGGCGTTGGGGCCCGGGCCAAGGGCTTTGGCGCGCGGGTGATCGGGGTGAGGCGCAACCAGGCCGCCAATCCGGCGGCCGATCTGATCATCCATCTGCCGGGCGTGCCCGCGCATCTGCCGGAGGCGGACGTCGTGGTCCTTTGCGCGCCGCTCAATGCTGAGACGCGACACCTGGCCAACGAGGCCTTCTTCGGCGAGATGAAAGCCGGTTCGGTAGTGGTCAACGTCGGCCGGGGCGCGCTCATCGACGAGGCGGCTCTGCTGGAGGCGCTCGACAAGGGAATCCCGGCTCACGCCGTTCTCGATGTTTTCGAGACCGAACCCCTGCCCGTGGACAGCCCTCTCTGGACCCATCCGCGCGTCAGTCTGACGGCGCATCATTCGGGCGTCACCGGTCACCAGGATGACCGCAACCGTGACCTCTTCCTGGACAACCTCGCGCGCTACCTGGGCGGCAGACCGCTGTTGCACGAGATCGACCTTTCCGAGGTGCGACGAAGCTAGAAATTGACAAAGCGCTGCCTGCGGCGCGATTCTGCGGATGTTCCGCGGCGGCAGGGAGGTCGGCGATGCGAACCTTGGTTCTCTTGGCGACAGCAGCCACGCTCATAGCGGGTAGTTCGGCGGCGTCCGTCACCGTCTTCGGCAGCGATTCAGCGACGCAGTGCTCAAAGGCGGCGCTCGCCGGCCTGTCGGACAACGCGGCGGAGTCGTTCTGCACCCGCGCGCTGCAGGAAGACACGCTCAACGCCTGGGATCGGGCCGGCACCTTCGTCAATCGCGGGGTGATTAAGCTGCGCAGGGCGGATTACAAATCCTCACGCGCTGACTTCGATGCCGCCCTGGCCCTGGTTCCTGACATGGCGGAGGCCTGGGTCAACCGCGGGGCCATGTGGGTGGGAGTCAAACAGTACCAGACCGCCGTCGATGATCTGGACCGAGCGCTGCAGTTGGGCGTCAAGGAGCCTGAGAAGGCCTATTTCGACCGGGCGTTGGCCTATGAGGGCCTCGACAACGAAAAGGCGGCCTATTTCGATTATCGCAAGGCTCTGGAACTGAAGCCGGACTGGGAGCTGCCGCAGCACGAACTGCTCCGCTTCCACGTCAGCACCAAGCCCATCCCCGGCTAGGCCTCCACGTCGGACGACTGCCACGGATCAAACTGCGCCAGTTCATCGGCTGTCGGTCGCTGGAAGGCTTCCGACCATCTGAGAAGCGCTGGTTTCGGAATCTCGAAAACGCCGGCTGGCCGATCGGCGTTGCGCCGCGAAAGCCGGTTCCAAAGTTCGTCGATGGTGGGATCAATCAGGCACAGGACAACCCGCGCGCCGATCTCGCGATTGCCGGTTCGGTAGAAGTCCCGTTCCTCTCTCGCCCAAAGTCCCCAATCGAGCACCACGTTGCAGCCGAGCTCAAGGACGCGCACGGCGGTCATCCATTGCAGCGGCTCGAGCCTTTTGCGGAATGGGCCGTGTTCGGCTTCCGATGTGGAGAGGTCCGGATAGAGCTCATGCAGCCATTCATCCGCAGTCAGACGAAGCGCGGGAACCTCCTGTTCGAGCCGCCTGGCGAGCGTCGTCTTGCCCGAGCCCGGCAACCCACATGTCAGGAAAAGCGTCGGCGAATTCGTCAACCGGATTAGCTCCGCCGTCAGGTGTGGGTGTGCTCTATCCCACCTAGCATGACCAATGCGCATCTGGGATCTCGCTCAGGACTCCTGCCGCAATCGTCAACGGAGTTCCGCTTGACCCGCCGGGTCAGCGGCGTAGGCTCTCGCCGTTCTCCGGGGAGTCCCGCCCAAGGGACTGAGAGGCCGCTGACGCGGCGACCCGCCGAACCTGATCCGGGTCATGCCGGCGAAGGGAGGGAGCGTATGGTCAGCCGCCGCGTTTCCGCCCTGCACTCCGGACGGACCCTCTTGGCAGGGAAGGCCTGACGCCGTGAACATCGAAACACCCATCGCCGCCCAGATTCCGACGGGCGCCAGGCCCGGATCCCGCAAGGTCTACGAGGCGGGGGAACGCCACCCCTGCCTGCGCGTGCCGTTCCGCGAGGTGGCCGTGCATCCCTCAGCCGGGGAGCCGCCGCTGACGCTCTATGACCCCTCCGGGCCGTACACCGACCCCGAGACAGTGATCGATATCCACAAGGGACTGGAGCGGCCACGAGAGGCCTGGGTCCGTGCGCGAGGCGACGTGGAAGAGATCGACCCGCGGGAGGTCCTACCCGTGGACAACGGCAATGCCAGGGGAAAGCATCTGGCGCCGGTCTTCCACTCTGACCGCAGGGTGCTGCGCGCCAGGGCCGGCCGCGCTGTGACCCAGCTCGAGTACGCCCGCTCCGGTGTCGTCACGCCGGAGATGGAATACGTCTCGATCCGCGAAAACCTGCGGCGCACGGAAGGCGATCCATTCCTTCGCGACGGCGAGGCGTTTGGCGCGGAGATCCCGGACCTGGTGACGCCGGAGTTCGTGCGCGACGAGGTCGCCCGCGGGCGGGCCATCATCCCGGCCAACATCAATCACGGCGAACTGGAGCCGATGGCCATCGGCCGCAATTTCCTGGTCAAGATCAACGCCAACATCGGCAACTCGGCGGTGCTGTCGTCGGTGGCGGACGAAGTCGACAAGATGGTGTGGGCGATCCGCTGGGGCGCCGACACGATCATGGACCTCTCCACCGGTCGCAACATCCACAACATCCGCGAGTGGATCATCCGCAATTGTCCGACGCCGCTCGGCACCGTGCCGATCTATCAGGCGCTGGAGAGGGTGGGCGGCGTCGCCGAGGACCTGACCTGGGAGGTGTTCCGAGACACCCTCATCGAACAAGCTGAGCAGGGCGTCGATTATTTCACCATCCACGCGGGCGTGCGCCTGCCGTTCGTGCCGCTGACCGCCAGCCGGGTCACCGGCATCGTCTCGCGCGGCGGCTCGATCATGGCCAAGTGGTGCCTGGCCCACCACCAGGAGAGCTTCCTCTACGAGCGCTTCGAGGACATCTGCGAGATCATGCGCGCCTACGACGTGTCGTTCTCGCTGGGCGATGGCCTCAGGCCCGGCTCGATCGCCGACGCCAACGATGCCGCCCAGTTCGCCGAGCTCGAGACCTTGGGCGAACTCACCAAGGTGGCCTGGAAGCACGGCGTGCAGGTGATGATCGAGGGCCCCGGCCACGTGCCGATGCACAAGATCAAGGCCAACATGGAAAAGCAGCTCGCCGCCTGCCACGAGGCGCCGTTCTATACGTTGGGGCCGCTTACCACCGATGTGGCGCCTGGCTACGACCACATCACCTCGGCGATCGGCGCGGCGATGATCGGCTGGTTCGGCACGGCCATGCTCTGCTACGTGACGCCCAAGGAACACCTGGGCCTGCCCGATCGCGAGGACGTCAAGCAGGGGGTGATCGCCTACAAGATCGCCGCCCACGCCGCCGACCTCGCCAAGGGCCATCCGTCGGCGAGGGCCTGGGACGACGCGCTGTCACGGGCCCGCTTCGAGTTCCGCTGGGAAGACCAGTTCAATCTGGGCCTAGATCCCGAGACGGCGCGCGAGTTCCATGACGAGACCCTGCCGAAGGAGGCGCACAAGGTGGCGCACTTCTGCTCAATGTGCGGCCCGAAGTTCTGCTCGATGAAGATCAGCCAGGAAATCCGCGAGGCGGCCCAGGCGCAGAACGACGTGGCCGAAGCCGGCATGGCCGAGATGGCCGAGCGCTTCCGCGCCGGCGGCGGCGAGATCTACGTCGAGGCGGGGTAGGGGGCGGGGCGCGGCGCACTGGTCGTTCCCAGCTCGGTTCTCGTGACGACCCTTTACGTCGACGCCGACGCCTGCCCGGTGAAGGACGAGGTCTATCGCGTCGCCGCCCGCCTCGGCCTCAAAGTCCTGGTGGTCGCCAACAGCTGGATCCGCACGCCGGCCTCGCCGCTGATCGGCATGGTGGTGGTCGAGGAGGGGCCGGACGCGGCCGATGACTGGATCGCCGAGCGGGCCGGGCCGGCCGACGTGGTGATCACCGCCGATATCCCGCTCGCCCAGCGCGTCCTCGGCAACGGCGCGCAGGCGCTGCGCTCAGACGGACGGGCGTTCACGGCCGACAACATCGGCGGGGCGCTCGCCTCGCGCGCCGTCGGCGAACACCTGCGCTCGTTCGGAGAGATCACCGGCGGGCCGAAACCGTTCGCGCCGGCCGATCGCTCGCGCTTCCTCCAGGCGCTGGATGCGGCGGTCGTCAGGGCGCTCAGGGCCAAATCGTAACGCCGGCGCCCGCGCCCGCGCCCTCACACCGGCTGGTAGGCGGGAACCCCGGTCTGCCAGAGGAGGAAGGCGTAGGTATCGAGGGCCTCGCGGTCCTGCTGGCCGCGGGTCGAGCCGACGCCATGGCCGGCGTCGAAATCCACGCGCAGGATGATGGGCCGTTTGGATGAGGTAGCGGCCTGGAGCCGGGCCGTCATCTTGCCGACGTGGAACGGGGCCACGCGCGGATCTGTGACGCCGGTGGTGAGGAGCACAGCCGGATAGGGTGTCCCGTCGACGACGTGCTGGTAGGAGTCGATCGTCCTGAGCGCCTGGAAGCCCGCCGGATCGGTAATGGCGCCCCACTCCGGCTCCTCGCCGAAGCTGTTCTGCTCGGCCACATAGCGCAGGGGATTGGACCAGCCGACGCCGTCGATCACGGCGGCGAAAAGCTCGGGCCGTTCGGTCATGGCGCGGCCGACGGTGATGCCGCCGGCGGAGCGGCCGCCGATGGCCAGGCGTGAGGGCGCCGTCCAGCCGTCGGCGCACAGGGTCTCGCAAACGGCGATGAGGTCGCGCCAGGTGTTCGGCTTGTTCGTGAGCTGGCCGGCCTTGTGCCACTCCCGGCCGTATTCGCCGCCGCCGCGCACATTGGCGTAGCCGACGATGAAGCCGGCATCGATCAGGGCCAGCGTCTTGCCTGCGAAGCTGGGCGTATAGGCGGCCGCGCCGTAGGATCCGTAGGCCGAGATCCAGGCCGGCGTCTTCCCGTCGCGCTTCAGACCTTTTCGATAGATCAGGCTGTAAGGAATCTGGACCCCGTCCTTGGCCGTGGCGAACCCGCGGATCGTCTCATAGGGCGAAACGTCGATCGCCGGCTTCGGCGTGAGGCCGGTATCGGCGACCGCGAGGTCCTGGTTCACGCTCCAGATGCCTGCCGGCGTCAGCCAGCCGGTGTAGCCGAACAGGGCGCCGGCCTCGGACCTCGTGGCGGCAATCTGGCCGATCGTGCCGTCGAACGGCAGGGCGACCTCGGATACGCGGCCGTCGGCGCCCAGGCGGCGGAGCCGAGAGACGCCGCCGTCCATCATCTGCAGATAGAGGCCGTCGCGGGCGCGCGTGATGCTGTCGATGACGACCTTGCCCTGCGGCACAACCTCCACCGCGGCTTTGACGGACGGGGCGGTGACGCTCGTCCTGAGGACGCGGCCGCGCGGCGTTCCGTGGTTGGCGAGCAGAAAGACCTCCTCGCCGTCGATATCGATGTCGGTGACCTCGTCGGCGAAGCTCGCGATCTCGACCCACTTCGCCTTGCCCGCCACCGCGTCGGACACGGGGGCGATGTACAGGCGCCGCTCCGGACGCACGTCAGCCAGAAAGAGGACGGCGTGGTCCGACCCCCGGAAGGTCCCGATCACCGGAATCTGGATCTTGTCGAAGACGATCCCGGCCACGAGACCGCGCTTCATCAGGATCGGGTCGGCCGCGGGATCGGTCCCCAGGCGGTGGAAGCGCGCCTGGCTATCGAGAAACCGCTCCGGTGTGTCCACCTCGCCGGTCAGCTGATTGTAGAAGAAGCCCGAGCCGTCATCGAGCCATTCTGGCGTGGCGTCCTGGGTGTTGGCGATGGTTTCGGGGAGATTGACCCCGTCCGCCACGCTCATGATGTGCAGGACCGAGTCCTCGCTGCCGTTGGCGCTCAGTCCATAGACGAGATGCCGGCCGTCCGGCGAGGCTCGCCACCAGTCGAGCGAGACGTGACCGCCGCCGGGCGCCTTCATCGCCGTGGGATCGATCAGCACCTTCTGGGCGGCGCCTTCGCGCACGAAGAGCTTGTAGTTGTCGGCCCCGACCGGTCGCTTCTGGAAGAACAGAAGAGGGCCAGCCCGCTGCACCCGCGCCGTCACCGCCGTATCCCCGCTCAGCGCCTCAATGCGCGCGCGCAGGGCCTCCCGACCGGGAATGGCGTCGAGCCGCGCGCGGGCATGGGCGTTCTGGCCCTGGAGGAACGGCAGCCAGTCCGGGTCCTTGTCGTTCTCCATCCAGCGGTAGGGATCGCGCACCGTCTCGCCGAAGTAGGTGTCTTCGACCACCGCTACGCGAGCGACGGGGGCAGGAGGGACGGGAGCGGCCAGCGCCGGGCCCACGTTCGCCGCCGCTGCCGCCAGCACGCCGCCGGTTCCAGCCATCAAGGTTCTCCTGTCGATTTCCATCACGGTCGCCTCGCGAGGTCCCTATCGATTGCTAACAGAGACCGCCATGACCGAGATGATCGTCACCGCCAGGCTGGCCAGCAGTCGCAAGCCGATTGAGGCCCGGCCGGTCGGATTGGTGCGCGTACGGTTGGCTCGCCAGATCAGCGGAACGGTGATCACCAGGGCGATGATCCACTGCGACGCGAAAATACCGAGCAGGGCGACCGCGATTCCCAGGCCGGTCATCACCTCCAGCTGGCGGTCGATGGTCGGGCGCCAACCTGCGGCGTGGGCGGGCGCCGGTGGAGGAACGGCGGCGGCGGGAGCCGGGGAAGGCGAGGCGGCGGCCGCCGGCGGCGTCTCCTCGGGCGCCGCGCGAAGCCGCTTCAGGGTCTTGATGAGATCCGCGATGTGGCTCTCCAACGGCGGCGAGATCGCGTCCATCCAATGAAGATTGATCAGGTTGTAACGCAGCGCCCCCTGCGGCGTGGCCTCCTCCGTGCGAAGTGGAATGACGATCGCCCCGGCTTCCAGGGCGGCTGAAACCTCACGGCGCACATGCGCCGACTCGTTGGTGTTGCCGGTGAACACCAGAACCATCGCCCCAGCCTCGGCGAGCGCGACCATGATCGCCTCCTGCCAGTCGGAGCCGTAGGGAATATCGCGAGGCGCGATCCAGCATCGCTCGCCCTGCGCCTCCAAAGCGTGGCACACGCGGTCGGCGACCGGCTTGTCCTTGCTGGAATAGCTGATGAAGACGTCGTGCGGCATGGCGATCCTTTTGGGGCTGACATATCGCGCCCATCACTCAACGTCATCCGCCGCAACGCTTCCCGACCTGCAGCGCCGCAGGTAGTCTGATTGCAGAAGGGGGCGCGGACCCGTGTTCGATCAGAAGAAGCTCGACGCCCTGCGCGCCGCCTATGCCGACGGCCGGGGCAGCGATATCGCCGACCCCAGGTTCGCGAAGGTCGCGGCGTTGGCCTTTGATGGGCCCGATCGGCGCAAGCCGCCATACAGCGGCGTTTCCAGCCTGCTCGATTCGCCCTACCGGCCGGAGGCGGCGGCCCAGTCCGATTTCGGGGGCGTCGAGATAGCCCTCGTCGGCGTGCCGATGGATCTCGGCGTCACCAACCGGCCGGGCGCGCGATTTGGGCCGCGGGCGGTGCGGACCATCGAGCGGATCGGACCCTACAATCACGCCTTGGAGGTTACGCCGCTGGCCGAGAGCCGGATTGCCGACATCGGCGATGTCCCCATGCGCTCCCGCTACAGCCTGGACTCGTGCATCGAGGATATCTTCACCTTCTACAAGCGTCTCAAGGCCGCTGGCGTGCGGCCGCTCTCCGTCGGCGGCGACCACTCCATCACCTATCCGATCCTCAAGGCGCTCGGCAGCGATGGCCCGGTGGGCCTGGTCCATTTCGACGCCCATTGCGACACCGGCGGCGAATTCGACGGCGCCAAGTTCCATCATGGCGGTCCGTTCCGCCAGGCGGTGCTCGATGGCGTGCTCGATCCCGAGCGCACCATCCAGATCGGCATTCGCGGCGCTGCCGAATATCTCTGGGAGTTCTCCTACGCCTCCGGCATGCGCGTGCTGCACATCGAGGATGTCGATCGCCTGGGCGTCGAAGGCGTCATTGCCGCCGCGCGCGAGGTGATCGGCGAGGGTCCGACCTACGTCTCCTTCGACGTCGATGGCCTTGATCCGGCTTTCGCGCCGGGCACCGGAACCCCAGAAGCCGGCGGCCTCACGCCGCGCGAGGCGCAGGCAATCCTGCACGGCTTGCGCGGCGCCAACCTAATCGGCGGCGATGTGGTCGAGGTCGCCCCGCAATACGATCCGACATCGAACACGGCCATGGTCGGGGCCCAGATGCTCTTCGAGATCCTGTCGCTGATGGTCCTGTCCGGAAATACCTAGCTGCGCTTTCGCGGCCTCGGACCCGTCCAGACCACGCCGGGGAAACCCTTGAGCGGCTTCAGCGGCTCGCCGGCATAGGCCCAGTCCGGCGTTTCATCGATGTTGAGGTGGTATCGCGGTTCGCGCCCGGTGCGGGTCAGGAAAAGGGCGCGCGGGATGTTGACCATTTCCGGCGCCCGCGGCCGCTCATAGAGCAGCGGACTTCCGCACCGGGAGCAGAAGCTGCGAACGATGCCGCCGTCGTCATAGCGTGTGACCAGCGCCTCGCCGGCAGTGAAACGGAAGCGGCTCTTGTAGGCGCCGACATAGGTCGTCGACGGCGCGCCATGCGCGCGCTGGCTGGCCGCGCCGTGGTCGTGCCACGCCCAGCGCGCGGGAAGGGTGATCTGGAACCGCACGTCTCCGCAGAGGCAATGGCCTTCGGCGGTGGGTCCGTCCCATTGCGCGCCGCTGCGTTTGACGCGCGGCAAATCAGCGGCCTCCACGAGCGGCGGCGAGACCGGCGCCGGCGGCGATCAGGACCGCGCCAGTGATGCGGTTGGGAAGCCAGGTGTGCCGCGAGAGCAGAGGGCGGAGCCGACCGGCCAACAGAGCCCAGCCACTGTCGATCACGATCGCAATGGCCAGAAAGCTCAGCGCCAGCAGCCAGAACTGCGCCGCCGGATTCCCTCCGGAAATGAACTGGGGGAAGAAAGCCGCATAAAAGAACAGGATCTTCGGGTTGGTCAGGGAAACGATGAAGCCCCGCCCGAACGCCCGATCCGGCCTATCGGCGCGGCTGGCGGTCTCAGCCGCCGGCTTGCTCATCCAGGTCTGAACACCCAGGAAGACCAGATAGGCTACGCCCGCCCACCTCAGGATGGCGAACCATTGGCCGGCGACGGCCAGGGCGCCGGTCATGCCAAGACCCACCAGACCGAGCTGCAACACCATCGCGGCGGACGTTCCGGCGACAGTCGCCAGGCCCCGCCGCGGCCCGTGGGCGATGCTCTGAGCCGTGATCAGAGCCACGTTCGGGCCCGGAATCAGCATCAGCACGGTCACGGCGGCGACGAAGGCGGCGTAGAGCTCCACTGTCATGTTACCCTCCTGAATCGGATCATAGGCCGGGAGGGCCGAGCGAAGCGATGGAGGTGATCGCACGGGAAGCCCGTTACCTGACGGGCCTGATCCGGACCCTCCTGCGCGTACGGTCGATCGCGCGGGGCTCT
>DASXGB010000333.1:0-38427 GCA_036489325.1 Caulobacteraceae bacterium
GGGTTCCAGGCGAAGCGACGTCCTACCATGCCATGACCTATGGCTGGCTGGCCGGCGAAGTGATCCGGCGAACGAGCGGTCAATCGCCCGGTGCCTTCATCGCCGAAGCCGTGGCCGGGCCCTTGCGCGCCGACATCTTTGTCGGCCTGCGTGTGTCCGAAGAGCCGCGCGTGGCCGAGATCCTGGCCCCGAAGCGGCAATCGGAGATGCCTCCCTTGACGTCCGCGGCGCTTATGGCGGTGACCAATCCCGTCCAATCGCCGACGGCGCCCAACGATCGCGCCTGGCGGGCGGCTGAGATCCCTTCGGCCAACGGCCACGGCAGCGCCCACGGCCTCGCCTGTCTCTATGCCGCCCTGGCCGGTAAGGGCGAACTCGAGGGTGTGCGCATCCTCTCGGCGGAGGGGGTAAGGCGGATGACCAGGCCGGCGACTAGCCATGGCCGGATCGATCAGTTTCTTGGATTTACCGACGCCTGGGCCATGGGCGTGGCCCTGAACCGCCCGGGCATCTACGGGCCCAACGCCAATACTTTCGGCCATAGCGGCTGGGGAGGTTCGTTTGGCTGCGCCGACCCGGACGCAGGCGTCGCCATCGGCTATGTCTGCAACCAGATGGGTCCCGAGCTCGTCGGGGATCCGCGCACCGCGGGCCTCTGCAACGCGATCCTCGAGGCGGCCTAGCCGATAGGCCACCCCGGCCGACGCATGGAGAAACCGGCTTCAGGCGTGATCTCGAAATAGTCGCCCGACTTGCCGGCGCGCAGGATCGGCGACGAAGCGGCGGTGTCGTACACGCCGTCCCGGAGGCAGGCGCGGTCGATCCACACACCGACAACTTCGCCGATTGTGAGCCAGGCCTGAGACTCGCGCCCGTCCGCGCCTTTGAGACGGATAATTTCGGATAGCCTGCATTCGAAATTGACGGGGCTCTCCAAGACCCGTGGCGCGGCCACCATGCGGCCCGGCGCCTTTGTCAGCCCCGCCACCTCGAACTCGTCCACCTCCGGTGGGGCCGGGGCGCAGGAGAGATTCATGGCTTCGGCAAGCGCCTTCGTCGCGAGATTCCAACAGAACTCGTTAGTGGCCTGGATATTGGCTACGCTGTCCTTCCAGCCGATCGAGGAGAAGCCGATCAGCGGCGGAGCGTAGGAAAGGCCATTGAAGAAGCTGTAGGGCGCAAGGTTGGCGACGCCCTCGGCGCTGAGGCTCGAGATCCAGCCGATCGGGCGCGGACCCACCATGGCATTGAACGGATCGTGCGGCAGGCCGTGGCCGGTCGCCGGCTCGTAGAAATGGGCGTCGACGCCGGCCATGCGACCTATTCATCCGCCCCATCAGCAGCCAGATCGGCAGCCAGACACTCTTCTCGGAAGATTTCCTCCGTGTGCTCGCCCAGCCTGGGCGGATGGCGGCGGATGCTGGCCGGCGTCGCCGAATACTTCACCGGCGGGCGCAGAGCGATGTAGTGGCCGGCTTCCGGATGGCGATAGCGTTCGAAAAGGCCCACCGCGTCGAGGTGTGGGTCGTCCGCAAGTTCGTCCAGCCGGTTCATCCGCACCACCGGGATGCTGAGCGGCTTGAGAAGCGCCAGCCATTCGTCCGTGGTCTTCAGCGGCGTCACCGACTCTACCAGCCGATACAGTTCTCGAACGTGCTTCACCCTTTCACGATAGTCGGAAAAGCGCGGGTCCTTTCCGAAGGTCTCGCCCATCCCGGCCGCCTCGAAGAACTGGTCCCATTGCTTGTCTGTGTACGGCAGCAGGCCGATGTAGCCATCCTTAGTCTGGAAGGGCTTGCGCTCCGGGTTCGCCACGCGGGTGTAGGCGATGGGGCCCGTGGGCGGATCATAGACGTGGCCGTAGAGGTGCTCGGCGAGGTTGAAGCTGGTGACGCACTCCAGCATCGGCACTTCGATGAACTGGCCCTCGCCGATCCGCTCGCGATGGAACAGGGCGGCGCAGATGGACTGCGCCATGAATAGGCCGCTCACCTTGTCGGCGACGAGGCTCGGCAGCAGACGCGGTTTCGGATCATCGTCCGTGCGCGGCAGCAGGTCGGCGAGGCCGCTGGCCGACTGAATGAGATCGTCATAGGCCGGCTCGCCGGCGTAGGGACCATCCGCGGCATAGCCGCAGCCGTGGACATAAATGATGTCGGGCTTGATGGCCTTCGCCGCTTCATAGCCCAGGCCCAGGCGCTCCAGGCCGGCATAGCGGACCGAGGCCACGAAGACGTCCGCGCGCCCGATCAGGCGTCGCATCAGTTTCATCGCCCGCTCCTCGCGCAGATCGACGAGCAAGGATCGTTTGTTGCGGTTGATGGTCATGAAGATGGGCCCGAGGTCCTCTGGCCCGCCCGGTTGACCATGCCCGGCCCAGCGCATGATGTCGCCGCCGCCCCCGCGCCGGCCGCCAGGGAACTCGACCTTGATCACGTCGGCCCCGAGATCGCCGAGGATCTGGGTGGCGTAGGCCCCGAAGACGACGCTCGTGAGATCCAGCACAGTGACGCCCCTGAGCGGCCCGGTCGCCTTGCTCGCCAGCGTCTTGTCGCGGATCAACGGCGCTTCCCCCAGGGTCAACGATGACGGGTCGGACTTTCGACCCTAATGTGGCGGGCGCGTGGGTGAAAGGAGGTCCGCCGGACAATGGATTTCGAGCTCAGCGAAGAGCACCGCATGCTCAAGGATCTGGTGGCGCGGTTCGTCAAGGACGAACTCGTGCCTCTGGAGCCCGGCGTGCTGGGCCGCGAGGCCGAGGGCAAGGGACTGGGCCTGGGCGCGGACGAACACCAGCGCCTCGACGCGATTTCCAAGAAACTCGGTCTATGGGGCCTCGACGCGCCAGAGGACGTTGGCGGGGCCGACCTGCCGCACATGGCCATGGTCGGGGTCGAGGAGGAGATGGGCCGGACGGTGACGCCATACACTCTTCCCCCGGACTCGCCGAACCTTCGCATGCTCATGGCAACCGTAAATGAGCGCCAGCGCGAGGCTTATCTCGCGCCCTACGTGCGGGGTGAGACCGTTTCGGCCATCGGCATCTCTGAGCCGGGCGCAGGCGCCGATCCCTCGGCCATGACCACGAGAGCCGTGCGCGACGGCGAGGACTGGGTGATAAACGGGCGCAAGATCTGGACCAGCCGCGCCGCCGACGCCGACTTCACCATCCTGATGGCGGTCACCGACAAGGAGAAGGGCGCGCGCGGCGGCATCTCCGCCTTCCTCATCGACAAGGGAACGCCCGGATTCAACGTTCTGCGTCGCATCCCGATGATCGGCGGCGCGACCACCTACGAAGTGGCGCTGGAGGACTGCCGCGTCGAGGACTGGAAGCTGCTCGGCAAGGAAGGTTCGGGTTTCGCGCCGATGCAGATCCGTTTGGGCACGCGCCGCGTTCAGATGGCCTCCTGGTCGGTGGGCATGGCCCAGCGCGCGCTCGACATGATCTGCGAGTTCGCGCCTCAGCGGATCACGTTCGGCCAGCCGCTCAGTGAACGCCAGGCGATCCAGTGGTGGGTGGCGGACGCCGCGGCGAAGATTCACGCGGCCCGCCTCATGACCTACGACTGCGCTTGGAAGCTCGACCAGGGACGCGACGCGAGGGTCGAGATCTCGATGATCAAGGCTTTCGCCACCGAGATGGCCTGGGAGGTTGTCGACCACGCCATGCAGACATTCGGAGCCATGGGCATGACCAAGGAGCTGCCGCTGCAGCTCATGGCGTCAAAGCTGCGCACCATGCGCATCTATGACGGCCCCACCGAGGTGCACAAATGGGTGGTGGCCCGCAACCTGCTAGGGACCAAACGATGAAGGACCGATACGGTGATACCTTGAGCGCGACGAGCGACGGCCATGTGGCCGTGCTTGAGTTCTCGCGGCCGCCGCACAACTTCGCCAGCGTCGGGCTCATGCGCGACTTGGCCGACGCGCTCGATGACATCGACGCCGATCGCAATCTGAGAGCCACCGCTCTTTTCGGAGCTGGCAAGAGTTTTTGTGCGGGGGCCGATCTCGCCTCGCGCGATGGGATCGGCGGCGATGGCATGCAGGGTGTTTCACCGCTCTATCAGGAGGCGGTGCGTCTGTTCTCTGCGAGAAAACCCATTGTCGCAGCCGTACAGGGCGCGGCGGTGGGCGCAGGTCTCGGCCTCGCCTTGGTGGCTGACTTCCGGGTGGCGGCGCCGGAAGCGAGATTCTGCGCCAATTTCGTCAAGCTGGGCTTCCATCCCGGCTTCGGCGTCACGCATACCCTGCCGCGCGTGATCGGGGCGCAGCGGGCGACGCTGATGTGCCTGACCGGCCGTCGGATCAAGGGCGAAGAGGCCCTCGCGTGGGGTCTCGCGGACGCGTTGGCGCCGCTTGAGGACCTGCGTGAAGCGACCATGGCCGTGGCCCGCGAGCTGGCGGAGAACGCGCCGCTGGCGGTCGAGGCCACGCGAGCGACGATGCGGGCCGGCCTGGCGGCGGCGGTGAAGGCCCAGACCGACCACGAACTTGTCGAGCAGACGCGCCTTCGGGCCACCAGGGACTTCGCAGAGGGCGTCAGGGCGGTCAACGAGCGCCGGCCAGGCGTCTTCACGGGGACTTGAATCATGCCAAAGCTCATCCGCGACGGCGTCGCCCTGCACTATGAGATCGACGGTGAGGGGCCGGTCCTTCTGCTCACCCACGGCTATTCCGCCACCGGCGAGATGTGGCGCGGCCAGGTGGCGGCGCTCAAGACGTCCTACCGGGTGATCACCTGGGACATGCGCGGTCACGGGCGCTCCGACTATCCGGGCGAACCGACCGCCTACAGCGAGGCGGCGACGGTGGCCGACATGGCTGCCATTCTGGATGAGGTTGGTGCTCGAAACGCGATCGTCGGCGGCCTCTCGCTGGGGGGCTACATGAGCCTTGCCTTTCACCTAGCCCACCCCGAGCGCGTGCGTGGCTTGCTGATCATCGACACCGGGCCCGGCTACAAGAACGATGAGGCGCGCGACGGCTGGAACCGCAACGCGCTTCGCACCGCCGAGCGGTACGAGAGCGAAGGCCTGGCGCGTCTCGAATCTGGCAGCCCCGAAATGCGACAAAGCCATCATCGCGACGCATCAGGCCTGGCGCTGGCGGCGCGCGGGATGCTGACCCAGAAAGACGCTCGGGTCATTTCCAGCTTGCCGCTGATCGCTGTCCCTTCGCTGGTGGTGGTCGGCTCGATGGACGCACCATTCCTGGCCGCGTCCGACTACATGGCCTCCAAGATCCCCGGCGCAAAGAAGACGGTGGTCGAGAATGCCGGTCATGCGGCCAACATCGATCAGCCGGAAGCCTTCAACCTGGCGATCCTCACCTTCCTGACCGAAGCGGGATTGGACCGGGCCGAAGGCTGAGGAGCCTGGCGCAAGAAATCACTCCGATTGGCCGTATGAACACAAATTCATGGTGCGCGCCCTCGATTGAAGGCTAAACCGGCGCCGCCATCCGGGAGGGAAACGATAAAATGAAATTTCACGCACTCATGGGCGCAGCCGCGCTGGTTTTGGCCGCCGCTTCGGCTCACGCCGCCGATCCGCTCGCGCCGATCGGTGCAGGCCCGCAGCCTGCGGCGCCGCCGATCAAGCCGGTTACTGAGACCCTGTGGGGGCAGCCGGTCACCGACAATTACCGCTATATGGAGGCCCTCGGCCCCGAGACGATCGACTGGATGAAGGCGCAGGGCGCCTTCACCCGCAGTGTTTTGGATTCGATCAAGCCGTTGCCGGCCCTGCAGAAGCGGGTTTCAGACTTCACCGGCAGCTTTGGCTTCGTGCAGAGCTACGCCCAGTTCGGCGACCGCGTGTTTTATGAGGAGCGCGCGCCCGGGGCAGACACTTTCGACCTGGTGGTCCGCGACGGCGCCGGAACCCGCAAGATCGTCGACATGGCCGTTCTGCGCGCCAAGAACGGCGGGACGCCCATGGCCATCAATTATGTACTGCCTTCGTATGACGGCTCCAAGGTGGCGGTGGGCATCTCGTCCGGCGGCTCCGAAGACGCCAACCTCTACGTCTATGACGCGGCCAAGGGCGCCCAGATCGCAGGGCCGATCGACCGCGCCCAGTTCGGCCCCACCTCCTGGAGCCTTGACGGAAAGACCCTCTATTTCGTCCGCTTGAAGAAGCTGGGCCCGAACGATCCGGGCACGGAGAAGTATCGAGATCCCGATCTCGAAGTCTGGAACCTCACCTCGGCGCCGGTGACGCTGTATGGGTCCCTGACCGGCCACGGTCCGGCGATCGGGCATGATGAAACGCCGGTATTGGCTTTCGAGCCGACGACAACGGCTGCGGTGCTCATCTCGCAGAACGGGGTCCAGAACGAGCAGAAGATGTGGCTCGCGCCCATGGAAAAGGCCGCCGATCCGGCCGCCTGGACCCTGCTGTTCGACCGCGATGCCGATGTGACCAACGAGGACGCCCGCGGCGATGATCTGTTCCTGCTCAGTCACAAGGACGCCCCGACCTTCAAGGTCCTGCAGCTGAAGGTCGGACAGCCGCTCAGCGCCGCGAAGGTCCTGGTGGCGGCTGATCCCAAGCGGGTCATCGAAGGGGTCCATGCGGCCTCCGACGCCCTCTATGTCCTGACCCGGGAGGGTGACTACTCTCACCTGCTGCGCGTCCCGACTGGCACGGACCGTATCGAGGAAGTGGCTCTGCCGACACGCGGACACGTCTCGGGCGTGTTCACCGATCCGCGTGAGGTCGGCGTGACTTTCTCGCTGGAGAGCTGGGTCCTTCCGCCGACCATGCTGCGGTACGACCCGCAAACCCACGCCTTCGCCGACCTGCACCTGGGCGTGCGAGGCGACATCGACCCGGCCAGGTTCGAGGTCAGTGACCTCTGGGCCAAGGGCCACGACGGCGTGATGATCCCCTACTCACTCGTCCATCCGAAGGACGTCACGGAACCTGGGATCACGGTCATCGAGGCCTACGGCTCCTACGGCATCTCCAATCTCGCCGACTTCAGCACCCGGCGCGCGGCGATGATGAAGGAAGGGATCAACTACGCCATCTGCGGGGTGCGTGGGGGCGGCGAGCTCGGCGATGACTGGCGTGTGAACGGCAAGGACGCGAACAAGCCCAATACCTGGAAGGACCTCATATCCTGCACCGAGGACCTGATCGCCCGCGGCGTCACCGACGGGCACAAGGTGTTCATCATCGGCGGCTCGGCCGGCGGCATCACCATGGGTCGCTCGATGACTGACCGGCCGGACCTGTTCGCGGGCGTGATCGACATCGTGCCGGCGGCTAATCCGATCCGCATGGAGTTCACGCCCAACGGGCCGGACAACATCCCCGAGTTCGGCTCGATCAAGACCGAGCAGGGCTTCAAGAACCTCTACGTCATGGACTCGGTCCAGCACGTGAAAGCCGGGGTCGACTATCCGCCAGTAATGATCTCCACCGGCCTCAATGATCCGCGCGTCGCGCCTTGGGAGCCGGCCAAGTTCGCCGCCGCCGTTATGGCGTCCGGCACGCCCAATCCAGTGCTGTTGAGGGTCGACACCCAGGCGGGACACGGCATCGGCTCAACCCGGACCCAGACCGACCTGCTGTCGGCCGACTGGATCGCCTTCTGCAAATGGCGGGCGGGCGAGCCGGGCTGGCGGCCTGACGAAGCGACGAAGACCGCCGCGAAATAGTCCGGATCAGGCGGCGGCCTCGGCAATCGCCGGAGCCGTCGCCTCCGCCTTGGCCGAGACCTTGCGCGAATAGAATGAGGCGTTCTGGCGTCCCTGGGCGGCCTCACGGGCGAAGGTGATGAGATGGTGGGAGACGAGGCCCACGGCGATCACCCGCTCGATCTCCATCTTTTTTAACCTGGGCCAGGCGAAGGCCCAGAAGGTCCCGCGGTAACTGGACCTGACGCCGCAGGTCCAGAGGACGCGCGCCAGCGTCGCTATACCCTTCCAGATATCGCCAACCGTCACCTTTGTGGCGGGCTGGAGCCGATGCGGATAGGTGGCGCGATCTTGGTGCTCGAAGCGCCTGTACAGGGCCTCAGGAGAATAGGCCGTGGCGATGCAGGTCCGCCAGCCCTCGACCACCTGCTCATAGGGTCGGCGGAACACGACATTGGATTCCAGGCCTTCGTCGTCCGTGAGCCGTCCATCGCGCTCGAGCCGGTCCCACAGGCGCGTCTTCGGCAGAGCCTGGAGCAGATTCATGGTCAGGAGCGGGATGTGGCTGGCTTCAACGAAGTCGAGGATCTGGCGCGGCGTCTGCGACGTATCGGTGTCCAGCCCCAGGATAATGCCGGAAACCACTTCGAAACCGTAGTCGTTGAGCCGCTCGATGCTTTCCAGCAGCGGCACCATCAGGTTGTGAGACTTGTCCATCGCCTCCAGGGCGTCAGGCTCGGGCGTTTCGATGCCGCAGAAGATGGTCTGGAAATTGGCCTCACGCATGTCGGCCAAAAACTCGGGCCGCTTGGCGATATTGAGCGTCGCCTCACAGGCGAAGCGCAAAGGGTAGCCCCGCGCCTTCTGCCATTCGATGAGCGCCGGCACGAGTTCGCGCGCCGCCCGACGGTGGGCGATGAAGTTATCATCGACGAAATAGACCGTGTTCTGAACACCGCACGCGCGGAGCTTATCGAGTTCGGCGCAGACCTGGGCCGGTGTCTTGAGGCGCGGGATGCGGCCATAGAGGGCCGGGATGTCGCAGAACTCGCAGTCGTAGGGGCAGCCGCTCGAGAACTGGATCGAGCCCATGAAATATTTCTTCAGCTCGGCGAGCTCGTAGGCCGGCAGAGGGAAGTCGGCGAGGTCGCGGCGCTTGTCGGTGACAAATTGAGTTTGGGCGGCCGGGCGCGCCGTGTCCTGCTCCAGGTGCGCAATGAGCGCCTCGGTGGCGTCGCCCAGTTCGCCCAGATGCAGATAGTCGAAGTCGGGATAATAGTCCGGCGAGGCCGAAACAGACGGCCCGCCGAGCACGGTCGCCTTGCCGGCGGCGTGGGCGCGCCTGTTGATGTCGTTGATCTGGCCGCGCTGGATGTGCATGCCGGAGACAAACACCACCTCGGCCCAGGCGAAATCGCGCGCCGTGGCGGGCTTCAGGTTCTCGTCGATGAAGCGCACTTGCCATGTGGTCGGCAGCGCCGCGGCGATCGTCAGCAGGCCCTGGGGCGGCATGAACGCCTTCGCCCCGACCAAGGGAAAGGCATATTCGAAAGTGCCAAAGGACGGCGTGTAGCGCGGAAACACCAGAAGCGCCCGGCGGCCCGTTCCATCCCTCCGCTGATTACCAGAGCTTTCGAGCATCGCAGTTCCAACACGAGATCAGAGGCGGGGTTCCGTCAAGCCCTGACATCATGCCACGGCGTCGCTAATTTTGTATATCCCGATTGACATTTGGAATTCCATTGAGTGCGTCTATATTACTGTTCCGCACTCCCCAAGGCTCAATGATTTCCGGCACCCCAACCCTGCGCCAGCTGCGATATCTAAAGCTGCTTTCCGATCACGGCTCGTTCAGTCGCGCGGCAGAAGCCGCGCACGTCACTCAACCCACCCTGTCGGCCGGAATCCAGGAGTTGGAACGGATCCTCGGCGCCCCGCTGGTGGATCGTAATCGCTCCGGCGTGATCCTCACCGCCGCCGGCGAGGAGGTTGTCGCCCGGGCTGGCGCGATTCTCGCCCAGACCGAAGAGCTGGTGCACGAGGCGCAGAGCGCCGGCATGCCGCTGGGAGGTCGTTTCCGTCTGGGCGTCATCCCGACCATCGCTCCGTTCCTCCTTCCGGCCGCGCTGCCGCAGCTGCGCGAAGCCTACCCCAGGCTGCGCCTGTTCCTGCGTGAGGACTTGACCCACCGTCTGCTGGCGGAGGTCCGCTCGGGTGTTCTCGACGCCGCCCTTGTCGCCCTGCCTTATGACACCCAGGGTCTGGACTGGGCGCATGTCGTCGACGACGAGCTCCTCGCCGCCCTGCCGGAGGGCCATCCCCTGTGCCGCGCCGAACGCGTGTCCCCCGCCCGGCTCGAACGGGAGGAGATGATCCTGCTGGAGGATGGCCACTGCCTGCGCGACCACGCCCTGATGGCCTGCGGCCTGCCGCGCTACGACCGTGATGAAGGCTTCGCTGCGACCTCGCTCGCCACCCTGGTGCAGATGGTCAGATCGGGCCTTGGGGTTTCGTTCCTGCCATCCATGGCGGTCGACGCCGGCCTCGCCAGCGCCGCGCAGATCGCGGTGCGGCCCCTCGAAGCGGACCATCCGAACCGTGAGATTGTGGTTGCATGGCGGGCCGGCTCCAACCGGGCGCAGGAGGGCCGCCTGTTAGCCCAGGCGTTTCGCCAAGCTTAACCTTTGCTGGCTATAGCGGCGCCCAACCGGGGCTCCGCCCTGATTCTCGCTTGCGAGGCGCATCGAATACGTGCGCTGACTTCCGCTTTGCACTATATCGGAAGGCCATGAGTAGAGCGTTCATCAAGATGAATGGTCTTGGCAACGACTTCGTTGTCGTTCAGCCTGGGCCCGATCCCTTCGAACCGAGCGCCGAGCAGGCTCGGGAAATTTGCGACCGCATCGACGGCGTCGGCTGCGACCAACTGATCGTGCTGGAGCCGTCCGAAAAAGCCAACATCCGCATGCGCACCTGGAACGCCGACGGCGGCGAGGTGCCCATCTGCGGCAACGCCACTCGCTGCGTTGCCTGGCTGTTCATGCAAGCCGGAAAGTCCGATCGCGTCACTGTTGAGACCGGCGCCGGCGTGATGGAGGCGTTCAAAGGCGTCGACGGCAGCGTCGTGGTCGATATGGGTAAGCCGCGCCTGGAGTGGTCGGACATCCCTCTGGCCTCGCCGATGAACACGCTCGAACTTGATCTGCGCGTCGAGGCGGCCCGGGGCGGACCGGGCTGCGTATCGATGGGCAATCCGCACGTGGTGTTCTTCGTCGACAATGTCGACACCGCGCCGGTGGAGACCCTGGGCCCTTGGCTCGAGAAACATCAGCGGTTCCCGGAAGGCGCCAATGTAGGCTTCGCTCAGATCGTCAAGCCCGACCGCATCCGTCTGAGGGTGTGGGAGCGCGGCGTGGGGCTCACGCGCTCCTGCGGCACCGGCGCCTGCGCCGCCCTTGTCGCCGCGCATCGCCGCGGTCTGGCAGACCGTCGGGCGGTGATCGAAGTCGAGGGGGGCGAGCTTGTCGTCGAATGGCGCGAGGCCGATGGCCACGTGCTGATGACCGGACCCGTCGAGGTAGAGTTCACCGGCCGGCTGCCGGATCTGGAATCGCCCAAGCCTCCGGTCCGACCCGAACCGTTCAGTCCAGTGCGTGCGGCCGCCAACGACACCGGCCGACGCGTCGAGTACGAGCGCTGGTCCAGCGCGCCAAACTCAGATCCCTTCCGCCGCGCTTGAACGGGTCATGACCGCGGGCCTCGCCAATCCCGGCGCCCCCCGGGTGATCACCTTTGGTTGCCGGCTGAATGCGGTCCAATCCCAAGCGCTTCGCGAGCGCCGCGACGAAGACCTTGCAGACGCCGTCGTGTTCAACACCTGCGCGGTCACCGCCGAGGCTGTGCGCCAGGCGCGGCAGGCGATCCGTCGGGCGCGCCGCGAACAGCCGAACGCCCGCATCGTGGTCACCGGTTGCGCCGCCCAGATCGACTCCGGAGCGTTCTCGGCGATGGAAGAGGTTGACCTCGTCGTCGGCAATGTTTGGCGGCCCGGCGTCTTCGCCCGCCAGGGCGCGCGTGAACGTGTCGGCGATATCCTGGCCGAGGCCCAGGTGGCGCCGGCCGTCACCGGCCTCGCCGGTCGCGCGCGTGCCTATGTCGCCATTCAGAACGGCTGCGACCACCGCTGCACGTTCTGTGTCATTCCCTACGGCCGCGGCAATTCGCGCTCACAGGACGCCGAGGCGGTCATCAGCCAGGTTCGGGCGATGGCGGTCGAGGGATATCGGGAAGTGGTGCTTACCGGCGTCGATCTCACCAGTTGGGGCGCTGATCTCGGCGGTCGACCGAAACTCGGAGATCTGGTCGCGGCGATCCTCGAAGCCGTGCCCGGCCTTGCGCGACTTCGCCTGTCCTCGATCGACGCAGCGGAGATTGACGAGCGCCTGCTTGGCCTGATCAGCGCCGAGCCAAGGCTCATGCCTTACCTGCATCTCTCGCTGCAATCCGGCGACGACCTGATCCTCAAGCGGATGAAGCGGCGGCACAGCCGCGCCGACGCCCTGGCGTTGGTCGCGACGCTGCGAGGTGCGCGGCCGGACATCGCCCTCGGAGCCGATTTCATCGCCGGCTTTCCCACCGAGAGCGAAGCGGCGTTCGACAACACTCTGGCTTTCGTCGAGGAGGCGAGGCTCGCCTTTCTGCACGTCTTCCCCTACAGCGCGAGGCCCGGAACACCCGCCGCCCGCATGCCCCAGCACTCCGCCGAGCTGATCCACGCACGCGCCCGGCGCCTTCGTGCTGCCGGCAATGCCGCGCTTGCGCGCCATCTCGAGGGCAGGATCGGCTCGCGGGTGACGGCTCTGGTCGAACGGCCGGGCCGGGCCCGGGCCGAGGATTTCACCGAGATCGCCTTTGACGGCGAGGCCGCGCCGGGCGCCCTTGTCCGTGGCGCGATCGTCGCCCACGACGGCGCCCACGCCCGTCTTGGAACCTGGAAAACGGCATGAGCGACGAACCGCTGACCGGGGGCTGCCAGTGCGGCGCCGTGCGTTTCGCCGCATATGACCTGCGCGGCGCCGGCGTGTGTCACTGCCGGATGTGCCAGAAAGCCTTCGGCAGCGTCTTTGCCCCCCTGGTGACGGCGGGGCGGGTGGAATGGACCCGCGGCGAGCCGGCCCGCTTCCGCAGTTCGAGCATGGCCGTGCGCGGGTTCTGCCGCGATTGCGGCACGCCGCTCACCTACGAGCCGGACGGCAGCAAGACGGACCTGGCCATCGGCGCCTTTGATGAGCCGGCGCGTATCAGGCCCACCACTCAGCATGGCATTGAGGCGCGCATCGCCTGGGTCGGAGACATCGCGACCCTGCCGGGGAGGGAGACCACCGAGCAGAACGTCCGGTCGTTCCAGCACCCCGACGACGACTCCTAAGGGATGGCCGACCCCGCCAAGTCCTGGCTAAGGCGTCTCTCCGAAGGCCTTTCGCGCACCTCCCGCCAGATGAGCGAGCAGGTCGTCGGCGTCCTGGGCGCGCGGCCGCTCGACCAGGCCCGCCTGGACGCCCTCGAGGAGATGCTGATCGAGGCCGACCTCGGCCCCAAGGCCGCGGCCCGGATCACCGAGACCTTTGCCGAACGCCGGTTCGGCAAATCCTCCACCGACGAGGAAGTCAGGGAGCTCCTGGCCGAGACGGTGGCCGCCGAGTTGATCCCCCGGCAGGGACGGTTCGACCCCCTGGCCGGTCCCCGCCCGTTTGTTGTCCTGTTCATTGGCGTCAACGGCTCGGGCAAGACCACCACCCTCGGCAAGATTGCTCACGACCTGACCGGCCGGAACGCCAGGGTGCTGATCGCGGCCGGCGACACGTTTCGCGCCGCGGCGGTTGAGCAACTTCACACCTGGGCCGAGCGCGCTTCCGCGGACTTCATGAGCGCGCCCCAAGGCGCTGACGCCGCTGGCCTCGCCTATGACGCCCTCGCTCGGGCGCAGGCCGAGAAATACGACGTGTTGCTGATCGACACGGCCGGCCGGCTGCAGAACAAGCAGGGGCTGATGGACGAACTCACCAAAATGATCCGCGTCCTGCGCAAGCTGGATCCCGAGGCGCCGCACGAGGTTCTTCTGGTGCTGGACGCTACCGTCGGCCGCAACGCCCTGGCCCAGGAAAACATCTTCGGCAACGCCATCGGCGTCACCGGCATCGTCATGACCAAGCTCGACGGCACCGCGCGCGGCGGCGTGCTTGTGCCGGTCGCGCAGGCCTCGGATTCGCCGATCATGCTGATCGGGGTCGGCGAAGGGATCGAAGACCTTCAGACGTTCGACGCCCGCGCCTTCGCCCGCTCACTCGTCGGCCTGGAGGCGGGTGTCCATGGCTGAACGGAGCCGTGGGCCGCGCTGGCTCGGGTCGGCGATCGACGCGGGGCCGGGTTTCGCTTTCCTCGCGGCCCTGCTGGCCACGCGCGATTTCCGCCTTGCCACCATCGTGCTGATGGTCGGCGCTGGCGTGGCGCTGGCGGTCATGCTGGCGGTCGAGCGGCGCTTCAGGGCTCTGCCCACCGCTGTCAGTGTGCTGGCGATCGCCTTCGGCGGCGGTTCCCTTCTGCTACATGACCCGCAGGTCCTGAAGATGAAGACCAGCCTGGTCGACGGGGCCCTCGGGGCCGTGCTCCTGGGCGGCGTGGCCATCCGCCGTAATCCCCTCAAGATGGTGCTGGGCGGCACGCTTTCCCTGCCTGACAAGGCATGGGCGACGCTGGCGATACGCTACGGCCTCTATTGGTTTGCCTGTGCTCTGGCCAATGAAGTGGTGCGCCGCACCCAGAGCGACCACGTCTGGGCCCTCTTCCGGCTAGGGAGCTATGTCGTCGGCGTGCTTTTCGCCGGCGCCCAGATCCCGCTTCTGATGCGTCACGGGGCGCTGGACGAGCGCAGCCCCCCCTTTCCCCCCGATCCACCCGCATGACGTCCGATGGGCCGTCCACGGAAGGTCTGTCGTCAAATTGACGCGGAAATGAGATAAGACGGGGTCGGCAAGTTGGACCGGCGTTCAACGAGAGGGCGCGCCATGGCCAAGACCAAACCTAAGTCGACCTCCGATGTGCTCGGCGGCTCGGCGACCCATCTTCTCCATCGCGCCTTGCAGATGGCGCTGGACTATCATTCCGAGGCCGCCGGTTCCGGCGCTGTCACCCAACGGCAATACACCGTGCTCGCCGCGGCTGCTGCCCATGACGGATTGACCCAGAACGACCTGGTCAGGGCCACCGGCATCGACCGCTCGACCCTGGCCGACCTCGTCGCCCGCATGCTGGTCAAGGGCCTGCTCATCCGCGAGCGCTCTGCAACCGATGGCCGGGCCAATTCCGTGCGCGTCAGCCAAGCTGGACGCGCCGCCCTGACGGCCGGCGCGGCGCCTGCGAGTGCGGCCGACGCGCGCCTGCTTTCTGTCCTGTCGCCCAAGAAGCGGGATGGGTTCCTGAAGACCCTCAGCGCCATTACCACGGCGTCGGAAGCCGCGGAGAAGAAGGCCAAGCCCGCCAAGGCGGCCAAAATCCCGAAAGCCAAGGCGGCAAAGGCCAAGGGCGGAGCGGTCAAGGCCGGCAAGAAACACAAGAAAGCCAAGAAGACCAAGGCCTCGCTCGCGGTCTGAGACGCCTAAAGCGAGCCGGTCAGGGCCGCGATAGCCAGACGGAACCGCTTCTCGAAGTCTGATGGGCTCGGCGTACGCAGATCGGCGCGCGCCAGGGTGGCCGCGAGTGCGGCCGGAAAAGCGGAGGTCGGCAGGCGTCGCGCGGCTTCTCTGGCCCCGTCCAAGGCTTCACTGAGCGCGTGCTCCACGCCGATCGCCCGCCCGGCCCGCCGCAGCAGGACAAGTCCCCACACCGTTCCCGCGGGCTCGGCCCCTTTGGCCGACCCTCCCGCGCCCAGGACGGTCGCTGCGATCCCCGCGAGGCGCCCCTCGGTCGCATCGGCCCAGGCCGCTGCTTCAGCTACCGCCATGGTCTGCCGGCCAAGCCCGCCGATGCGGGCTTCGATCATGGCCTCGAAGGGCGCCTCGGGCAGATCGCGGGTGCGGATGACGCCGGCGAGGGTCTCGGCCGTCGGATGCCGCCGGGGAGGCTGGCCCTCGAAGATCTCGGCGATGGTCTCTCGCCACCAGACAAGCCGGATCTCCGCCGCCAGAGGGTTTGACGCCGCCGTTTCGGCGCGGGCGAGCTCATGGTCGAAGGCGTAGAGAGCGACGACATCCGCCCGCCGACCCGCATCGGCGATGAAGCGGCTGGTCAGCCAGCGGTCGGGGTCGGCCCGGCGGACGTCGCCATCCAGGTCGACCCCTGAGGTCAAGGCCTAGCCGTAGAGCGACTGATACATCGCCATGGAGGTCAGCATCGGCAGGGAAAGCAGGACGTTTGTGCGCGAGGCGAGCGTCGCGATGCGGCCGGCCTTGGCCTTGGCGTCCGCGTCGGCGTCTTTGATCCCGAGGACGATCTTCTGGTTCGGCCAGATGATCCCCCAGACGTTCAGGAACATGATGATCGCCAGCCACACGCCGATGCCCATCAGGGTGTAGCCGCGGTCGTCCGGGCCATAGCCGCCGGCGAAGCCGAGGCTGAACACCTTCTCGGCATATTCGCGGCCGCGCAGGATGGCGATGCAGATGCCGGCGAGGACGGTGAAAAGCGCCGACCAGCGGAACCAGAACATCGCTTCCGGCGCGATATATTTCGTAATCGCCGGTTTCTGCTCGGCCGGGATTTCAGGCATCTTCCGGGTCTGGACGAAGTTGAAATAGTACAACAGGCCGATCCACAGGATGCCGAACACCACGTGCATCCAGCGGAACACCGCTTGCCAGAAGATCATGCCCGTGCCCTGCGGACTGACCTTCGCGTAGGCGAAGATCATGATCGCCGCCAGCACCAGGCCGAGGATGATCGTATTGCGGAGGTTGAGTAGAATTCCGGCCATTGTCAGCGCCTTGTCCCTGTTGCGAGCCCACCCAATGGCGTTGGCATAAACCCGTTTGAAGAGCGGCGCAAAGTGGCGGTTGGGAGCCTCCGCGGACGTTAGAAAGTCTCGCTGACCATCTCGCAGCTTTTGGCCCACAACGCCTTGGCGTGCTCCGGATCGAGCGCGTAGGACCTCACGCCGCCCGACAGACCGCCTGAGATGTCCGTCACCTCCGCTACGTGACAATCTTCGCAATACCGACCGCCCACCTCGTCGGAGCCGGCCACCGCCGCCGCCCAAACCGAGGTGGCCGCGCCCTGCGGCACCGTCTTGAATTTGAATGACCCCGGATCGATCGGACGTCCGGCCTGGCGACGGGCCGCCATCAGCTGTTCCATGACCTCTGGGGTCAGGTAACGGCCGAGTTCGGTCTGAATGCCGCCGGGATGCAGGGCCGTGGCGCGCACGCCCCGCGCCTTGTGCCGGCGGTCGAATTCAACGGCGAAGAGGATGTTGGCGGTCTTGGAGCGGCCGTAGGCGCCGAACTCGGTGTAGGGCGTGTGTTCGAAGTTCGGGTCGTCGAGATCGACGTCGGCGAACTGATGTCCAGCCGAAGACAGGTTGACCAGCCGCTCACGGATCAGAGGGGCGATGCGGTTGACCAGGACGAAGTGCCCGAGATGGTTGGTGCCGAATTGGGTCTCGAAGCCGTCGGCCGTGACGCCCTTGGGACAGGCCATGACCCCGGCGTTGGCGATGACGACATTGAAGGGCTCGCCCTTGGCGTTGAGCTCGTCGGCGCAGTTGCGCACGCTGGCGAGCGAGGCCAGGTCCAGTTCGATCAGCTCGATCCCCGGAATGTGAGCTGTGGCCTTGGCCGCCTTGTCGAGGTCGCGGGCCGCGCCAACAATCTTGGCGCCGTGGGCCGTGAGCGCCCGGGCGGTTTCGACCCCTAGCCCAGCCGAGGCGCCGGTTATCAGCACTCTGAGGCCCGTCAGATCGCGGCCCTCCAGAACTTCATCGGTCGTGGAGTCTGCGCCAAAAGCCATGTCGTCCTCCGAATTTCCTTAGGGCCTAGCGATATTGGCCGGCTGCGGTGCGATGGGGCGGGCCGGATCGTCCTCGCGCCGCACGCCCCACAGGAGCACGATCGGCGAGGCGACGTAGATCGAGGAATAGGTGCCGATGACGATGCCGAACAGCAGCACGATCGACAGCGGCCTCAGCGACTCGCCGCCGAACACCGCCAGGCCCGACAGGGCCAGCAGGGCGGTCAGACCCGTGATCACCGTCCGCGACAGGGTCTCGTTGACCGACAGGTCGATCAGGTCGCGCAGCGGCATCCGCTTGTACTTTCGCCGGTTCTCGCGCAGGCGATCGAAAACCACCACCGTATCGTTCATCGAATAGCCGATGATGGTCAGCAGCGCGGCGATGAGGTTTAGGCTGAACTCCAGGCGCAGCAGCAGGATGAGGCCGAAGGAAAGCGTCAGGTCGTGGAACAGGGCGACGACCGCGCCCAGGCCGAACTGCAGCTCGAAGCGGAACCAGATGTAGATCAGCATCAGGCCCACGGCCGTGAACAAGGCTTCGACGCCCTTGATCTCCAGTTCGCCCGAAACCTCTGGCCCGACAACGTCCATGCGGGTGAACGTCACCTGGCCCAGGGACTTGGTGACCGCCTTCTTGACGCTGTCCGCCACCACGTTGGGGTCGGCGCCCTTTGGCGTCTGGAACCGGACCACCGCGTCGTTATCGGCGCCAAAGCGCTGCACCTGCACGTCGCCGAGATTGAGGCCACTCACCGCGCCGCGCACCGCCCCGAGATCGGCGGCCTTGGCGCCGGTGTTGAACTCCAGCACCGTGCCGCCCTTGAAGTCGATGCCCAGGTTGAGGCCCGGATAATAGGTCCCCACCGCGGTGGCGATCACCGCCAGGATCGACAGCGTGGCGAAAAGGCGCGCCAGCGACACGAAGGGGACGTGTGTCTTCTGGGGGAGGATCTTGATCAGCGGCCACATGGTTTGGAAGGATCCTCAGACGATCGGCAGCTTCTTGGCGCGAGTCAGACGGAACCACCAGCCGATCAGCACCTGGGTGATCAGCACGGCGGTGAAGACGCTGGTCAGCACCCCGATGAGCAGGGTCAGAGCAAAGCCCTTCACCGGCCCGGCGCCCAGGTTGAACATGATCACCGCGGCCACCACCGTGGTGACGTTGGCGTCGATGATCGTGGTCAGAGCCCTGGAAAAGCCGGCGTCGGCGGCGGCCATGGCCGGCCTCCCGGATCGGACCTCGTCGCGCATCCGCTCATAGATCAGCACGTTGGCGTCCACGGCGACGGCCAGGGTCAATAGCAGGCCGGCCACGCCCGGCAGGGTCAGCGAGGCGTGGAAGAGGCTCATCACGCCGACGATCATCAGTCCGTTCACCGCCAGGGCCACGGCCGCGAAGGTGCCGAAGAGGCCATAGGACAACAGGATGAAGACGAGGATCAGGGCCGCGCCGATCAGGACCGAGATCTGGCCAGCCTTGATGGCGTCGGCGCCGAGCTCAGCCCCGACGGTATGCTGTTCGATCATGTGAAGGGGCGCCGGGAGAGCCCCTGTCTTCAGCATCAGGGCCAGGTCGTGCGCCGACTCTTCGGTGAAGCTGCCGGTGATCTCACCGCTGCCGCCCATGATCGCGCCACGGATGTTCGGCGCCGAGATGATCCGATTGTCGATGATGATCGAGAACGGCTTGCCGACGTTCTCGCTCGTCGCCTCGCCGAAGCGCTGGGCGCCGATGCCGTTGAAGGCGAAGTTGATATCCGGCTGGCCGTTCTCGTCGTGGCCGGCGATGGCGTTTGTCAGCATGCCGCCGTCGACCAGCACCCGGCGCTTGACCACATAGGCCTCCTGGTAACGGTCATCGCTTGGCAGCACCTCGTCATCGGGCGGGATGCGGCCGGCCTTGAGGTCGTCGGCCGAGAGCGTCGTGTCGACCATCTGGAAAGTCAGCTTGGCGGTCTTGCCGATTACCGCCTTCAGCCGCTCCGGATCGCTCTCGCCCGGCGCCTCGATGACGATGCGGTTGGCGCCCTGGCGGGTGATGTCGGGGTTCGTGGCCCCCAACGCATCGATGCGCTTGCGGATGATCTCGATCGAGCGGGTGACGGCGTCCTCGGCCGCGTCCTTGGCCGCTTGCGGCACATAGGCGATTTGGATCAGGTTCCCCACCGTCTGGCGCACGGTGACATCCCGGCCGCCGGACGTGAGGGCGCCGCCGATCTGGTTCGACAACAGCTTGTAGGCCTGGGCGTACTGCCCGGCATCGGGGATGTGGACCTGCACGGTCTGTCCCTGCAGGGCGAGATTGTCGAAATTGATCTGCGCCACGCGAAGCTTGGTGCGCACGTCCTCGGTGAGATTGGAGAGCCGCTCCTGATTGAGGGCGGCCGTGTCCACCTCCATCAGCAGATAGGAGCCGCCTTTGAGGTCGAGCCCGAGGCTGAGCTTGTCATGCGGAAGGAAGCCGGGAACCTGATCCAGCACCGAATCCGGCAGCAGGTTCGGCAAGGTGAAGAGAAGCCCGAAGATGGCCGAGGCCATCACCAGGAAGATCTTCCAGCGCGTCAGCTCCAGCATGGATTAGTCGGGCGTCAGGACTTGGAGTCGTTGGCCGCCGCGGGCTCACCGCGGGCGACAACGTCGGCGATCATCGACTTGACCACCTTGACCGTCACGTTCTGGGCGATTTCGACCCCCAGCTCGTTCTCTTCGACCCGCACCACCTTGCCCTTGAGGCCGCTGGACATGATCACCGTGTCACCGCGCTTGACCGCGCCGACCTTGGCCTGGTGCTGCCTCTGGCGGCGGCCCTGCGGCATGATGATCATCACATAGAACAGCACCATGATCGCCACGATCGGCAGGAACTGTCCCGGTCCGGTGAGGAAAGTGCTCAGAGCGTCGCCGGCGGGCGCCGCGGCCACGGCGGCGGCCAGAAAGAGGGGTGTCAGGGCGATCATCGTAGGTTCCGACAGGAGGTGAACGGCGGCGCAGGAGCCGCCCCATGGGGCGCCCGCGCGCGAAGCGGCCGGAAGCTATGCGTTCGCCCGGCCTTTTGCAATGCGAGCGGGCCGTCTATGGCGTGGCCTGATGGATGACGCCATAGCTTCCGCCCTCGGCCGCATCGCCGAAGCCATCGAGCGCCTCGCGCCGCCGGCGTTCCGGCCGCCCGATTTCGCCGGTGCGCGCCTCTTTCGCCACGACCCGCCCCAGGGCCCCTATGGCGGCGCCTTCGTTCCGGCGCCGGACTACGGCCTCGATCTCGATCTCCTCGTCGGCGTCGACCGCCAGAAGGCCCTGGTGGTGGAGGCGCTCAGCCGCTTCGCCGCCGGGCGGCCGGTCAACCACATCCTGCTGTGGGGCGTGCGGGGGGCCGGCAAGAGCTCCCTGGTCAAGGCCGCCTTCATGACCGTGGCGGCCGGCGCCGAGCGGCTCAAGCTGGTCGAGGTCGACCGCGATGAGACCCTGGCGCTGCCGGTCCTGTTTGAGAGCCTGCGCGATCATCCCTGGCGCTTTGTGGTCCTGTGCGACGATCTTTCCTTTGAGGAGGGTGCGGCGGCGGCCAAGGCGCTGAAGTCTGCGCTGGAAGGGGGCGTCGCTGGTCCGCCGGAAAACGTCATCTTCGTCGCCACCTCCAACCGCCGCCACCTGATGCCGCGCGACCACGACGAGGGCCGGGGCCTAATCGCCTCGGCTGAAGACGCCGAGGAGGAGGTCAGCGTGTCCGATCGCTTCGGCCTGTGGGTCGGCTTTCCGCCCATGGATCAGGCGACCTATCTGGCCGCGGTCAGCGCCTACGCCGATCGCTTCGGTCTCGCCGTGCCGGACCTCGCGGCGCGGGCGCTGCGCTGGGCCCAGCAGCGCGGCGCCCGCTCTGGCAGGGTGGCCTGGCAGTTCACCCGCGACCTCGCCGGCGAACTGGGCAAGAATCTGCCGGTTTAGGCGCCGGCGCCTGACATCTTCGGCAGCACCAGCAGGGGATCGAGCGGCTTGGCCTTGTCCTCGGGCGTGGCCGCATAGCGCAGTTCGAAATGCAGTTCCGGCTGGCTCGCGCCGCCGGTCTGGCCGACCGTGCCGATCTGCTGGCCCTGGTAGACCGTGTCGCGCATGCGCACGCTCACCTGCGCCAGGTGAGCATAGGCGCTGACCCAGCCGCCGGCGTGCTTGATCAGCACCAGGTTACCGAAGCCCGGCACCTGGTCGCCTGCGTAGACCACCTCGCCCACCGCCGCCGCCCGCACCTCGGAGCCTACGGCCGCGCCGATGTCGACGCCGTCATTGCGCCGGCCCATGCCGGTTGCGCCGAATGAGGAAACCACGCTGCCCCTCACCGGCCAGATGAATTTGCCAACACCGAGGCTCGCGAGCTTGGTCGAATCAACGGGCGCCTCGGGCCGCGCGGGCTCGGTGGTCGTGGGATAAGTCGGCGTCGGGCGGGTCAGGGCCTCGCGCCGGGCGTTTGCGGCGGCCAGAGCTTCGGCGCTCGGCGAATAGGGACTGCCTGGCACATAGGTCGGCGCCGGCGCCCGGCTCGCGGACGGGTAGGTCGGCGGGGGCTGATAGGTCGGCGGCGGACGATAGGTCGGCGGCGGACGATAGGCCGGCTGCTCATAGACCTCTTGCGTGAATGTCTCGCGCGAGGGCCCGTGATCCTCAAAGTGCGTCGGCAGGGCGATGTACATGCCGGGCGCCAGCCGCCCGTGCGAGGGCAGATCGTTGAGATCCGCGAGTTCGCCCAGCCCCACGCCGAACCGCTTGGCGACACCGGTCAGGGAATCCCCGCTCTGGGCCACATAGGCCTTGGCCACCGGCACCTTGATGTGCCCGCCCGGATGGATCCGGTAGGGCTTCTTCAGGCGGTTGGCCCGGATCAGTTCGTCGCGCGTGGTCTCCAGGTCCCGGGCGATGGCGTCGAGATGGTCGCCCTCGCGCACCGCGTAGTCGCGATACATGCCGCGAGCAGTCACCACTTTGCCGTCGGTGGTGAGCCGCGTCTCGGTGCGCCGTTCGGGCCTGGGCGGCGTGTAGGCGGGCTGCGCCGCGGGACGAGAAGCCGGCGGCCTATAGGCGGGCGCCGGAGCGGCGGCCGGCGGAACCGGAGTGGCCGTGACCGGCGGCGGCGTCGGCGGGGCTGTCGCTGGAGCCGTCGCCGGCGCCGTCGTTGTCGTCGCCGCAGGCGGCGGCGTTGTCGCGGCTGGAGTCGGCGCGGCGGGGGTTGCCGCTGCCGGAGGCGTCTGTTCCGTCGAGATCCGGGTCACGCCCGCCGGTCCGGTGGCGGCCTCGGCCTGCTGCGGGATCAGAGCCAGCGGCGCGCTTTCTACCGGCGCGGACGCGGGCGAGGCGGTGGTTTGAGACGGACCGCTCTCGGTCTGGGCGGCGGAGTCGCGGGCTGCCGATGGGACGGAGGGCGGCTCGCTCTTCTCGTTCGCCGCCGGCGGGCTCGCGGGTGGCGTTGGGTCGGTCCGGTCGATCGGATACTTCGGTTTGATCGGCGGCGGCGCCGTATAGCCCTGCTTGATCGGATAGTCCGGCGTCGCGCAGCCGGCCAGCGCCGCGGCGGCCAGGCCGCAAAGGAGCAGGCTCCGGATCGGAGCGGCTCGATAGGTGGATTGCGTCAGCGTCGTCTTCCTACTCATGCCCTCGCCTGGTGTTGCGCCCTTTTGGTGGGGCGTCTGGTCAGAGCTCGCGCGCCACCCCTTCGAGAAGCGGCACGAAGCGGACTTCGCAGAGGATGTCCATGGTGAAGCCGCCGTCGCCGTCACCAGCGTAGCGGCAAAGTTTCTGCACGGACCCTTTGCCGACAGGCGCGACGAGGACGCCGTTGGGCTTCAGCTGTCCAAGCAGCACCTTCGGCTCCTCGTGCGCTGCGGCTGTGACTAGAATGCGGTCGAAAGGCGCCTGCTCCGGCCATCCCAAGGCCCCGTCTCCGAACTTGGTGATGACGTTGGTGAGCTGCAGGGTCTGGAACCTGGCCTCGGCCTCGCGCAGAAGGGTGCGGTAGCGTTCGATCGTGTAGACGAGGCGCGAAAGCCTCGCCAGCACCGCCGTCTGATAGCCCGAGCCGGAGCCGATCTCGAGCACGCGGGCGCGCGGCTCAAGCGTCAGGGCCTGGGTCATCAGGCCGACGATGAACGGCTGGCTGATGGTCTGGCCGCAGGCGATCGGCAGGGCCGAATCCTCCCATGACCGCTCCTTGAAGAGCTCAGGCGTGAAAAGGTCGCGCGGCGTGCGCTCCATGGCCGCGAGCACCGCCGGGTCCGTAACCCCCTGGGTGCGCAGCGCCAGCACCAGGCGGGCGACGCGGGTGTCGGGCTCGGCGGCGATCTCCTTGGGCTTGCGCGTCATGCGCGCTCCTTCAGGCGCGGGATGGCCCCGCCCAGCCGGCCGGAGAGCTCATGCACCGTCGGCATGTGGGTCAAGTCGATGTGCAGCGGCGTCACCGACACCCGTCCCTCGTCGGCGGCGCGCAGATCGGTGCCTTTGTCCGGCGCCTGCTCGGCCGCACGGAAACCCATCCAGTAATAGTCGCGGCCGCGCAGGTCAGTGCGGCGCTCCACGAAACGGGTCATGACGTCGCGAACGCCCTGCCGGGTCACCTCCACCTCGCGCACCTCGCTCGCCCGCACCGCCGGGAAGTTGATGTTCAGAATCACCTCGTTTGGCCAGCCTAATTCCACCAGTTTCGCCACCAGGCCGGGACCGTGGGTCTCGGCCGACTCGAACGGCGCGATCTCGTCGGCCGGACCGTAGGACATCCTTTGCGACAGGGCGATGGCGGGAACGCCCAAAGACATGGCTTCGATGGCCCCGGCGACCGTGCCGCTCATGGTCACGTCTTCCGCCGCGTTGAGGCCGCGGTTGACGCCGGAGAGCACCAGATCGGGCCGCTCCGCCGCCATCAGGTTCTGGACGGCGAGCATCACACAATCGGTGGGCGTGCCCATCACCGCGAAGCGTCGCGGCGAGATCGGCCGCACGCGCAGAGGCTCAGAGATGGTCAGCGCCCGAGAGGCGCCGGACTGCTCGATCTCCGGCGCCACCACCCACACATCGTCTGACAGGGCCTGGGCGATCCGCTCCAGCACCGCTAGGCCCTCGGCATGGATGCCGTCGTCGTTGGTGACGAGGATGCGCATCAGGCGGCGGCGCCCCCGGAGGTCGAAGAAATATGCGTGAGGCGCGGCAGGTAGGGATGGAGGGCCTGGGGAATGGCGATCCGGCCGTGCTCGTCCTGGTAGTTCTCCATCACCGCCACCAGCGCGCGGCCCACCGCCAGGCCCGAGCCGTTGAGGGTATGGACGAACCGCACGCCCTTCTCGCCGGCGCGCCGGCAGCGGGCATCCATGCGCCGGGCCTGGAAATCCCCGCAGTTGGAGACCGAGCTGATCTCGCGGAACTGTCTTTGCGAGGGCAGCCAGACCTCCAGGTCGTAGGTTTTCCTCACCGAAAAGCCCATGTCGCCGGCGCACAGGGTCATGATCCGGTAAGGCAGCTCGAGACGCTTCAGCACCGCCTCGGCGTTGGCCGTCATCCGCTCGTGCTCGTCCTGCGACTGCTCGGGCGTGGTGATCGAGACCAGCTCGACCTTGTTGAACTGGTGCTGGCGGATCATTCCGCGGGTATCCTTGCCGGACGCCCCGGCTTCGGAGCGGAAGCACGGCGTCAGTGCCGCCAGGCGCAGCGGCATTTCGCCCTCATCCAGGATCTGCTCGCGCACCATGTTGGCCAGGGTCACTTCGGCGGTCGGGATCAACCAGCGGCCGTCGGTTGTGGCGAAAAGGTCCTCGGCGAACTTCGGCAGCTGGCCGGAGCCGAACATCGCCGCGTCGCGCACCAGCAGCGGCGGCGCGATCTCGACATAGCCGTGCTCGGCCGTCTGCATGTCGAGCATGAACTGGCCGAGCGCCCGCTCCAGCCGTGCGAGCGGCCCCTTCAGGGCCACGAACCGGGCGCCGGACATGCGCGCCGCGCCTTCGAAGTCCATCAGGTCGCCGCCGAGTTCGACATGGTCCCTGGGCTTGTCGAGCTTGAACGGCTCGCCCCAGCGGCGCAGCTCGACATTGCCGCTCTCGTCCTCGCCAGGCGGGACGTCCAGCGCCGGCAGGTTGGGCAGCGCGGCCACCAGGTCATGCAGCGTCTGCGCCAGTTCCTGTTCCTTGTGGGCGTGTACCGAGAGGGCGAGTTTGAGCTTTTCGACCTCGTCTATGAGCGTGGCCGCCTCGGCATCGTTCTTCTCGGCCTTGGCCTTGCCGACCGCCCGCGAGGCCTCGTTGCGCCGCGCCTGATCGGCCTGCAGCGCGGTCTGGCAGGCGCGCAGCTTGGCGTCCATCGCAAGGATCGTCGGGGTTTGCGGCGCCAGCCCGCGCGCGCCCCAACCCTTGTCGAAGGCGGCGGGATCGTCACGGATGGCGCGGATATCGTGCATGAAGTCTGGGCGTCGAAGCTGGGCGAAGGGCTTCCCTTAGGGCGCGTCGGCGGGCGAGCCAAGGGACAAGGGTTCAGGTTGCGGCCGCCGCGGCTTCCGCCGCATCCTCGCGCCGGCGACGGATCTCCAGCGCCGCGACGCACCAGATCGACACCTCGTAGAGAAGGGTGATCGGCAGGGCGAGCGAGATCATGCTCACCGGATCTGGCGGCGTGACGATGGCCGCAACGCCGAACACCCCGACAATGGCGTAGCGGCGCACGTTCCTAAGCATCTTCGACGTCACCAGGCCAGCCAGGCCCAGGAGCGAGAGGACTACCGGCAGCTGGAAGCACAGGCCGAAGGCGAGCAGCAGGGTCGTGACCAGGGAGAGGTAGTCCGACACCTTCGGTAGGAGCTCGACCGAGACATTGCCGCCGCCGACGATCTGCTGGTTCAGGCTGAACCACAGCACGAAGGGCAGCATCACGAAGTAGACCAGGGCGGCGCCCATCGCGAACAGCACCGGCGAGGCGAGCAGGAACGGCAGGAAGGCCTTGCGCTCGCGGCGGTAGAGACCGGGCGCCACGAACCGGTAGAGCTGCCAGGCCAGCACCGGAAAGGTCAGCACCACCGCCCCGAACACAGCGAGCTTGACCTTCGTGAAGAAGAACTCCAGCGGCGCGGTGAACACCAGCTTCAGCTGCGGCAGTCCGTGCGGCGGGGGCGCGGCGCCGATCAGCGTCAACCACAGCTCGAACGGGCCATGGCCCTTGGCTCCCTGGCTCGCCATCAGCGCGCCGGCCACTTCAAACGGGTGCAGCAGGGCGATGTAGATCTCGCGCGAGAACGCGAAGCAGACGCCGAAACCCACCGCCAGCGCCGCCGCACAGATGATCAGCCGGCGGCGCAGCTCGATGAGATGGTCGAGCAGAGGCGCGCGCGAAGCCTCGATTTCCCCCTCGTCTTCCTGGCTCAAGGATCGGCCCTGACCGGAGTCTGCCCGGCGGGTTCGGAATGGCTCTTGGCTCCCGGCTCACCGAACGGCAGGTCCGGCTGGTCGTCAGCCTCCGTCGCCGGCAGAGTTCCGACCGGGACCCCCTGGGCCAACCCGCTATCTACCTCCTTGAGGCCCGAATGGATGTCCTGGAGCGCCCCCGCCGCCTCCGGGCCCACGACGGCCGCGGCCGCCTGCGGCAAGGTGACGTTCGCGCGCATGGCCTCGACCTCGCGCCGGAGCTCGTCGAGTTCGGACTGTCGGGCGATCTCGTCGAAGCTGACGCGGAACTCGGCGGCCATCGCCCGCATCCGCGCGACGAACTGGCCGACCTTGCGCATCAGAACCGGCAGGTCCTTGGGTCCGACCACGATCAGCGCCACCGCCGCCACGAGCATGAAGTCGACGATGCGGCCTTCTGGGAACATGCGCGGTCGAACCTCTCCGAAGGCCGGTGGCCGGGCCCGGCTCTAGCGGACGATCGGGTCCTTGTCCGCCTCGGATTTGGGCAGCGGCGTCGGCGCCGGGGTCTCGTGCTCGTCGCCCTTGAGGCCTTCGCGGAAGGCGCGGATGCCCTTGGCGGCGTCGCCCATCAGGCCCGACAGCTTTCCGCGCCCGCCGAACAGCAGCAGCACCACCGCGCCGATGATGATCCAATGAATCGGGCTCAGAGTGCCCATCGGCTTCTCCTCTGGCGGCGCCTTGGGCGTCGCGATGTCTCTCGAGCCTCGAATATAGGGCCATCAAACGGCGCACGCCAGAAAGGCGGCCGATCACACCCCTACCCTGGTCCGCGAGGGATTATTCCTCTCCTTCGCCTTCGAGATAGTCGACGTGGAATTCGGCCTCCTCTTCCAGAGGATCCTCCTCCGCTTCGGCGCCCGCGCCGGGCGTGAACTCGAACCCCTCCGGCAGGTCGAGGCTCAGCAGGCCGGCAGCTTTCATCTCGGCGGCGCCCGGCAGGTCCGCCAGGCTCGCCAGGCCATAATGCTCCAGGAAGGCGTCCGTCGTGCCGAACGTCACCGGCCGGCCAGGCGAGCGGCGCCGTCCGCGCATCCTGACGAGCCCGAGCTCCAGCAGCTGATCGAGCGTCCCGCGATTGGCCTGGACGCCGCGGATGGCGTCGATCTCGGCCCGGGTCACCGGCTGGTGATAGGCGACGATGGCCAGGGTCTCGCGGGCGGCGCGGCCGAGCCTGCGCGGCTCGACCCGCTCCTGGGTCATCAGGAAGGCGAGGTCCTCGGCCGTCTGGAGCCGCCACCGGTCGGCGACGCAGACCAGCTCGACGCCCCGGCCGGCATAGCGCGCCTTCAATGCGGCCAGGGCCTGCGCCACCTCCGCCCCGGCCGGCAGGCGCTCGGCGAGATCGGCGGCGCTCAACGGCTCGGCGGCGGCGAACAGCAGCGCCTCCACCATCCGCTCCACGGCGAAGACCGGCGGGCTCACGCCGCCGCCTTGTGTCCGCTCGCCTTCCGACCGCGCAGATAGACTTCCTCGAAGGCGACGAGCTGGCGGGCCTCGAGCGCGCCCTCGCGCACCAGTTCCAGTCCGGCGGCCAGGGTCGAGGCGAGGCAGGAAGCCCGGCTGGGGCCTTCGGCTCTCCTGGCCGGCGCCACGCCGGAGAGGGCCGTCCAGCGCGTCAGCGCCGGCAACAGCTCGCGCAGGTGCTCGCGCGCCTCGTCGAGGCGTAAGGTCACCGGGCTCGGGGGCCGGTAGAGCCGCTCCTCGCGCCGCCGGCGCTGCGCCACATAGGCGCTCATCAACTCATAGAGGTCGCCCTCGAAGGGCCGCCGCGACACGATTCTCGCCGCCTCGGGATCGCCGCGGGGGAAGACGTCGCGGCGCAGGATCGGCCGCGCTTCCAGGGCCTCTGCGGCGCGACGCATGGCGTCGAGCTTGGCGATGCGGAAGGCCAGGCGTCCGGCCTCGTCCTCCGCCGTCAGCTCGCCATCGCCCCCCGCGGCCGGCTTGGGCAGCAGCAGGCGCGATTTCAGGTAGGCGAGCCACGCGGCCATGACCAGATAGTCGGCGGCCAGCGCGAACCGCCGCCGCCGCGCCTCGCGCACAAAGGCGAGGTACTGTTCGGCGAGCCGGGTCACCGACAGCTTCAGCAGGTCGACTTTCTGCGCCCGGGCCAGAGCCAGCAGCACATCGAGCGGGCCCTCGAAGCCGTCGAGGTCGACGATCAAGGCCTCGTCCAGGCCCGCGTCGGCAGCGGCAGAGAACTCGAGCGCGGACTGGAAGGCCAGGCTCACGGCAATGGGCTCATGGCGAATGGCTCGTCGCGAACGCCGCCCCAAACACCGATTCGAACCGGCGGCGGCCGTCCTCTTGGTCGAATGATTCGGGTCCGCCCGCCACCCGCGCCAGGGCCCGCCGGGCTCGTTCGGCGGAAGCGCCGTCCAGGCCGTGCGCCGCCCCGGCCACCGCCGCCATCTCGTCGGGATCGCCGTTGCAGTGGAGGACGATGTCGCAGCCGGCGGCCAGCGCCGCTGTCGTCCGCTCTGAGAACGTCCCGCCCAGAGCCTTCATGGAAAGATCGTCGGTCATCAGCAGGCCGGAAAAGCCGATCCGGCCGCGGATGACCTCGCCGATCACCGTTGGCGAGATCGTCGCCGGACGCTCGGGGTCGAGGGCCCGGTAGACCACATGTGCGGTCATCGCCATCGCCTGGTCGGCCAGGGCCCGGAACGGCGCGAAATCGGTCGCTTCGAGCTCCGCTTGGCTCGCGTCGGTCTCAGGCAAGGTTTCGTGGCTGTCGGCCATCGCGCGGCCGTGTCCGGGGATGTGCTTGAACACCGGCGACACGCCCCCGGCCGTCAGGCCCAGGGCGAATCGCCGCGCCAGCCGCGCGACAAGACCGGGCGAATCGCCCAGGGCGCGGTCGCCGATCACATCGTGCGCGCCGGGCTGGGGCACGTCCAGGACAGGGGCGCAGTCGACATTGACGCCGAGCGCGAAGAGATCATGAGCGATGAGCCGTCCGCCCAGCCAGGCCATCTCGCCGGCGTGGGCGGGATCGGTCTCAGCCAGGCGCGCGTAAGCCGCTCCGGCCGGATATCGGCGCCAGTGCGGCGGTCTGAGGCGCGCCACCCGACCGCCCTCCTGGTCGATGAGCACCGGCGCGTCGGCGCGCGCGACGGCGCCACGCAGATCCTCGGTCAGGCGTCGGACTTGGTCGGGCGTCTCGATGTTCCGCCCGAAGAGGATGAACCCCCAGGGCTGGGCATCGCGGAAGAAGGCCGCCTCGGTCCTGGAGAGCGCCGGCCCGGCGCAGCCGAAGATGGCGGCGATCGTCACCTTACGAAGCAGGTCTTCCCGGCTGCGGTGAGCTTGGCGCACAGGGACTGGGCGTCTGCGCGGGTGGAGAAGCCGGTGATCGCCACACGGTAGAGGGTGGCCCCGTCCTTGCTCATCGGGGCGATATGCTTGCCCTTGCCGGCCATGGCGCCCGGCGCGACGCCGGCCGCGCCGTCCCAGCTCTTGTCGGCCATGGTCTCGCTCGAGAAGGCCCCGATCTGGACGACGAAGCCGGAAACCTTGTCTGGCTTGTCGGAGCCAGCGGTGTTGGCGCTCGACGTCGTCGGCGTATTTTCGGTCGCGCTCGCCGTCTTGACGGTGGCAGCCGCGGGCGGCTTGGCGCTCGCCGTCTTGACGGTCGCAGTCGCCGCCCTGGACGCGGCGATCGCGGGCTTGGCGGTGGCGGCGGCCGGTTGAGTCGCCAGGATCGAATCGATCGAGGCGGTCTTCACCGGCTTGGCTTGCGGGACGTCGGCCGGCGCGGCCGCGATCGGGCCGGCGGTGGGCGCCACTAGCACTTCCTGGCCGGTCACCGGCCTCGGCGTCGGCTGCTCGGGCGGTGCGACGAACGTCGGCGCGGCCTGGGTCGTCGTCTGCGAGTCCTTGTAGATCGACAGACCGGCGGCCGGATCGGGTTGCTGCGGCTGCGGCGGAGCGGCCACGCGGACGTCGCGGATCGGCACGCCGACCGGGGCCGGCGGTCCGCTGGGAGCGCGCACGCCGCCGCGGTAGAGATAGAATACGCCCCCGCCCAGACCGACGAGCAGCAACAGGCTGAGCACCAGGGTTACGGGCGCGGGGCCGCGCCTCGGGGGCGGCGCATCGCGTCCGTCGAACGCCAGAGGCCGCTCGGTCGGGTCGTAATCCCGGCGGGTGGTGGACATGAAGGCTCCAGAAAAAGGCGCGCGGACTCTCCGCTCGCGCGGCAAACGAACCGTTAACGCCAGCCTAGCAAACGCGGTGATTCGTCAGGTCCGTCCAGGCGCCTGTTCACAGCAGCTATCCACAGGATTCTGCTCGGAAATCAGGCGTCGCCGCAGGGTCGAATTCGGCCCCTGGCGCGCTAAGGGTCGGGTAATTCTCATTAACCGCGACATTCCGCCGCACGGCCAAGCTTGCTTTCTCTTCCCCCCGCAGCGGGGGGAAGTGTCCCGAAGGGACTATGGGGGGACGGAAACGCCGGCGCTTCCGATCCTCCATCCCCGGCTTCGCGCCATACCTCTCTTCCCCCCGCTGCGGGGGGAAGTGTCCCTGCGAAGCTTTGGCGAAGCAGGGACGAAGGGGGGACGGAAACGCCGGCGTGTCCGATCCCCCATCCCGGCCTTCGGCCGGACCTCCCCCTTGTGAAGGGGGAAGAGAACGCTACCCCCGGATCCCGGATCCCCACGGATCGAGGGTGAAGAGCCGACGGTGCTCCTCGATGGCGAAGCGATCGGTCATGCCGGCGATGTAGTCGCAGATCATCCGCGCCCGGCCGGCTTCGTCGAGCTCCCGCAGGCGCCCGTACCAGTCGGCCGGCAGGACGTCCGGCTCGTCCTGGAACAAGGCAAACATCTCGGCGAGGATCCGTCGCGCCTGGCTGCGGCTGCGGTTGACCCGCCAGTGCCGGTACATGCGCTCGTAGAGAAAGGCGCGCAGCCGCGCCAGGTCCTCCGACATCGGCTCGGAGAAGGCGACGATCGCCCTCCCCAGTCCGCGCACCGCGTCCGGGCTGTCGACGCCCGAGGCCGCTACCCTCGCCCTGGTTTCGGCAAGCACGTCCTCGACCATGGCCCCGATCATCCGGCGAACGGCCTCAAGCCGCGTCATCCGCGCATCCAGCGCCGGATAGTCGGCCATGACGCGGTCAAGGATGGGCCCGATCAGCGGAACCTCCCTCAGTTCGTCCAGGGTGAAGAGGCGCGCGTCGAGGCCGTCATCCACGTCGTGGTTGTTGTAGGCGATGTCGTCGGCGATGGCCGCCGCCTGGGCTTCGGCCGACGGCCAGGAATCAAGCCTCAGGTCCCAGGCCGCATTGAGCTCGACCAGGTCGCTCCAGGCCGGTCGGTCGAGCGCCGCCGTCACCGGACCGTTGTGCTTGACCACTCCCTCCAGGGTCTCCCAGGTCAGGTTGAGCCCGTCGAACGCCGGATAGCGCCGCTCCAGGCTCGTCAGCACCCGGAAGGTCTGAGCGTTGTGGTCGAAGCCGCCCCAGGGGGCCATAGCCCGCTCCAGTTCTTCCTCGCCGGCATGGCCGAACGGCGGATGGCCGAGGTCGTGGCCGAGCGCCAGGGCTTCGGCGAGGTCAACGTCCAGCCCCAGGGCCGCCGCCAGAGAGCGGGCGACCTGGGAGACTTCGAGGGAGTGGGTCAGGCGGGTGCGGAAGTAGTCGCCTTCATGGGCGACGAACACCTGCGACTTCTCCTTCAGTCGGCGGAAGGCCGAGGTGTGGATGATCCGGTCGCGGTCGCGGGCGAAGGCTGAGCGCGTCAGGCTGGCCGGCTCTTCGCGCCAACGGCCGCGGCTCCTGGCGGGATCCTCGGCGTAGGGCGCACGCCCAACCAAGGCCAAGGCTGCGGGAGAACTCATCTGGGTCCGATCGGCGGGCGCCCGTTTGCTTCAGTCAGGCGGAGGCATCATATAGAGCCCGGAATTGTAACCCCAAAGCCATGCCCGATACGGTCACCGCAACCCCCGTCGCCCTTTCCGAGGCCGCCGCCCGGCGCCTCAAGGCCATCGCTGCGCGCGAAGGCCGGCCCCTGATGCTGCGCGTTTCCGTCGACGCCGGCGGCTGTTCCGGCTTTCAGTACCGCCTCGATCTCGTCGACGCCGCCGAAGAGGACGACCTCGTCATTGAGCGTGACGGCGCCCGCGCCGTCATCGACGTGATCTCACTCGCCCTCCTCAAGGGTTCCGAGATCGATTTCGTCGACGAGCTCGCCGCCGCCGAGTTCCGCGTGCGCAATCCCAACGCCCGCACCAGCTGCGGCTGCGGCGTTTCCTTCTCGATCTGAGAGGCTGCGGGGGTGCGCGTCGCCACCTGGAACGTCAATTCGATCAACGCCCGGCTCGAGACCGTGCTCGGCTGGTTCCGCGAGGCCGCCCCGGACGTCGCCTGCCTGCAGGAGATCAAGTGCGTCGACGAGAAGGTCCCGGCGGCCGAGTTCGAGGCGCTGGGCTACAACTGCACGGTCCACGGCCAGAAATCCTACAACGGCGTCGCCATCGTCTCGAAGACCCCGCTCGAGGATGTCCGCAAGGGCCTGCCCGGCGACCACGGTGACGACCACGCCCGCTACCTCGAGGCCGTCGTCTCAGGCCCGCACCCGGCGCGCGTCGCCGCCATTTATCTTCCCAACGGCAACCCGGTCGGCACCGACAAGTTCACCTACAAGCTCGCCTGGATGGACCGCCTGGCCAGGCACGCGGGCGAGCTGCTCTCGCTCGAGGAGCGGCTGGTCCTGACCGGCGACTACAACGTCATCCCGGAGCCGCAGGACGCAGACGATCCGGCGTCCTGGACGGGCGACGCCCTCTTCCAGCCGCAGACGCGCGCCGCCTGGCGGCGCCTGAAGTGGCTTGGTCTCACTGACGCCTATGAAGCCGCCGACGGCGCCCCGGGCGGCTACACCTTCTGGGACTATCAGGCTGGGGCCTGGCAGAGAAACCATGGCATCCGCATCGACCACGCCCTGCTCTCCCCCCAGGCCGCCGACCGGCTGGAGAGCGTCGTCATCCACCGCGACGTGCGCGCCCGCGACAAACCCTCCGACCACGTGCCGGTGGTGGTCGAGCTGAGGGATTAGCGAGACCTCTTGCGGCCAAGGCGCTTGGCCCTCGCCTCACGGATTGACGACCATCAGGCGCAACCGATCGGGCCCTGCGAGCGTTCGCCTCATCGGCAGGAGGGCCGATCATGCGCAAGACACTGATTCTGACCGCCATCGCGGCTTTGGCGCTCGCAAGCGTCGCCGACGCCAAGTCGTGCAAGGACGCTCACGGCAAATTCATCCAATGCCCCTCGGCGGTGGCGGCCGGCAAGAACGCGGCGACCAAGGCGAACGCCGCCACCACGGTCGCCAATGCCGACAAGGAGGCAGCGACCAAGACCCACAAGGCGCGGCAGGGTGCTGAGAACAAGGCCGCCAACGCCGAGCAGGCCGCCGCCGACAAGTCCACCGCGGCCGACAAGGCCGCCGCGAAGAAGGATGCCGGCATCGCGGTCGCCGCCTCGAAGCGCGCGCGGTCTGACGAGAGCAAGGCTGCGAAGGCGGCCGGCGCGCCGCCACACTGCTCGAAGGGCAAGCCCTGCGGCGGCGGCTGCATCCCGAAGGACAAAGTCTGCCACAAGTAGCGATTGGCAGGTCGGGCCGGCTGGAAAGGCCGGCCCCGCGTCTCATTTTCCCTGATACCCTCGGTACGGCGTCTGAACCGCCGAGGCGCCCTAGTGAGTGTTTTTCGCGGCGTCTGCCGCGGCGTCGGCCTTGCGCTCCGCCAGGTCCGCCGCGACCTTGGCCTTCGCGGCCGCTACCTTGGCGTCCGCTTCGGTGTCGTGCGCCGCGGAGACCGCCGTGGCGGTCACCTGCTTCGCTGCCGCATTGGCGTCTTCCTGGGTGTTCTGCGAGCATGCGCCCAGGGCCAGGACACCCGCGAGCGCGATGTAGGGAACTCTCATCTGTCGGCTCCTCTTCTCTCGCCGATCGCGCGCCGGCATGGCGCTGGGCTTTGGCCGCGACGAGCCTTCGGCCAAACGTTGCGACGCCCCACTGCGTTCCAGGGAAGGCGTTCCACGAAGGCGCGTCGCGATCGGCCAATAAGTTGGTCGCCGCGGCCATCCCCAAAGGCGGCGATTAGGGCTATATTAGCTCGTGTGCGGTCGCCGATTGAGCGCGGCCGGGGGCGGTTCGATATGACACCTGTGAAGACCATCCGGTGGGCGACGGTGATTTTTCTCGTCCCCTTCCTGGAGCTCGTCGGCAGGAACATATTGATAAATCTGAATAATTTCCAACCTCTGATCTTCGACTGGGCGATGATCGGCGTCTTCCTGCTCTCGAGCCTCTGGCTGCTGGTGTTCGCCAGCCGGACGGCGGCCGTGGTCCTGCTCGCCTATTCCGTCTTCAGTATCCTGGCCCTGACCTATTTCATCTTCCTCCTGGATCCGCATGGCCCGTCCCTGACCTCGAAGATCTATAATTTCGGCCTGCTCTTCCTGTGGATTTCGGCCTCGGTTTTGATGTTCAACGCCTTTCTGGCTGCGCGCGACATCCAGCGCGGGCGACGGCTCGGCCCAGACCTCGTCGCCGTCTTCGACTAGGCTGCTCCACCGAAGCTTCGCCGTCACCCCCTCCCTCTGCCCCTGAGACAGGCGTAGGCTCGCCTCGACTCATATCGAGAGGGCGTTCGTCATGGCCATTCTGATCGCCGCCGCCACGGTCTTCGTCCTTATCCACCTCCTGGTCTCAGGCACACGCGTGCGCGACGCGCTCACCGGCGCCATCGGCGAGGGGCCCTACATGGGCCTCTTCTCCTTGGCCGAGGTCGCCTGCCTCGTCTGGCTGATCATGGTCTTCGGGCCGGCCAGGGCCAGCGCTGCGGCCGCCGCGCCCTACTGGTCGGTGACGCCCGTGACCCGCGACATCCAGATCGTCCTCCAGCTCTTGGCCTTCCTGCTGATCCTGCCGGGAATCCTCACGCCCAACCCCACCAGCGTTCGCCAGGAGGGCGTGCTCGATAAGGCGGACGCCATCCGCGGCATGGTGCGTGTCACCCGCCACCCCTTCCTGTGGGGCGTGGCCCTATGGTCAGCCGGCCACCTGCTGGTGGACGGATCGCAACCCGCCATCGTTCTCTTCGGCGCCTTCTTCATCCTGTCGGTCCTCGGGCCCCCGAGCATCGACGCCAAGCGCAAGCGCAAGCTTGGCGAGCGCTGGGACGCCTTCGCCGCCCAGACTTCGTCCGTTCCGTTCGCCGCCATCCTCGCCGGGCGCCAGAGACTCAGCCTGGCCGAGATCGGCTGGTGGCGCCTCGCCCTCGCCGTCGTCCTCTGGGCGGTCGCCCTTTGGGGCCATCCCTACGCCTTCGGCGTCCGCGCGCTGCCGTAATTCACCTCTCCCACAGGGAGAGGTCGAGACGGGCTCGCCAGAGCCCGCCCGGGTGAGGGGTTACGGCGCCCCCTCCCTACTCCGCCAGCGCGAAGTCCATCGCCGCCCGGGCATGGATGTCGGTGGTGTCGAACACCGGAACCGGCAGGTCCTTGGGCCCCACCAGCAGGTCGAACTCGGTGCAGCCCAAGATCGCCGCGTCGACGCCGTCCTGGGCCATTGTCCGCGCCACCACGGCGACGAACGTCGCCCGCGAGGCGCTCTCGATCCGCCCCTGGATCAGCTCATCGTAAATGATCGCGTGCAGGCGACCCCGTTCGGCCTCGTTCGGAATGACGGCTTCGACCCCGCGGGCCCTGAGCCGATCTCGGTAGAAGGCCTGCTCCATGGTGAACCGTGTCGCCAGCAGCAGCGGCCGCTTTACCCCCGCGGCGCGGATCTCGGCGGCCGTGGCGTCGGCGATGTGGATCAGAGGGATCCGCACGGCCGCCTCCACCTCTTCGGCCATGCGATGCATGGTGTTGGCGCAGATGACCAGGGCCTGCGCTCCCGCCGTCTTCAGCCGCTTGGCCGCCTCGATCATCTGCGCCGCCGCTGAGTCCCAGTCGCCGGCCGCCTGCATGGCCGCGATCGGCGCGAAATCGAACGACACCATCACCAAGTCAGCCGAGTGCTGGCCACCCAGGCGCTCGCGCGCCAGCTCGTTGAGCCGGCGGTAATAGACCGCTGTGCTCTCCCAGCTCATCCCGCCGATGAGGCCGAGGCGTCTCATGGCCCAACGCTGCTCCCTGCAGTCGGTGCGCCGGTCCGATAGCGCATCCGGCGCGCTGCTTATTTCGGCGTCGCCAGCCCCAAGGCTTCGTGGATAACGGCGAGAAAGCCGCGCGCCGGCTCGGAGGCGTCCTGCTCGTCGGTCAACTCACCCTCAGCCACGATCTCGTCGCAGCGCGCGAGGCCCTCGGGCTGGAACAGAGTCGCCGGGGTGGCCGGCGCCAGGCTGCGGTTGTTCGTGCCTTCCATGCCGGCGGTCCACCGGTACGGCCCGTCGATCCACAATCGCCGCAACAGGTCTCGGTAACAGTTGAGGGCCTGGACCATCATCGGCAGGTCGAACTGGATGAGGCCGCGGTCGATATTCATCGCCAGGGCGTCGACGCCCCAGATCTCGCCGGTCGTGAAGATGAAGCTCGCCCACAAGGTCCGATAGTCCCGCCCGTGCGTGACCCAGACACCGAAACCGTCCGTGTCGCGGAACGATCCTATGGCGTAGGCGCCCCGCCCCATGCCGTAGGGCGCGAGAACGAATTCCCGGCCCGTCGCGGCTTCTTCCAGCTCGGCCACCGTCCAGGTGCGACGCGGATCGAATTTCGGGGCCAGGCGAAGCCAGGAAACCGGCCCCGGCGCCAGATTGACTTCGCGGGCGAGACTGCTCGCGCCAACGCCGTTGCTGTAGGCGAGAGGGGTTTCAGCAGAGCGAAAGCGGCCGGGCGAGGCCGCGGAGGACCTTGCGGGGAAAGGCCGCTTCTCCGACGAGATCGGCCTTGGGATATCAACAAAATCGCTCACTGGCGGGGGAGGTTACTGGGCCGGAGCTCCGCGGGCGATTGGCTTCATTGTCGCACGGCGCCGCTTTGGGTCGCCGAGGCGCGCGGAGGCTGGCGAACGCAGACCGGGGCGATCAGCCGCCGGTCATGCGCCTGAAGCGCTCAGGCGCCGAAGACGCCCTGCGCCATGGCCACAAGGGTTTCCGACTGCACGGCGTGAGTGCTCGGCATCGAGCCGGTCGCCGTCGCAAGCGCCACGAAGGCAAGGGCGACGCCGAAAATCACAAGGCCGTGCGCAAGGAAGTTGCGCTGCCGGGTACTGAAGGTGACGTTCATGTGCGCAGTCCCTTCTTGATTGTCTGCAAGCACCAAACGTCAAACCTTGCCAAGAGGTTAACGTGTCGGATTGTCGCATCCCCTCAAGGGGCGACGTCCGCTCTCTA
>DASXGB010000008.1:0-7240 GCA_036489325.1 Caulobacteraceae bacterium
ACTGCCTGAGGGGCGACATCCCGAGTGTTGCCCTCATGGGAGTGGGTGCCGATGTCGATGGCCGGCGCTTTTGGGGCAGGTCTTCACAACCCCAGCAGCCGCAGGCGCTTGTCGCTGGTTTGGCGCTGCACGCGCTGGCCCGATCGGCCACCCTCCCGCCGCAGGAAATCTGAGCTGGCAATTGGGTTCCAGGAGACACGAGAATGAATGCGCAATCTGAAGACCTAAATCCGCCGCTGCCCGATCTGGACTTCTCGATCCCGCCACCGGGCTCCGATCGGCGAGCGTTCATGATGCGCAGCGCGCTGGCGGTAGCGATCGCCGCGCTCACCGGGCGCCCGATCGCCGCGATCGCCGATGTCGCGGCCCCGGCGCCAGGCGTCAACGTGACCCTGTCTCCCACCCTTGAGGTGGTCAAGGAAAGCAAGGGCCCGGTGATCACCACCGTGGAGGAGTTCTACAAAGTCGGGCCCGGACCGTCGTCGTCCCACACCATCGGGCCGATGCGGATCACCTACGACTTCTACCAGCGCTGCACGAAACTGCCCGCTGACCAACTCGCTCAGGCGACGTCGCTGAAGGTCACGCTGTATGGCAGCCTGAGCGCCACCGGCAAGGGTCATGGAACCGAGCGCGCCAGCCTCGCTGGCCTGGTCGGCAAGGAGCCGGCCACGATCGATCCGGCCTTCCTCGACGAGCTGCAAGCCAGGCCGGATCAGGTGTTCCCGGTCAAGCTGGGCGAAAAGAGCCTGAACGTCTCGCTAAAGGATATCGTCTACGGCGCCACCAAGGGCGATTTTCCCCACCCGAACACGATGACCTGCCAGCTTCTGGCGGGCGACAAGCCCTTGCTCGAGCAGGAGTACTATTCCGTCGGTGGCGGGTTCATCGAGTGGAAGGGCTACACGCCGCCCCAGAAGGGCGCGCCCAAATATCCCTACCAAACCATGGCCGAGGTGCTGGCGCACACCAGCCGGGATAACATCACGCTCGCGCAACTGGCGATGGCCAACGAGGTCGCGGTCTCCGGCAAGAGCGAGGCCGAAGTAAACGCCTTTCTCGATAAGATCATGGCCGCGATGCGGGCCACCGTGCAGACCGGACTGGCGGCGCCGACGACAACGCTGCCCGGGCCGATCAAGCTCAAGACCAAGGCCCACGACATATACGAGAGCGTGCTCAGCAAGCAGGAGGGCGTTGCACGCCAGGGCATCGGCCTCGTGGCGGCCTACGCACTGGCCGGATCCGAGGAGAACGCCCGCGGCCACCTGGTGATCACCGCGCCAACCGGCGGATCGGCCGGGGTGATGCCGGCGGTCCTTGTTTCCCTGGGCGACAAGGGCGCGAAGCTGCCCGAGGACAAGATCCGCGAGGGCCTGCTCGTCGGCGCGCTCGTCGGCTATCTGTGCAAGCACAACGCCACGCTCTCGGCGGCCGAGGGCGGGTGCCAGGCCGAGATCGGGGTGGCTTCGGCCATGGGCGCTGCGATGATCGCGGCGGCCTACGGCGAGCCACCGCAGGTCGCGTCCAACGCCGCCGAAGGCGCCCTCGAACATCACCTCGGGATGACCTGCGATCCGGTGGCCGGATTTGTCCAGATCCCGTGCATCGAGCGGTGCGCGTTCGGGGCCGTGAAGTCGTGGACGGGCTACCTCATCGCCAAGAACGAGGTCCCGGCCAATCGGCGCGTCGATCTCGACTCGACGGTTACGGCGATGGCGCTCACGGCCAAGGAAATGAACTCCAAGTACAAGGAGACATCAGAAGGCGGCCTCGCGGTATCGTTGACGCTCTGCTGAGTCCGGGCGATGGCGCATGCCGGCCTTCAGCCTAGGGCGGCATCCCGCACGATCGTCTTCGCTTGGCTCGTCATTTCGATCTTCTACTTCTACCAGTATGTCCTGCGTTCCGCGCCCGCGGTGATGGCGCCGCAGCTGACGCAGACTTTTCAGCTGTCAGCCGTGGGTCTGACCTCGTTGCTGGGCCTGTTCTACTACGGCTACGCTCCGTTCAGCCTCGTGGCCGGTGTGGCGATGGACCAGCTGGACCCACGGCGTGTCCTGCCACTGGCAGCGGCTGCCATAGGCGTCGGCGCGTTCCTGTTTGCCGCCGGCAATCCGGGCGTCGCCGGCGCCGGTCGTTTCCTGCAGGGGGCCGCGGGTGTCTTCGCGCTCATCGGCGCCGCCTATATCGCCACCACCAACTTCCCGGCCTCACGTGCGGCGACGCTCATCGGCGTCACACAGATGTTCGGCATGGCGGGCGGATCGGCCGGGCAGTTCCTGGTGGGCCCGATCATGGACAAGGGGGTTTCGGTCAAAACCTTCTGGCTGACGATGGGCGTCGTCGGTCTGGCGATCGCCGTTCTGTTGCTGCTCCTCGTTCCTTCCCGCGCGTCGGCCCCGGCCCCTGCGGGTCTGGCGACTCCCGAACGTGGGGGCTGGTTGACGAAGGCGGCTCGGTCGATGGGCTCGGTGTTCGCCAACCCGCAGTCCATTCTATGCGGCCTCATCGCGGGCCTGATGTTCCTCCCGACCACCATCTTCGACATGGTCTGGGGGGTGCGCTACCTACAGGAGGCGCATGACGTGCCCTACGCCATGGCCGTCATGCGGTCGGCTTCGGTCCCGTTCGGCTGGATCATCGGTGCGCCGTTGATGGGCGCCGTTTCGGACAGGATCGGGCGCCGCAAGCCGGTCATCGTCGGCGCTGCCGCAGTCCTGGTGGCCTGCCTGGCCGTGATCCTGTACGGGCCCCACAGCGCCTTCCCGCCGTTCAGCCTCGGGCTCGTCGCCGGTATCGCCTCCGGCGCCGCCATGCTTCCCTACACGGTGATCAAGGAAGCCAACCGTCCGGAGCACAGCGGGACGGCGACCGGTGTCATCAACTTCATCAACTTCTCTCTTTCCGCACTGCTGGGCCCGGTGTTCGCGGGCCTGCTGATGCAGGCGAGCGGGGGAGGCGAGCGCGAACTCGGCCATTATCAGGCGGCGTTCGGGCCGATGCTCTTCGGCGTGGCGCTGGCGCTCATCCTGGCCCTGCTGTTGCGTGAAACGGGCCCGGCCCGCGGCGCGAAGGGGGCCGCAGGGTCGGCGGCAGCGCGGGGACAAACCGTTGGACAGGGAGAGTAGGATGCCAACGCAGGTTTTAGATGCGCCCGCCAAAGCGGACACGAGCGACCCCTGGTCCGATTTTCAGGGCGGCCTTTGGCCTAAAGGCATCGACGTCCGGGACTTCGTCCAACAGAACGTGACGCCCTACTACGGCGACGGGGCGTTCCTCGAGGGCCCCACCAGCCGGACACAAGCGATCTGGGCGAAACTGCAGACGCTGTTTGTCGAGGAGCGCAAGAAGAGCGTGCTCGATGTCTCGCAGATCCCGAGTTCGATCACCGCCCACGACGCGGGTTACATCGACAAGGACCGAGAGGTCATCGTCGGCCTGCAGACCGATGCGCCGCTGAAGCGGGCGATCATGCCCAACGGCGGATTCAGGCTCGTGGTCAACGCCCTGAAGACCTACGGCTATGAGCCCGACCCGGCGGTGGTCGAAACCTTCACGAAGTATCGCAAGACCCACAACGAGGCGGTGTTCGACGCCTACACCGCCGATGTTCGACGCTGCCGCAGTTCGCACATCCTGACCGGACTGCCCGACGCCTACGGCCGGGGCCGGATCATCGGGGACTATCGCAGGGTGACGCTCTATGGCGTCGATCGCCTGATCGAGATCAAGCAGGAGGAGAAGGCCGCGCTGGACCGCGAGTGGTCGACCGAGGACATTATCCGCGACCGCGAGGAGCTGGCCGAGCAGATTCGGGCGCTTGGCGAACTGAAGGTCATGGCCGCCAAGTATGGATTCGACATTTCCAGTCCGGCGCGAACGGCCAAGGAAGCGGTCCAGTGGCTGTATTTCGGATACCTGGCCGGCGTGAAGGAACAGAATGGCGCGGCCATGTCACTCGGCCGCACGTCGAGTTTTCTCGACATCTACTTCGAGAGGGACCTCCAGGCAGGCGTCCTGACCGAGGCGGCGGCGCAAGAGATCATCGACGACTTCGTCATCAAGCTGCGGATCGTGCGGTTCCTGCGTACGCCGGAATACGACGAGCTTTTCGCCGGCGACCCGACCTGGGTAACGGAGTCGATTGGGGGCATGGGTGACGACGGAAGGCCGCTGGTGACCAAGACCAGCTTCCGGTTTCTGCAGACCCTCTACAACCTGGGGCCTGCCCCCGAACCGAATCTCACGATCTGGTATTCGCCTCGGCTTCCCAAGCCATTCCGCCTCTTCGCGGCCCAGGTGGCCATCGACACCAGTTCGCTGCAGTTCGAGAGCGACGAGATGATGCGCCGCGCCTGGGGTGACGATGGGGCAATCGCCTGCTGCGTCTCGCCGATGGCCCTGGGCAAACAAATGCAGTTCTTCGGCGCCCGCGCCAATCTGGCGAAATGCTTCCTGTATGCGATCAACGGCGGCAGGGACGAGGTGACGGGCGACCAGGTGGCCCCGGCGAGTGAGCCCGTAAAGGGCGACTATCTCGAGTTCGACGACGTCCTCGAGAAGTTCGAGCGGACAATGGATTGGCTCTCAGGCGTCTATGTGAGCGCCATGAACGTCATCCACTACATGCATGACAAATATGCTTACGAGCGCGTCGAGATGGCGCTGCATGACTATGCGCCTCTCAGGACCATGGCGTTCGGCATCGCCGGCATGTCGGTCGTGGCGGACAGCCTCTCGGCCATCAAGTACGCCAAGGTGAAGGTGATCCGCGACGACACTGGTCTTGTCGTCGACTACGAAACGGAAGGCGAGTTCCCGCAATTTGGCAACAACGACAACCGCGTGGACCATCTCGCCGCGTGGCTCGTCACGACCTTCATGGGCAAACTCCGCAAGCACCCGACCTACCGGAACGCGGTCCACACCCAGTCGGTGCTGACCATCACCTCCAACGTCGTTTACGGCAAGGCGACCGGAAATACCCCCGATGGGCGGCGCAAGGGCGAGCCCTTCGCGCCGGGGGCGAACCCGATGCACGGACGCGACAGCCACGGCATCCATGCTTCGGCGGCGTCCGTGGCCAAGATTCCCTATCGAGATGCAGCCGACGGGATATCTCTCACCACGACGATCGTTCCGACGGGCCTTGGACGCCTCCCAGAAGAGCGGTCGACGAATCTGGTGGGGATACTCGACGCTTTCTTTGGTTCGACCGGCTACCACATGAACGTCAACGTCCTCAATCGCGAGACGCTGATCGACGCCATGGAGCATCCTGAAAACTACCCGACCCTGACGATCCGGGTCTCCGGCTATGCCGTCAACTTCGTCCGCCTGACCCGCGAGCAACAGATGGACGTCATCAGCCGCACCTTCCACGGAGAGTAGCGTGACTGGGCCAGTCCAATCCGCTGGCGTGTCCCTCGAGGCCGCGAGCCCCTTCGAGCTTCGGGTTGATCTCAGCCAACATGTGCCGGAGGCCACCTTCAGGTCGGCGGTCGCCAGCGGCGATGTCGGCTACCTGCATTCCTTCACCACCGGTTCGGCGGTCGACGGTCCGGGGATCCGGCTGGTCGCCTGGACGACCTTGTGCATGTTCCGTTGCCGCTATTGCCACAACCCCGACACCTGGACTCTTTCGAACGGCATGCCGGTGACGATCGATCAGGCGACCGAGGAGCTGCGAAAATACGCCCCCGGCCTGAAGGTCATGAATGGCGGCTTTACCCTGTCGGGCGGGGAGCCTCTGATGCAGGCCCGGTTCGCAGCCAGGCTTTTCGCCGCAGCGAAGGAACTCGAGGTTCACACCGCCCTCGAGACCAACGGTTTCTATGGCGAGCGGCTGTCGGATGCACAGCTTGCCGACATCGACCTCATCATCCTCGACATGAAGGCCTTCAGCCCGGAACAACACAGAAGGGTGACGTCCGGCATCGACAATGCGACGGTGATCGAGTTCTGCCGCAGACTCGCCGCGTTGAACCACCCTATGTGGCTCCGCTATGTCCTTGTCCCAGGCCTTACCGATGACCCCGTCGAGATCGGCAAGGTGGCGGAATTCGCCGCATCGCTCGGCGTCGTCGAGCGGGCCGAGATCCTCCCCTTCCACCAGATGGGCCGGTACAAATGGGAGAGGCTTGGCCTCGACTATTCACTGTCGACCACCGAACCTCCATCGCAGGAGGTCATCAACCGCACTGTGGATATTTTCCGCTCGGGGGGACTGGACGCCCGCTAGCGCCCGGCGCCTGCCACGGAAGGCGGCGGCTCCGTTCAGACCAAACCCAGCACGGCGGACGTGTGACGGGCGATCATTTTCTCTTCGTCGGTGGGGATGACCCAGGCCGAAACCGCCGAGGTCTCGGCGCTGATCCGGCCCGCGCCGGTTTCATTGCGCGCCGCGTCAAGCTCGACGCCCAGCCAGCGGCATCCCGCCGCAACCTCCGCCCGGATCTCCGGGTCATGTTCTCCGATACCGCCGGTGAAGACCAACCCGTCGAGGCCGCCCAGCGCCGCGGCCAGCGAGCCGATCTCGCGGACGATCCGATAGACAAACAACTCAATAGCTTCGGCGGCCGCCGGATCGGAAGAGGCCCGCAGTTCGCGCATGTCCGGTGAGATGCCCGACACGCCGAGCAGACCCGAGCGGCGGTATATGAGGTCTTCGATCGCGCGCGCGTCCATCCCGTACGAATCCATCAGATAGACCAGCACGCCTGGATCGATGGCGCCGCAGCGCGTACCCATCATCAGCCCGTCCACGGCGGTGAAACCCATGGTGGTCGCCAGGCTCCGCCCGCCCCGCATGGCGCACAGGCTGGCGCCGTTGCCGAGATGGGCGACGACGACCCGGGCCGGCGCGAGCTCGGGGGCGACGTCGGTCAGCCGGGTAGCCACAAACTCATACGACAGGCCGTGAAAACCGTACCGGCGGACTCCGGCCTCGGTGTACTTGCGCGGCAGCGCAAAGGCCTGGGCCAGGTGCGGCTGGCCGTGGTGGAACGCGGTGTCGAAACAGGCCACCTGAGGGATATGCGGCGCCGCCTCGGCGATCGCCTTGATGGGCGCGAGGTTGTGCGGCTGATGAAGCGGGGCAAGCGGCGCCAGCTCTGCGAGTGAGGCCAATACCTGTGAGTCGACCCGGACGGGGGCGGCATATTTCGCCCCCCCATGGACGACCCTGTGCCCCACCCCGCTCACCGGCGTGCCGCGGACCAGATCGGCGACGATCCCC
>DASXGB010000029.1:0-3195 GCA_036489325.1 Caulobacteraceae bacterium
TAAACGATGTCTTGAATTTCATTGCCGTGCCCCGCGGCCCTGATCGGCGTTTGTTCCGCCGTCGTCCCGAGGTCACCTAAATGCCGCGCCCCGACATTTGTCGTTCACTGGATCGCTACAGGCTTCCCTTAGGGAAGAGAAGTCAAGCCATAGGCAGCACTATTCATCGTGGACAAATCGTCGCGTCCGCCAGAACTCCCGAGCTCACCTCTATGACGCGCTGGTGACGCTCGAAGACTACGTTGCCAGCGAGGCCCAGCGCCTGGCCGACCGGGTGTTCGAGGGCGACCCGATCAAGCTGGCCGAGTTTATCAGCGAGCGTTTTCGCGCCGGCGATCCTGCGGTTACGGAGGGGGCGCGGCCCGCTCCCCGTCCAGGGCGGGGCGGTCGCCGCGATGCGGCCGGCGGGGCTGGCTTCACCGCGGATGGGCGCAGATAGGATTCAAATCCGCTCGAGCCGGGTTTTAGGTCACCCCAGCCCTGAGGTGGTCGATGAAGGCGCGGAGCTTGGGCAGCACCTGGCGCCGGCCGGGGTGGTAGAGGAAAACGCCCGGGGTCTCGGCGGCGAGGCCCTCCAGCACCGCCTCGAGCTTTCCCTCCGTGATCGGACGATGAACGAGCGGCTGGGGGACCTGGGCCAGGCCGACGCCCTGGATCGCCGCGCCGATAAGGGTCGGATAGTCATGGGCGATGATCGGGCCCTGGACAACAGCCTCGATGGCCTGGTTGCCCTCGACGAAGGCCCAGGCCGCGATCGCCCCGTTTGAGCGGCGCAGGCGCAGGCAGGCGTGGCCGCGCAGGTCGTCCATCGTCTGTGGGCGGCCGTGGCTGGCGAAATAGGATGGGGCGCCGACGACCACGAAGGGGAAGGACGGGGTCAGACGCACAGCGACCATGTCGGGGGCGATGAATTGGCCGAGGCGAATGCCGGCGTCAAACCCGCCCGCAGCCAGATCGACCATCTCGTCGCTGGCGGCGATCTCCAGTTCGATCTCAGGGTAAGCGCGGCAGAAGGAGGCGATCATCGGCTCCAGGATCAGGGGCACGACGGCGCGTGGGACGGCGAGGCGCAGGCGTCCAACCGGCCGCTGGCCGAGGTCACGCGCGGCTTCGCCGGCGGCGACCAGCTCCTCGAAAGCGGGTCCGGCGCGGTCGAAAAACCGCTGGCCGGCCTCGGTCAGACCCACGCTTCGTGTCGTCCGAGTGAAGAGCGCAGCCCCCAGACGCGCTTCCAGGGCGCGGACCGTCTGGCTCACGGCGGACGGCGTCACGCCAAGCTCGGCAGCGGCGCGGCGGAAGCTGTGGCGGGCGGCGACGGCGAGGAAGGCTTCGACGCCGTCCAGGGCGCCTTTCCGAATTGTGTAATTCCGCTTCACCGGTTGTGCAGATTATAGCGGATTTTTGAATTGTTGAAGCGGGGATAGATGGGTGGTCTGGGCCGTTTCGATCAACCGCTGATAGGACTCCAGATGCCGCCGACGGCTATCTTCCTGACCCATCTCGTCCTGGGCTATGTCGCCTGGGGACTGTGCTTTTTCACCTATGGCTGGCCATGGCTGAAGGCGATGGACCGGGCGCAGGCGCAGCGCGCCATCGCCACCCTGCACAGCTTCCGCTTCTTCGGGCTGGTGTTCATCCTGCCGGGGATGGTCGGCCCTGACCTGCCGGCCAGCTTCGCCACGTCCACGGCCTTTGGCGATCTCGCCACCGGGATCCTGGCGATGGCGGCGCTGGCGGCGTTTCGGATCCGGCCGCTGTTCTGGACGCTGGTGGTCGCGTTCAATGGGGTGGGGATCACCGACCTGGTGGCCGCCTACGCCCACGCGATCGAGGCCGGGGTTCCGCAGCATCCGGGGCAGATGGGCGCCGCCTATGCGATCCCGATCATCTATGTGCCCCTGCTGATGATCACCCACTGCGTCGCGCTCTATTGGCTGGCGCGTCCTCAGCCCAAGGCGGCAAGGGCCTTCTCCGCCGACGCGGCCGCGACCTCGCCGGGCTGAGGCCGCCCCCTAAGTCCGCGCCACCAGCACGACGCCGGTCAGGATCGCCACGAAATGCATGGCCGCCGCCGCGGTGACGAAGCCATGCCAGATCGCGCTGCGGAAGGGGAGCGTCTCCCGCAGATAGACAAGCACCCCCAACGAATAGACCACGCCGCCCGCCAGGAGCAGGCCCAAGGCCCAGAAGGACACGGTCGCCATCAAGGGTTGAAGGGCGACGACCACCAGCCAGCCGAGGGCCAGATAGACGCCTACCCAGACCCGGTTTCCAAGGTTCGGCGCCAGAACCTTGCACGCCGCCGAAACCAGGGCCACGGTCCACACGGTCAAGCTCAGCCCCCAGGCCCAGGCGCCGGTAAGACGCTGGGTGGTGAAAGGGGTGTAGGAGCCGGCGATCATCAGGAAGATCGCCGCCTGATCCAGGCGCATGAAAAGGTCGCGCCAGCGTGGACCACCCAGATTGTAGGCCGCCGACACCAGGAACATCAGTAACAGGCAGGCGACGTAGACGCCGACCGCGGCGGTAAGGCCGGCGCTTCCCATGCCGAGAGCCAGTCCTAGCAGAACCAGGCCGCCAACGGCGGCGCCGGCCACCCCCGCCAGATGAACCCAGCCATCCGCCACACGTTCGATTGGACGGAGATAGTGATTCAGGTCGGCGGGAGCAGAGCTAGGGTCGGACGTCACATCGGATCCTACGTCTGTTCGGGTCGACACGCCCCGCATCCTACAAGAGCGACCGCTGCGGGCGGCGGTCGTCGCCGACCTAGCTTACGAACGTGGCGGCCCGATGCAAGGCGAGGTCGAGCGGCTCTTTGTCGCGCCCCTCAGCGCTTCCTTCCAAGTTCGGCGGCGATATCCTTCGTCGATGACGCCCACCTGGCTGATCGAGGCCGTCCAGTCTCGGCGCGAATGGGGCGGCGCCACGATCAAGACGCTCCTCGGCCGCCTCATGCAGAAGAAAGCCGTGCGTTCCAGGCGCGACGACGGCCGCCTGCTCTATGACGCGCTGCTGAGCCTCGAAGACTACGCCGCCAGCGAGGCGCAACGGCTGGCCGACAGGGTGTTCGAAGGCGATCCGATCAGGTTGGCCGCATTCATCAGCGAGCGGTTTCACGCCGGCGATCCGGCGGTTAGGGAGGGGTCGCGGCCCGCTCCCCGTCCAGGGAGGGGCTATCGCATATGAAAAATC
>DASXGB010000030.1:0-19805 GCA_036489325.1 Caulobacteraceae bacterium
CCCGTGATCAAGCGACTGTTCGCCGCCGTGCTGGCCGATTTCAACGCCCACCGGGCGCAATATCGCCTGCTGCTTCGCCCGCCGCCTTCGAAGAGTGCCATCGACAAGCTGGCGCAATGGAACACCGACGCCACCGCTTTCATGGCGGGCAAGCTGGCTCCGCTGGTGACTGACGGTCGCCTCGATCAGACGACTGCCGACATCCTCCCAGACGTGCTCTCTGCCTTCCTCGATGGCGTCTGCGTGCGCTTGGTGCTTGAGGACGATGCGTCCGTGCGGACCTTGTCAGGCAATATCGAGACGTTTCTCGGCCGGATCGTCGAGACCTAAGAAGGGCCGTATCGGCTCAGCTCGGGATCGGGCGAGGCGGCGGCGTGTGCGTGGCGGAAGCCACTACCTTGCCTCCGGGCGCCGGGCCGAACAGGCTCGGATATTTCGGATGCGCGAACATCATCCAGACGACGAAGGCCAGGCCGACGACGGAGAAGGCCAGGCTGACGACTCCGCGAATGGAGGCTCTTCCCTTGACGGGCGCCGGGTCTTCTTGATCGACGACGATGGCTTGCGGATCCACCTCGATGATTTCCAGATCAGCCGGGTCGGCCTGCTGGTCAGATTGGGCACGGCTGGTCATGGCGACCTCAGAATCCTTCGGGAGCGACCTTAGTCGTGGCATCGGCTCACGAAGAATCAGCGTTCCATCCGGCGATCAGTTCCAAGAAAGCCTCCGATGCGAGACAGAGCCTGGCGCTTCAGAGGGACAGACCGCCGTCGACTACCAGGGTGTGACCGGCCACATAGGCGGCCAGCGGCGAGGCGAGGAAGATCGCCGCCCCGGCCATGTCCGCGGGTTCACCCATGCGTCCGACGGGGATGCGGGCGATGGCCCCTTCGCGGCGCTTCGGGTTCTCGGTGGTGACCTTGGTGAGCTTTGTGTCAACGAGACCTGGCGCCAGGCCGTTGACCCGGATCCCGTCCGCCGCCCAGGCCTGGCCGAGCGTCTTGGTGAGGCTGATCGCTCCGGCCTTGGAGGCGGCATAGGCCGGGTTGCCGATGTTGGCCGCCAGGCCTGAGATCGAACTGACGATGATCAGGGAGCCCTTGGCGGCGGCCAGCTGGTCGTGGAACTTCCGCGCGCAGCCCATCAGGCTGTCGAGATTGACCGCCATCACCCGGTCCCAGCCAGGACGTTCGAACTCGCCCCGGCGGTACACCACCCATCCCTGACAGAGCACCAGCACGTCGAGGGTGGCGAACGGCCGGGCGGCCGTCTCGACGGCGTCCGGGTCACCGACGTCGACTTGGCCGTAGACCAGGCCGGACAGGTCAGACCCTTCCTCGGGGCGATAGTCCGCCGCTCCGGGCCGGGTGCCCCAGACCGCGACCTGCGCGCCCCGAACCCTGAAGGCATGGGCGATTCCGTTGCCGATGCCGCTCGAACCGCCGACCACCAGGACAGACTTGCCGGCAAAGTCCGTATCGTCCCGCATCGCTCCGCTCCTATAGGTTGCCGCCATCTTATGGACCGGCGATTTCCGCTTTGCGAAGTCCTTCCCGTCGTCACGCGGTGAGGCGTTGGACTTCCGCCGCGGCAGGGGTCTAGTCCTCTGACGAACGAAGGGAGCCGTGCTTGGCCAGTTTGTCGGCGGAGGAAAGGGTTGCGCTCACCGATGCGGTGACCCGCCTTCTGGCCGACTATGGCGCCGAAGCCGACGTCCGCCGGAGCATGGAGACCGAGCGGGGCTACGATCCGGACTTGTGGCGGCGGCTGGCCAATATGGGCGTCGTCGGCCTGATGGTCGACGAAGCCTGGGGCGGCGTCGGCGCGGGACCGATGGAACTGGAGGCCGTCATGGAGGCGGCCGGCGCGGCGCTCCTCTGCTCCCCGCTTCTGGCCTCAGGCGTGCTCGCCGCCGAACTGCTCCGCGCTCTTGGGGATGAAGGCGCCCAGGCCCGGTTGCTGCCCGGCATCGCCGCCGGATCGTCCATCGCCACCGTCGCCTTCACCGGCGAGGCGGCAACTTGGACGGAGGACGCCGTCGCGGTCGCGGCCGAGGGCGATCAGCTCAGTGGTGTCGCCAGCTATGTCCTGCATGGCCAGAACGCCGACGTGCTGCTGGCGCTCGCGCGGACGGCCGGCGGATTGGCCGTCTTCGAGGTCGAGGCGAAGGACCAGGGCGTCACCATCACCGCCTTGCCGACCTTCGACCACACCCTGCGCCTTGCGCGCATCGCCTTTGACAGAGCGCCCGGCCGGCGCTTGACGGGCGGGGCCTGGCCGGCGGCGCGGGCGGCGATGGATCTCGCCCTCGTGGCCCTGGCCGGCGAGCAGGCCGGCGGCGCTCGCCGCTGCCTGGAGATGACCGTCGGCTACGCCAAGGATCGCTTCCAGTTCGGCCGCGCCATCGGCTCGTTCCAGGCCGTCAAGCACATGGCCGCGGATCTGCTGCTGGAGAGTGAAAGCGCGGTCTCGGCGGCCCGCCACGCCGCCCAGCGCCTCGCGGAAGGGGCGAGCGATGCGGACGCCGCCGTGAGCCTGGCGGCCTTCGCCTGCGCCGACGCTTTCGTGAAGACCACGGCTGACGCTGTTCAGATGCATGGCGGCATCGCCTTCACCTGGGATCACCCGGCCCATCTCTACCTGCGGCGCGCCCGCGCCGACGCACAGCTGTTCGGGACGCCGAGCGCCCACCGCGAGCGGTTCCTCCAGGCGTTGGGGGCCTGAGGTGACCCCGGCGGCGCCCGAGGCTTTGCGCGACGAGGTTCGCGCGTGGCTCGCCGAACAGTGGAAAGGCCTGCCGAGACCCGCCCAGGCGGCGGTCGGCTGGAACTCAACGTCGGAGCTGAAATCATGGCTGCGGCAGGTGGCTGACGCCCGCTGGGCCGTTCCGCGCTGGCCTGCGGCCTGGTTCGGCCGCGACCTCGCCGATGATCAGGCGCGGATCGTTGAGCGGGAATTCGCCGCCGTCGGCGCACCGGGCGCGGGCCAGGATCGCACCAACCTGTGGGCCAACACGCTGCTCGCCCACGGCACACGGGCTCTCAAGGAAAAACTGATCCTGCCGCTGCTCTGCCAGGAGGTCGGCATGTGCCTGCTCTATTCCGAGCCCGGCGCCGGCTCGGACCTGGCCGGCGTGCGCACCCGGGCCGAGCGGGTCGGCGATCATTTCGTGGTCAATGGATCCAAGGTCTGGACGTCCGGGGCAGCCAGCGCTGACTACGGCATGCTGATCGCCCGCACCGACTGGGATGCGACCAAGCACAAGGGAATCAGCTTCTTCTTCCTGCCGATGAAGCAGCCGGGGGTGGCGGTCCGCCCGTTGCGCCAAATCACCGACGAGCGTCATTTCAACGAGGTTTTCTTCACCGACGCCATCGTTCCCGCAGAGAACTTGCTGAAAGGGGAAGGCGAGGGTTGGGGCGTCTTGCAGACCGCTCTCGCCTACGAGCGCTCGGTGATGGGCGAGGGCGCGCGCGGCGCGCGCTCAGGGGCGCCGGAATCGAAGACCGAGGATCCGCTGATCGCGCTGGCCCGCGAGGCCGGAGTGCTCTCTGAGCCGTTGATCCGGCAGGACCTTGCCCAGGTGATCGCCTGGCGGCGCCTCAATGCCCTCAATACCGCCAGGGCGAAGGCCGAGCTTGCTCAGGGCACATCCTCGCCGGTGATGAGTCTCGGCAAGCTGGCCATGAGCCGCATCCTGCATGCCGAAGCGCGACTGCGCACCGCCATCCTTGGCGCGGCAAGCTTGCTGGAGGGCCCCGACCACCCGCGCGCCGAGGACGCCAATTTCCTGACCCTCAACGCCTATTTCACTTCCATCGGCGGGGGCACGGACCAGATCCAGCGCAACATCATCGGCGAGCGGGTCCTGGGCTTGCCCAAGGAGCCCGAAGTCGACCGGGATATTCCCTTCCGCAAGGTCAACGTCGGCAAGCAGTCAAAGACTTGAAGAACCCGGAGGCGGACGCGTGGCTTGGAACTACGGCGATATTCTCGAAACGTTGGAAACTGTGCTGCCGCCGGACCAGCCGGCGTTCATTCACGGCGATCGAACCATCTCCTGGGGCGAGGCGCGGCGGACGACCAACAACCTGGCCAGGGCGCTCATCGCCCGCGGCGCGCAGCCCCGCGACAAGCTCGCCATCTATATGCGCAACCGGCCCGAGTACCTGATGGCGCTGGCGGCCGCGTTCAAGGCCAGGCTCACCCACGTCAACGTCAACTACCGCTACACGCCCGAAGAGGTCTGGTACATCTTCGACAATTCCGACGCCCAGACGGTGATCTACGCCTCCGAATTTCGCGACGCGGTGGTCGAGATCCGCCCGCGGCTGCCCAAAGTGACGACGTGGGTCGAGGTGGGCGACGACATCGCGCCGTTTGCAGAGTCCTTCCAGGCCCTCGCCATGGAGGGCAACGGCGGCCCGCTCGCCATCGAGCGCTCGGGCGAGGACGAGTTCTTCATCTACACCGGCGGCACCACGGGCATGCCCAAAGGCGTGATCTGGACCCACGACGACCTGCGCGAGCTCACCCTGCAGACCCAGCGACGCATGGGCCTGCCGGTGCAGGAGACCCTTGAGGCTCTGGCCGCTCACCACGCCGCGGCCGGCCCGGGCATGCGCACCCTGCCGGCGCCGCCGCTGATGCACGGCACAGGCCTGCTGACCGCCATGGGCGCCATGCTGACTGGCGGCTCGGTGGTGACGCTTGAAGGCGCCCGCTTCGATCCCGAGGAACTGCTCGCCGCCGTCGACGCACACAAACCGGCGCAGATCGCCATTGTCGGCGACAGCTTCGCGCGGCCGATCCTCAACGCGCTCAACGCCGATCCCGGAAAGTACGACGTATCCTCGGTCGCTTCGATCGTCTCCTCGGGGGTGATGTGGAGCCTGGAGGTCAAGCGCGGGCTCCTGGAGCATATGCCTGCGGCCATGCTGTCAGACGGCTTTTCCTCATCCGAGGCGCTGGGCATGGGCTCCTCGATCATGATGAAGGGCGTCGAGGTCCAGACCGCGAAATTCGTCCTGGGCGAGCGCTGCAAAGTGTTCGACGAAAATGACACCGAGGTTGCGCCTGGCTCCGGCATTCCGGGCCTGGTAGCGATTCGTGGGCCCAATCCGATCGGCTATTACAAGGATGAGGAGAAGACCACCCGCACCTTTCGGGTGATCGACGGCGTCCGCTACTCCATTCCCGGCGACTGGTGCGTGGTCGAGGCCGACGGCTCCCTGACCCTGCTCGGCCGCGGCAACGCCTGCATCAACACTGCCGGCGAGAAGGTCTTCCCTGAGGAGGTCGAGGAGGCGCTGAAGACCCATCCGGACATCGAGGACGCGCTGGTCGTCGGACTGCCGGACGAGAAATGGGGCCAATCGGTCACCGGCGTGGTGACGCTCGTAAACGGCGCGACGCTCGACGAAGCGGCCCTGCGCGCTCACGTGCGCGAGACCCTGGCCGGCTACAAGACGCCCAAGCGTATCGTCATCGCCGACTGCGCGCTGAGGGCGGCGAACGGCAAGGCCGATTATCCAGCCGCCAAGGCCAGCGCCTCCGAGCAACTGGCTTAGGTCATTCCGCCGCCGGCGGAGCCTCGAAGCTGTGCCGGTTGCCCTCGATCGGCGTCATGTAGAGCACAGTGACGCCGTTGGCCGCGTCATTGAAGTGCCAGCAGCCTCGAGGCACTACGGCGATGTCTCCGGCATGTAGCTCGCGGACGACCTCACCCTCTGGCTGGCGAACTGTCAGCCGTGTCGAGCCGGCCAGAATGTGCAACAGCTCGTCGCCGCCAGTATGCAGCTCCCAGGGTGGCCGGCCTCTGAAGGCCGCGACCCCGCACTGGCAACCGTGGAACTCAAAGGGGTCGACCGCACTTGCGGGCTCCTCGGACAGAGTCGCGAGATCAATAACAGCCATTGCGGCGACCGCCTTCGAACTGAGATCGCGAACGGTGATCATGGCGAGTCCCCCTGAGCGACGGCCGCTTCGCGCGCAATGGCGGCCAGGACGGTGGTCATCCGGCCGATGACGCTCTCGGCCGTTAAGCCGTGACGCGCCGCGATCCACTGCGGATCATTGTAAGCGACAAAGGTCTGGCCGGTCTCTTCCTGCCACACGAGCGCCTTCAACGGCAGGTCGATGCCAGCGGTCTGACGGGCCTGCATCAAGGGCGTCCCGGCCACCGGATTGCCGATCATCAGGACTTCCGTCGGCCCAAGCTTGAGACCGACCGTCTCGGCAGCGGCTGCGTGGTCGACGCGGGCCATGACCGACATCCCGCGGGATGTGGCCGCGGCGACCAGGCGCTCGGCGGTCTCTGCCGGCCCCGCATCGCTTTTCATGACGATCAAGCCTTCTGGGGGCATGGCGACCTCACGTTGTCCGGCCGAACGATAGGCCGGTCGGTCTAGTCTTTGCGATCCCCCTCGGCGCATTCGGCCAGCGCCCGCAGGCGTTCCAGCGCAGCGGACCAGTAGGGTTCGTATTTCGCCAGCCAGGGCGTTAGGGCCGACGCGAAGGCTTCCGACTCTAGGCGATAGTTCTGCCGCCGGCCGTCCCGCGTCGAGCGGACCAGGCCCGCGGCGCGCAAGGCCATCAGGTGTTTGGAGATCCCCGAGGCCACAAGGCCGGGGAATTCGGCGACCAGCTCGCCGACGGTCGTCTCCCCGCGTTCGGCCAACAGGTCGAGAACGCGCCGCCGCGTGGGATCGGCCAGCGCCTTGAAAAGCTCGTCCTGGGCGTCCGGCACTACCCCTCACGCGTCCACTGCGACGACACTCGCCAAGGCCTCGAGAACCTTGTGGCGATCGGCGCCGCGCTCGTAAGCCTCCCACGTGCTGCGCCAGGCGGCCTTGCCGATGCCGGCAAAGCCGTCATGGCCTAGTTCCACCCGCGTGCAGCCGCCGATCGGCGTCAGGGTGATGACCAGCCGGGCCGGATGCACCCAGTCCGATCCCTCCTCCATCCACGACAGGATGAGAGCCGCCTCCGAAAACAGCTCCAGCACCACGCCGCTGATGCAGGTCTCGCCATCCGGACCCTGGAAACGGTAGGCCCCGCCAACCTGAAGGTCGATCGTCAGGCTGGGGCTCAGCCAGGCGCGTAGCGCCTCCTCGCTTGCCAACCATCGCCAGACCGCTCTCGGGGGCGCCTTGATTTCGATAGCGCGCATGACGTGTGGCACAGCGGGTTTCCTCAATACATTACCTAGTAGTAATATATTTCCTACTGGTAAGACGTTGAGTCAAGCCGTCGTTGAACAGCCTCTTGCCGGTGCGCCCCATCCGTGCATTATGCGTAGTAATACTCCGCATTCTAGACGGAGCCTTCCGGGAGATCTCAGGCCATGTCGAAACTCGCCGACCGCTATCCGTTCCCCGCGCCGGAAGGATCGAACTGGAGCGTTCCCCAGGACTTCGACGTCACCTTCAACTGGGACTACGACGAAGGCCGCGCGGCCATGATGGGGCTCTACCGCAAGGGCGTGGAGATGCAGTGGGACGCCGAGAGCCGGATCGACTGGTCGCAGGAACTCGACGAGGAAAATCCGGAGCAGCTTCCCGAGCAGATGCTGCCGATCAGCGGCATGGCCGATTACGAGAAGATGTCGGCCAAGGAGAAGGCCAAGGTCCGGCGCCATTTCCAGGGCTGGCAGATCAGCCAGTTCATGCAGGGCGAGCAAGGGGCGCTGATCTGCGCCGCCAAGATCGTCACCCAGGTGCCGGATATCGATTCTAAGTTCTACGCCTCGACCCAGGTGATCGACGAGGCGCGGCATGTCGAGAGCTACCGGCGGCTGCTGGAAAAGTTCGGCGTCGCCTATCCGATGACTCCGCCGCTGCAGGAACTGATCGACCAGGTGCTGCGCGACAGCCGCTGGGACATGACCTATCTCGGCATGCAGGTGGTGATCGAAGGCCTTGCGCTGGCCGCCTTCCAGCAGATTCGCGACAACGCCCAGAATCCGCTGGCCGCCGCCGTCAACGCCTATGTGATGCAGGACGAAAGCCGGCACGTTGCGTTCGGCCGGCTCGCCCTGCGCGACTACTACCCCACCCTGACGCAGAAGGAACGCGACGAGCGTGAGCAGTTCCTGCTCGAGGCCTGCTACCTGATGCGCGATCGTTTCGACTCGGTCGAGGTCTGGAAAACCCTTGGGCTCGATCCGGCCAAGTGCGCCGAGCACATGTATGACAGCGGCCTGATGCAGCAGTTTCGGACTGCGCTGTTCTCCAGGATCGTGCCGATCGTGAAGGATATCGGCCTGTGGGGCTCGATCATCCGCAAGGGTTATGAGGACATGGAGATCATCGGCTACGCCCAGACGGACGTTCAGGCCTTGCAGGAAGCCGACGACACCATCGCCAAGGATTTCGACACCCGCCGCACCTATGTCGAAAGCGTGGCCGGCCGGGCGGCCGCGCTCGAGACGGCCTAGGGCTTCGAGCGCGCCGAACCAGACGGGTCCGGTTTCAGACCCATGAAGATGCGGGACCTGGAACGGCGCAGCGGCGTCGGGCGCGAAACCATCCGCTATTACATCGGCCTTGGCCTGCTGCCAGACCCGGCCAGGCCGAAGGCGAACGTCGCCGACTATTCCGAGGACCACGTCCGCCGACTGGCTGTGATCAGGCGACTTCAGGCTGAGAGCCACCTGCCGCTCGCCTTTATCAAGACGGTCCTCGAGCGGCCGACCTCCGGGGAGATCGCCGCCCTGCCTGGGCTGGAGGTCATGCTCGCGAGCCGGCTCGGAGTCGCCGTTGCTAACGGTGGGACGCCCCTTGAAGAGGCGGCGGCGCAATCCGGCCTGGAACCGGCGGAACTCGAAGTGCTGGCCCACGACGGCGTGATCATGGTGAACGGCGGCGCGCTGGAGCCTCTCGATCTCGCCATCGCCAAGGCCTGGGGCCGGGTGAAGTCGTCAGGCTACACGCCGGCGGCCGGCTTCTTTGCCGAGGACGCCGCCCTCTACGTGCAGGCGCTGGAGCCCCTCGCTCGCCGTGAAATCGAGCGGTTTTTCAGTCGTCTCACCGGCTCGGGAACGCTGGAAGACGCGGCCCGCCTTGGCCAGGCGGGCATCGAGCATATCAACGACCTGATCGCGCTCATCCGCACGCGTTTGCTGCTGCGACTGGTGGCCGAAACGAACGCTGAGGCGGTCGTCCGCGGCGGGAACCCTCAACCGACCGCCACGCCGACCAGTCGCCCGACGCCAAAGGTGACCGCGGCGGCCAGATAGCCGATCGCCAGCTGGCGGGCGGCGGAGAAGACGACGCCGCGGCCGGTGAAGAGCGAAGTGGCTGCGCCGATGCCGGCCATAGCGAGGCCCGTCAGAGCCAGGGCGCCGATCAGCGCCGGCGTTCCGTGCAGGAAGAAGAACGGGACCACGGGGAACGCCGCGCCGAACGCGAACAGCAGGAACGAAGTCGCCGCCGCCTGCCAGGGCGAGCCGCCGCGTTCAGCTGGATCAATGCCGAGCTCCTCGCGGGTCAGGGTGTCGAGCGCGGTCTCCTTGTTGGAAAGCAGGTCGTCGGCCAGCTGCTTGGCCAGGTCCTCCGAAAGGCCTTTGGCCTGATAGATCAGCACCAGCTCTTCGCGCTCCTCCTCCGGCGCCTCGGCAAGCTCCTCCGCCTCGCCGGCGATCTGGCGGTCGGCTAGCTCGCGGGCGCTGTTCACCGATAGCCACTCGCCCATGGCCATGGAGCAGGACCCGGCGACCAGGCCGGCGAGCCCGGCCAGCAGCACGGCCTTGCCGCCGCCCAGCGCGCCGGCCATTCCCATCACCAGGCTCAGGTTGGAGACGAGGCCGTCGTTGGCGCCCAGCACCGCCGCGCGTAGGGCATTGCCAGCGATGGCCCGGTGGCGCCCTTCCAGCCCGGCGATCGCCGATCCGCTCAAGCCGCCAGACGCAGCCTCCACGGCCTGAACGATGCGGCGGTGCGAGCGTTCGTCGTTCGGCATACCCGCCGCGACAGCATCAGGTTGGTCGTCGTAAGCGGCGCTGTCCCTGGCCTCGGCCGCCGCCACAGTCGGCAGCACGAAGGCCGCGCCGAACCGCCTCGACAGCCAGCTCAGAGCGCGGGCCCGGAAAGATGGCGGCGAAGGCCGGTCGCCGTCGCCGAGCTTGTCGAGCCTGCCTTGCCAGAACTGCTTGTGCGCCGCCTCGACGGCCGAAAGCCTGCGATAGACGCCCGAGAGATGCGGGTCCGGCTCAGAGTCGGCCAGGGCCCGATAGAGCGCCTCGCCATCGACCTCGCCCTGCAGGTTGCGGCGGTAGCGCCTGAGCGCGTCCTTCTGGTCCGGCATGAGGACCTCGCGATTCCAATGGGGACGCCAACATCGCCCGGGGGCAGACCTGAACCAGCGCCCGTTTCGTCGATTCTACCGCGCTTCGAAGACCCGCGCCCGGGGTCGTCGGCTTTCAGCCCAGGGGTCCTCGACGAACGGGAACATCGGTCCGGTCATCCGCGTGTAGGGCACGGTCGAAAAATCCAGCGAGATCGCGCCGGGAGAAGCGACATGCCAGAGCTGGTCAGCGATCCCATCGAAGCCGGCGCGGTAGTGGTTGGACGATTTGACGATGATCAGTCGACGGTTCTCCAGCGGCACGCCAAGGCCGGTGAACGCGTCAGGCTCGAACACCTGGGTCCTCTGCGAGCAGAGGACGATGTCGATGCCGCCGGCGCGCACCCATGCCGAGCGACCCATTGGTTGGCGTTGGCCGAAGACGCCCTGGCTGTGGCTTTCGGCGACCCCCATCACTTCCACCGTCAGATCCACGGGCTCGCCGGAGGTCGGCCCGCATTTGCCGCCAATCCGCAGCGGCACCACCGCGCCGACGCCTGCGTCGAGGCACACCTGGGCCATCTGCGGATCCCAGAATGCGCCGATCACAGCGTCGTCCACACCGTGCTCGACCAGCGATCGCAGGAAGAAGGTGGAATCGCCCGGCGCGCCGCCACCAGGATTGTCGGCAAAGTCTCCAAGCACGGTGCGCCCGTTGAGACCCCGTGCCCGCTCCAGTGAGGCCTCGATGGTCGGCAGGTTGAGCGACAACGCCCGCCGCTGCCCATAGAGCTCGCCCGCGATGCGCTCGGCCTCGCGCGCGGCGAGCGTTCCATCCCCGTCGGCATAGACCAGGACCCGCGTTCCGATGTCAGCCACATCGCCCCACGGAAAGCCGTGGGCGAGCTCGGCGGTGACCACGCCGCCCTGGCCGCCCATGGCCCGCAAGCCGGCGACGACATCCTTCATCGGGGGATCGAAGGTTGGATAAAAGCCGAGCATGCGCGTGTCGACGAGGGCGGCGGTGGGCCGGATTTCGCCGCGGGCTGTGGCCAGGGCCAGTCGATAGAGGTCGGCGGCGCGCACGTCGAAATCGATGTGCGGATATTCGCGGGCGATCAGGATGAGGTCGGCGGTCTCGACCATCGAAGCGGTGAGATGACAGTGCGGGTCTAGCTCGGCCCCGATCACTGCCTGCGGCGCGATCGCCCGCGCGTGCGAAAGGATGTCGCCCTCGCAGTCGTCCAGGCCTTCCGCGGCCATGGCGCCATGCAGCATCAGCAACACGACGTCGACTGGGTCGGCCGCGGCGAGGTCGGCGAGGATCTCGTCCCGCATCTCCTCATAGAGCGCGCGCACTGTTCGCCCCGAGGGTTGGGCGAAGGCGGAAAGGCTCTCATGGAGCTCGTGCCCATCGCGCAGGGCAAGATTGCGGAACACCCCAATGGGTCCGCCGAGGGCGCCGCCGCCGCGCGAGCCTTTGCGCGAGATGGCGAAGCCGGAGCGGCCGGTGGGGAAAGGGGCGAACGTGTTGGTCTCGGTGGCGAGGCCGGCGATGAAAATCCGCATGGGGTCAGGCGCGCTCGAAGACGAGATTGCGGGTGCGTGCCGAGTTCAGGGTGAAGCCGGTCGCGATTCCGTCCCCCATGGCGAAGGCGAGAGTCGCGAAATGCGGCGACCCGGCCGCCGACAGGCCGGTCCCGGCCAGGGCCACGCCCAGCTGCCTGAGGGTCACGTCGACGCAACCGAAGGGATCGGAAAACCGGGCGATCAGCTTCTCGCCATCTAGGCGGATCGAGGCCGTTCCATCGGCGTCAGCGCTCGAGTACCCGCCCTCGATGGCGGCCACAAAGGCCGGATCAAGCTTTTCCGCCTCGACGACCTTGCGGCAGACAAAAAATCGGCCACCGAAACTGACCGTGATCTCACCCTCCTTGGCATGGGTGGGATCAATCGCGATCTCGCCTATCCCGCCCGGCGGCGTCACTAGCTGGCCGTCCCTCAGGGTGAGGTTTCCGCCGATCGGCGCGCCGTTGAGAGCGCTCTTGAGCTCCCCCTTCTCGTCCAGGAAATCATAGGTGATCCCGGCGTCCGGCGACCACCAGCGACCGATCAGGACGGGCCACGCCTCGCTCTGCGGTCGCCCCGCCTCGGGCTCCAGCCTATCGGCGAGGACGATGTCCGCCACCTGTTCGGCCAGGCGCACCGCATTGGCGGCGGGCGCGCCGTTGACGAGGATGATCACGTCCAGGCCGTCATCAGGTAGGGTAAGCATCTGCGCCGTCCCGCCGATGACACCGCCGGCATGGTGCAGGGTCGGGCGGCCACGGTAGGTGTCGACCATCAGGCCCAGGGCGTAGGCGCCCTGACGCCCGTCGGCATAGGCCGGCCGTTCGGTCAGCTGGCGCCAGGAGTCGGCCTGGCCGAACAGGTCGCGTCTGCGCAGATGCGCCATCCAGCGCAGCATGTCGTCGATGGTGGAGACGATCGCCCCTTCGCCGCGCACTTCCTCGCTCGGGAACAGGCCGCGGCGCCAGCCGCCGCCCGGCGCCGGCAGATGCATCGCCGCCATCCCGGGCAGGATGATGAAGTCCGAGGGCAGGGAGATCGTGTCGACCATGCCCACCGCCTCGAAGAGCCGCGTCTTGAGCTGGTCCTCGAACGGGACTCCGCCGGCCCGCTCTATGGCGATCGAAACGAGGTGATAGCCGCCGTTGTTGTAGATCATCGACTCGCCGGCTGCGAAGTTGCGCCCGCCTTGGCGCGCCTGCGCCTTCAGCGACTCGCCCACCGGCGCGGAGGTCATGCCGCGCGTCAGGAAGCCGAGATCGAGATAGCAGCGCGAGCCGCCACGGTGCTGCAGCAGAAGCCGTGCGCTGGGCTCGCCACCGGGGCCGGTCAGTTCGGGAAGATAGGTGCGTATGGGCGCGTCGAGGTCGAACTTGCCTTCCTCCTGCAGCAGCAGGGCGAGCAGAGCCGTGAAATGCTTGCTGGTCGACCCGATGCGCAGCCGCGTGGAAGGCGCCATCGCCGTGCGGCTTTCCAGGCTCGCCATACCGAACCCGCGCCGGTAGAGGACACGGCCGTCCTTGGCGACGCCTACGGCCAGGCCCGGCGCATCGGATCGGTTCCAGGGCGCGAACAGGCCATCGAGCCGTTCGGGGACCGTCTTGGGCTTGTCCTGGGTCTCTTGGCTCATGGCTTTTCCAATCGGTCCTCTAGGCGCCCGACGCCAGATGGCGGTGAACAAAGGCGATGGCCATGCTGCCGTCGCCGACCGCCGCGGCCACCCGCTTCACCGGGCTGGCGCGCACATCGCCGCTGGCGAAGACGCCTGGAATACTGGTTTCCAGCAGGTATGGATCACGCTCCAACGGCCAGCGGCCCGATCGTTTGGCCTCCTCGCCGGTGAGCACATAGCCGTTCGCGTCGCGGGCGATCTCCGCCGGCAGCCAGGCGGTTTCGGCATTGGCGCCGATGAAGATGTAGAGCGCGCCGCAGTCCTGCCGCGTCACCTCGTCGGTGGCGCAGTTGCGGATATCAAGGGCCGTTAAGTGCGCCTCGCCGTGGGCCGCGACCAGCTCGCTGCGCATCCGGACCTCGATGTTGGTTCGTTCCTTCAGCTGCTCGATGAGGTAGTGCGACATGCCGTTTTCCAGTTTGTCGGCGCGGCACAGAATGGTCACCTGGCGCGCATGAATGGCCATGTTCAGCGCCGCTTGCCCGGACGAATTGCCGGCGCCGATGAGGCAGATGTCGAGACCGCTGGCGGCGCTCGCCTCGCTGCGGGCCGCGCCATAGAAGACGCCTCTGCCGATCAGGGCGTCGACTCCTTCGGTCTCCATTCGCCGCCATGACACGCCGGTGGTGAGCACCAGGGCGCGGGCCTTGATCACCTCGCCGCCGTCGAGCGTCACTTTATGCGCCGCCGGATCAAAGCCGGCGACCTTGCGGGTGACAAGGATCTCGGCGCCCAGTCGCCTCGCCTGCTGCAGCGCCCGACTGGCGAGTTCGTCGCCGGAGACGCCGTTGGGAAAGCCGAGATAGTTCTCGATGCGCGAGGACGTCCCCGCCTGGCCGCCCGGCGCCTCGCGCTCGATGACGATCGTTCGCAGGCCTTCGGAGGCGCCGTACACCGCCGCTGCGAGCCCGGCCGGTCCGGCGCCGATGATGGCGACATCATATTCATCGAGCCGGGGTTTGGTCTGCAGGCCGAGTCGGTCGGCCAGGGTCCGCGGGCTTGGCTCGATCAGCACCTCCCCATCAGTGAAGCGCACGGCCGCCTTGCCGTCGACCGCAGGAGCGTCCGGCCAGCGGCTCGCGAGATCCGGCGAGTCAGGGTCCAGCCGCTCGAAGGAGATCTGGTTGCGGGTCAGGAAATGGACGAGCCGGGCGCAGTCATCAGCGCGGCCGATGAGGGTGGCACGGGGCTTGGGCTGCTCGGCGCTGATGCTCTGCAAACCGCCGAGCCGCTCGCGGGCCAGGGCCCCGATCTTTTCAGCGAATTCCTTCGAGGCGGCGCAAAGCCGGTAATATTCGTCGAGGTCGATCTGTATGATCCGCGACGGCTCGAGCGCGCGATACCCGGCTGGGAACGGTGACGAGAGGGCCAGAGGCACCTCGCCGAATACGGTCCCGGGATTGCGCAGTCCAAGCCGGCGCTCGATGCCGTCGAAGAGCTTCACCACCTCCAGGCGACCCGAAATTACGGCGAAGAGCGCCCGTTCACCTCCCTCCGAGACGGCGCACTCTCCGGCGACGAGGCGGATATCGCCCGCGCGCTCAGCCAGCCGCCCCACGACGTCCGCCGGCAGGCTCTCGAAGATCGGAATGGCAGCGACCTCTTCTGTCGTCAGCACGTCCGACAGCTCCCGGAATAGGCTTGAGTCCTTCCTAGCTCTAGCCAGTCGGCCCGGCCTGGGGCAAGCCGGGCCGTAGGGCCCTCGCGCCTAGCCGAGGTCGAAGCGGTCGAGGTTCATCACCTTGGACCAGGCGGCGGCGAAGTCCCCGGCGAACGCCTCGCCGGCGTCGTCGCTGGCGTAGACTTCGGCCAGGGCCCTCAGCTGAGCTTGGGAGCCGAAGATCAGATCGACGCGGGTGGCCGTCCATCGGAGGGCGCCGGTCTTCCGATCGTGGCCCTCATAGACACCGTCCTCCGCCGGCCGCCACTCGGTCGCCATGTCGAGCAGGTTGACGAAGAAGTCGTTGCTGAGAACCCCGGGCCGCGCGGTGAGGACACCGAGATTCGAGTCATTCGCGTTGGCGCCCAGGACCCGGAGCCCACCGACCAGGACGGTCATTTCCGGCGCGGTCAGGGTGAGCAACTGCGCCTCGTCGACCAGCGCCTCCTCGGGCCGCATCAACTGCGGCCGGTCGCTCCGATAGTTGCGGAATCCATCGGCGCGCGGCTCGAGCGGCTCGAAGGACTGGACGTCGGTTTGTTCCTGCGAGGCGTCCATGCGGCCGGGGGCGAACGGAACCACCACCCTGTGGCCGGCCGCCCGGGCCGCCGCCTCCACGGCCGCGCCGCCGGCCAGGACGATGAGATCGGCCAGCGACACCGTCTTGCCGTCCGAGCGCGAGGCGTTGAAGTCCGCCTGGATCCGTCCGAGGCTCTCCAACACCCTGGCCAGCCTCGCCGGTTCGTTGACCTCCCAGTCCTTCTGCGGTGCGAGGCGGATGCGGGCGCCGTTGGCGCCGCCGCGCTTGTCCGAGCCACGGAATGTCGAGGCTGAAGCCCAGGCCGTGGCGACGAGGTCGGAAACCGATAGCCCGGATTTGGCGATCCGTTCCTTGAGATCGTCGATTTCCGGCGCGCCGACTAGCGGATGATCCACGGCCGGGATCGGATCCTGCCAGATCAGCCGCTCCTTGGGGACCAGCGGGCCGAGGTAGCGGGCGATCGGCCCCATGTCGCGGTGGGTGAGCTTGAACCAGGCGCGGGCGAAGGCGTCGGCGAACTCATCCGGGTGCTCGTGGAAGCGCCGCGAGATCCTCTCGTAGGCCGGGTCGAAGCGCAGCGCGAGATCGGTGGTCAGCATGGTCGGGACATGCTTTTTCGAGGCGTCGTAGGCGTCCGGAATCGACGCTTCCGCGCCTTTGGCGCGCCATTGCTTGGCGCCCGCAGGGCTCTCAGTGAGCTCCCAGTCGAAGTTGAAGAGGTTGTCGAAAAAGTGGTTGCTCCACTTTGTGGGCGTCTGTGACCAGGTCACCTCCGGCCCTCCGGTGATGGCGTCCGCGCCGACGCCGGTTCCATAGCCATTCTTCCATCCCAGTCCCTGGTCCTCGATGGCAGCGCCCTCGGGTTCCGGCCCCATGAGTGAAGGATCGCCAGCGCCGTGCGCTTTGCCGAACGTGTGGCCGCCAGCGATCAGGGCGACCGTCTCCTCGTCATTCATGGCCATGCGGAAGAAGGTCTCGCGGATATCCTTCGCCGCCGCCACGGGATCCGGATTGCCGTTCGGGCCTTCCGGATTGACGTAGATGAGGCCCATCTGCACCGCCCCGAGGGGCTCGGCCAGCTGGCGCTCGCCGCTGTATCGCTCATCGCCCAGCCACGTCCCCTCGGGACCCCAGTAGAGCTCCTCCGGCTCCCAGACGTCGGCGCGACCGCCGGCGAAGCCGAACGTCTTGAAGTCCATGGATTCGAGGGCGACGTTGCCGGCGAGCACGAACAGGTCGGCCCAGGAAAGCCTGCGCCCGTACGTCTGCTTGATCGGCCACAACAGCCGGCGCGCCTTGTCGAGGTTGGCGTTGTCCGGCCAGCTGTTGAGCGGCGCGAACCGCTGCTGGCCGGCGCCGGCGCCGCCGCGTCCGTCGCTGATCCGATAGGTTCCGGCGCTGTGCCAGGCCAGTCGGATGAAGAGGCCGCCGTAGTGGCCGAAGTCGGCTGGCCACCAGGGGTGCGACGCGGTCATCAGCGCCTTCAGGTCGGCGATCACCGCATAGAGATCGAGACCCTTGAACGCCTCGCCATAGTCGAACGCTTCACCCATGGGATCGGCGAGGGCCGAACCCCGGTGCAGGACGTCCAGGTTCAGCTGGTCGGGCCACCAGTCGCGGTTGGAGCCCGATCGTCCCGCCACGGGACATTGGGTTTGCATCGACATTTCCGCCTCCGTTTCGCAGCCTGCGATGGAAAGAACGCGGAAGTCTGCGCCGATCTCCGGGTATTGGTCCAATCGATTATACAACTAGGTCGGATAGATCTACTCTATGGATGGGCCTCAGCGCGCGGTGGTCACGTCAATCCGGGTGACCTGCTTCAACCGCTCCATCGAAAAGGCGGCGCTGACGTCCGCCAGGCCCGGGGCGCGGGCGATCAGGCGCTTGTAGACCTCGTCATAGTGGTCGATGTCCCGCACGATGCATTTGAGCATGTAGTCGATGTGGCCGGTAAGCCGATGGCATTCGACGATCTCCGGCATGTCCTCGATCGCCGCCGCGAACGCCTCGAGCCAGCCGGGCTCGTGCCGGTTTGTGCGCACGAACACCAGCACCACCGCCTTGAGTCCCACGGCGGCGGCGTCGAGGATGGCCACCCTGCGGTCTATGACGCCGGCCGCCTCAAGGAGTTTGATCCGCCGCCAGCAGGGCGTCGCCGAAAGGCCGACCCGGTCGCCGATCTGCTGGACGGTGAGCGTGGCGTCCTGCTGCAGGATTCCAAGGATGCGTTCGTCGATAGAGTCCAGTTTTATCTGATCCGGCATTGATAGGACAATCTACTACGAATCCCGGAAAGTCGAGGGATAATTGGGAGCACTTTCCGGTCCATCGGTGGCACGCTTCAGCCTCGGTGATTCGACGAGGCCGCTTGAGATGTCGATCGCAGACCGGCTGTTCCGCGACCATCCGGCGTCGGTGAGCGAGAGCTACGGCCAGCACCTGGCCACCGCCTCCGGCTTCGGCGGAAGGATGATCCTCGCCGGCCTCGCCTGCCTGATCCATGGCCTTTTGCCGTGCTGCTTCAGCCACACCGCCAGCGATCAGATTCGGGCGCTCAACCGGGAGGTGGAATCGCGCCGCGCCCAACGCCCGGCGGTCGAGCTTGGCGCGGGCGTCGTCAGCCGGGGCTGACGCCTTGGCTTAGGCCATCGTCACCCCATCTAGGATTCCATCCACCAGGGACGGAGTTCGATCGTGACCGACATCGGGAACAGCTACGCGCTCGGAAACCAGACCGTGCACCGGATGGGCTTTGGCGCCATGCAGCTGGCAGGTCCGGGGGTGTTCGGCCCGCCTGGGGACCACGACACCGCTATCGCCGTTCTGCGGCAGGCCGTCGCGGGGGGTGTCAACCACATCGACACCAGCGACTTCTATGGCCCGCACGTGGTCAATCAGCTTATCCGCGAAGCCCTTCACCCCTATCCGGATGACCTTGTGATCGTCACAAAGGTCGGAGCGATCCGCGGGGCCGACGCCTCGTGGAATCCGGCGCTGAGTCCTGGCGAGCTTGTCCGTGCCGTGCACGACAATCTGGGAAACCTCGGCCTCGAGGCGCTCGATGTCGTCAACCTCCGCTGGATCGGCGCCGTGCATAAGCCGAGCGACGCCCCGATCGGCGCCCAGTTCGAAGCCCTGGCCGACTTGCAGAAGCAGGGCCTGATCCGTCACCTGGGACTCTCCAATGTGACCGCCGCCCAGATCGAAGAGGCGCGCCGGATTGCCGACGTCGTCTGCGTTCAGAACCATTACAACCTCGTCCATCGTGACGACGACGCCCTCATCGATCACCTGACAAGCCTCGGCATCGCCTATGTGCCGTTCTTCCCGCTCGGCGGGTTCTCGCCGCTGCAGTCGGCGATCCTGGACTCGGTGCCGGCGGACCTCGGCGCGACCCCGATGCAGGTCGCACTCGCCTGGCTGTTGCGGCGAGCGCCGAACATCCTGCTCATTCCAGGCACGTCGTCGCTGGCTCATCTCGAGGAGAATCTTGCGGCCGCGACGCTCGTGATCCCGGATGAAAGCGCCGAAAAGCTGGATCGCGCCTATGCGCGAACGGATCCTCTGGTCGCTGTTGAGTAAGGCCCTGGAAACCGACTCTCAGGTTTAGTCCACCGGCAAAGGTCGATTCCCTCTTCCAGATCGGACTTCTTCGATGGATACTGCCGCCCTGTCGTTCCGTAGAGTCTAAGTCCGTGGCTGTGCTTTCCAGTCTCAAGGCGTTGGTGCTGACCGTTTTCGACGGACCGCCCGAGCCTCCCGCAAAACCTGATCCAAAGGTCGTCAAGGCGAAGGCCAAATCGAAGCCGACTGCGCCGGAGCTGAAGTTTAGCGACCTCGAGATCAACGACCCCGCCGACGCCCTGCGGGCCCTGGCGCGGGCGACTCGCGTACCGCCACATCAGCGTCATCTGGACCGTCCGATCGAGGAGAACATGGGGTCCTATGCGCACCATGTTGAGACGATGCCGTCGCGGACGCCCCAGCCCGAGCTCAAAGCGGTCGAGCGCAGCCGACGGGACCTTCGGCCGTCGGCTGCCGGCCGTACGGTCGCCTCGAAGGACTCCTCAGCGGC
>DASXGB010000077.1:0-1916 GCA_036489325.1 Caulobacteraceae bacterium
CAGCAACAGGTTGGCCTCGGCCGTATGCATGCTGTCGGCAAGGATGGCGACCTCCTCGGCGCGGACGCCGGAATAGACGCGGTCCCGCTCGGCTCGCGCACTGATGGCTGCCGCTTTCGCTTCGCCGAGAGAGGCGGCCAGTTCGGGATTGTCGAGCACGGCCAGCAGGTCGCCTTTATGGACGTCCTGGCCGACGTGCACCGGGATGGACACGAGGCGGCCTGAAATCTCGGGGGCGATGCGAATCTCGGTCAGCCTGACCATGCCGGAAAGCGGCGGCGCAGCGCCATGTCGCGGCAGGAACACGACGACCCCGGCGATTGCAACCACCGCGATGACGGCCAACGCCGCGAGCAGACGTTTCCTAGGCCGTGCGTCCATCGGAAGCTCCTTTGGACATGAAAAGCCGCGCGGACAGGATGGCGAGCAGCCCGTAAAGCAGGGCGAGACCCCACAGCACCGTCCAGTCCCTGAAGACGTCGGCCAAGGTTGCGTCCATCTGGTTGACACGCACCAGACCGTCGATCGCCGACGTGCTGGGAAAGACGAAGCTCGCCGCCCGCACCAGGGGCGGGATGGCTTCGGCCGGCCAGGCCACACCGACCAGGAAGAACAGCGGCAGGCTCAAGGCGATGAACAGCAGGATCGCCGTCTCGCGGCGCTGGAACCAGCTTCCGACGAACTGGCCCATGAAGCTCACGGAGAGGATGAAGGGCACGACCATGACGAAGAGATCGCCAAAGTGAGCCGTGGCCGAGAAGCCGTAAAGACGCGGCAGGACCACCAGGAAGAGCGCAGTCCCGGGGAGCGCCAGGGCCAAATGGGCGATGCCCTGCCCCAGGATCGCGGTGGCGGCGCCGCGACGGCGGCGGGCCGCCGGTCCGCCTTGCTCGAGGGCGACGCCACCCATCGTCGCCGTACCGAGAAGCAGAGTCTGCTGCAGGATCAGCATGAAGGCCGCCGGCACGACATAGCTGCCATAGCCGCCGGTGGGATTGAACAGCGGCTGGTTCAGCACCTCGACGGGAGAGCTTTTCGCCAGCGCCGCGCGATACAGACTGCCGTCGGACCGCGCATCGCGCGACAAGAGCTCGGCGGTCACGATCCCTGTCGCCTCGAGGATGCCCTGAAGGGTTCGGTTGTAGAGCAGGAAGTAGACGGAATCGACATAGGCCGGCAGGCGCGCCTGGCGACCGGAGAGAACATCGCGTTCGGTTCCCTCCGGAATGTCGAGGATGGCGAAGACCTCGCGTCTGGCCAGCGCCTGCTGCGCTTCGGCGAGCGTACTCGAGCGCGCCGCCACCCGCAGCGCCTCCGAGGCGTTCAGGCCCTGGATGATGTTCCGGCTCAGCTCAGATGAGTCGCTGTCGACGACGGCGATCGGCACGGCGCGAACCAGCTGCCCGAGATAGGGCTGAGGGTAGAACACGCCATAGAGGATGGGCGCCAGCACGAACAGGCCAAAGGCGCCCCGGTCGCGCAGGACGCGTCCATATTCCGTGACAAAGGCGCCGGCGATGCCGGTCCGTGGCGGCCCGTCATGTATTGTCTCCGCCGCCGGCGCGGGTTTGCGGGCGATCGACCGCAGCCGAAGCACCGCGAGGCCGAAATAGGCCAGCGCCAACGCCGCGAGGGCGGCGAACGGCTCGAGCGAATCCGCGGCCGGCACGCCGCGCGCCGCCTGGTCGAACAGGATCTGGATGTACCAGCGCAGCGGCAGGAACGAGCCCCAAACCTGCGCGAAGCCGCCCATCGCGAGGACTGGAAAGCCTACTCCCGCGAAGCCGAAGGCGGGCGAACAGATAATGCCCGTCAGGCTGAGGCCGAAAGCGAGGTTGCGCGCGAGCAACTGGAGAAGCGCCCCGAGCGACAGATAGGCCACGACCAGCAGACAGCCGGCGGCCCCCGTCAGCACG
>DASXGB010000109.1:0-4134 GCA_036489325.1 Caulobacteraceae bacterium
GACAGGGTCGAGAGCGCCGTCACCAGGACCACGACGAGGATGGTGTCGCGTTCGGAATCCTCGTTGCGCGGCAGGACCGAGGCGATGGCCAGCGCCGCCGAGGCGCCACAGATGCCCACCGCCCCGACGGAGAGCACGCCGAAGGTCAGCCGCCGCCCGAGTAGCCGTGCAGTGAGCGCGCCGACGGAGATGGTGGTGGCCACGCCCACGATCACCATCACGATCGGCATGGCGCCCAGGCCCAGGATCTGGGCGACGGTGATCCGCGCGCCCAGCAGCGCCACGCCCAGGCGCAGCACCGCCTTGGAGGCGAACTCGATGCCGGCGACGCACCGGCCCTCTTCGTGCAGGAAGTGGAAGGCCATGCCGAACAGCAGGGCGAACAGCATCACCGGGGCGGTGTAGTGCTGCGAGAGCCAGGTCGAGGCCAGCGCGATGGTCGCCGCCACCAGGAAGCCTGGCCAGATCTCGCGGACAAATCCCGCGCCCGGCCAGACGCGGGCGGCCGCGCGCGCGGGGGCGGGCGCGACATGCGGCAGGCCCTCCATCGCGTCGTAGGAGTGGAACAGGCCGTGGGCGACGGCCTCGTCGGTCTGGATGTCGCTGGCCAAGACTCCCCCTGATCAGGCCGTGGGGCGCTCGCCGACAATCGACACGCGATAGCCGCCGCGGTCCATCGGGTAATAGTCCCAGATGGCCTGATGCTGGGTGCAGCGGTTGTCCCAGAACACCAGGGTGTTCGGCGTCCAGCGCACGCGGCAGGTCAGCGCCGGCTGCGTCTCGATGTGGCGGAAGAGCAATTCCAGCAGGCCGTTGCTCTCAAAACGCGCGAGCTGGCGGATGTGGGAGGTGAAGCCCCGGTTAACATAGAGCAGCTTGCGGCCCGTCTCGCGGTGGCGGACGACCACCGGGTGCTCGTTTTTCTGGAAGGTCTCGTTGGGGCGATAGCCGTAGCCCTGGACCCAGGGGATGGCGCCGTCGTGGATCGCGGTGAGGGGCTCCAGGAACGCCTTCATCGGCGACGAAAGCATCTCGTAGGCGAGGTACATGTTGGCGAACAGGGTGTCGCCGCCGCAGCCGATGTCCGGGGTCTCGGTCAGGTACAGCAGCGAGCCCATCGGCGGCTCGGCGTCGCAGGTGACGTCGCAGTGCCAGGTCTCGCCGGCCACCGTCTTGGAGTCCTTGTCGGCCTTGACCTCCAGGCGCTCGTGATCGCCCTCTTTCATCGCCTGCAGAGGATGGACATGCAGCCTGCCAAAGCGGTGGCCGAAGCGCTTGTGGTCCTCGGCCGAGAGCGTCTGGTCACGGAAGACAATCACGAGGTGATCGAGCAGCGCCCGCCGGATTTCGGCGAACTGGCGGTTCGAGAGGTCCCGCGACAGGTCGACGCCGTCGATCTCGGCGCCGATCACCGGCGAGAGCGGTGTCACCCTGATCGTCTCGTAGGGTTCGCGCGGCGTTTCGACCACTGCCTTCACCGCTTCCCGGCCTTGCCAATGCATGGGCTTCCTCCTGCCACCGCCCGGTGGTTCAGCTGTTCTCCGACGGCGCGGTCGCGGACGCAACGTCGGCCGCCTGCGTCAGGCTCGCGATGAGCTCTCGGCCCTTCGGCCACGGCCCAAAACCCGAGGCCGGGTTTAGGTGGCCCACCTCGCCCAGGTCGACGATTTCGCTGCCCCAGTCGCGGGCCATGCCGACGGCGCGCTCACGCGCGGCCAGCGGATCGTTGCTGCTGACGGCGACGAGGCTGGGGAACGGCAGCCGGGCGCGGGGGATCGGCCGCCAGCCGCCGTCGTCCAGCGCCTCCAGGGTGGGATAGCCGGCCGGCAGGGCCGAGGCGATATCCGGTGGCGTCGCCAGCAGGGCGCCGGCGATCTCGCGGGAGGCGGCCTTTCCGGTGGCCAACTGGGCCCAATGGACGACGATCATCACACCGGCGCTGTGGGCGACAAGGATCACCGGCCCCTCGACCTGCGCCAGGGTGGCTTCGAGTGCGGCGACGCGCGCCGCCAGGCTCAGACCATTTTCGGTCAGGGGCGGGACGGTGCGCGAGCCCGGCAGCTCAGCCGCCAGCAGGGTCTGCCAATGGTCGGCGACATGGTCGCGCAGGCCCGGAACGAAGACGATGGTGGGAGCCACGGCAGGTGTCCTTTCATCTGGCCCATGGCCAGGGGTGCGGGGGACGCCACGCGAGGTGACGTCCGCAGTTGCGGCCGGCGACCTGCCGGATCTTCATGGCGCCGGGCCGATCGGGCCTGGCCTCAGGCGTGCTGCAGGAACCCTTTCTGGCCCTGCTTGCGGTTGGGTGCGAAGCCGTTGCGGGCCAGGGTCTCGTCGGCGTCCGCGAAGAATTCGCCGATCCGGTAGATTTCACGGGCGGCGTTGCCGCCGGCGATGTCGCGTCCGAACTCGCGCGAGATGCGCACAAGCTGCTCGACCTGGCGCACCGAGCTCATCTTGCCGGTCCGGTCCTGGGTCCACAGGTTGTCTTCGTTGCCGCAGCGCACATGCAGGCCCATGGCGATGGCCATCATGTTCAGCGGCAGCACATGGCGCATGGACGATTCGAGGGTCACCACGGCGCCGTCGGGAACCTGTCGGAGGAAATTCATCATGGTGTAGGGGTTGGGCCCGTCGAAACCGCCGCCGATGGACACCCAGGTGAGGATCAGCGGCACATTGGCCTTTCCCCGCCGCATCATCCGCTCGACCGTCTCGAGCTGGCTGACCTGGGCCAGCTGGAAGTGGGTCTGGATGCCGGCCGCGGACAGACGGCGGATATGCTCCTCGACCCAGCCGGGTCCGGCTGGAATCGTCATCTCGCGATAGGCTTCGTACATCGCCGGCTCGCCGAGCGAGGTGCCGACGATGTCCTCGGGCTCCATCAGCTCGACGATGTTGAACTGGCTGGAATTGATGGCGATGGTCACCTGGTCGGGCTTCGGTTCAAGCTCGGCCAGCATGTGGCGGGTGTCGTCGCTCAGCCACTTGGCGATCTCGCCCTCGCCCTCCGGCGCGAAGGAGATCGAGCCGCCGACCTGCAGGATCATGTCGGGCACGGCCACGCGAAGCTCGCCCAGCAGCTCGTTGAACTTCGACAGCCGCTTGGAGCCCTTGCCGTCCTCTTCGCGAACGTGGAGGTGGAGGACAGTGGCGCCGGCGTTCCGGCAGTCGATCGCCGCCTGGACGTGCTCCTTCATGCTGATCGGCAGGTCCTCGGGGAAATCGGACGGCATCCACTCGGGGCCATAGGGCGCGACGGTGATGACCAGGTCCTCCTGGTTCTCGGGAAACAGGGAGTCGTCGAGGAAGTTCATGACCTAGAATCCTTTGGCGTTGACGGGCGGGTCAGACGGGGCGGTCGCCGACGATGCCGGCGCGCTCCATCCTGCGGACAGCTGGCCAGTAGTCCTGGACGGCGTAGTGCTGGGTGGCGCGGTTGTCCCAGATGGCGACGCTCATCGGGCGCCAGCGCCAGCGCACCTGGTACTCGGGGATGGCCGCGCGACCGATGAGATAGGCGAGGAGATTGGCCGCGCCCGGCGCGAAGTCCTGTCCGTAGCGGACGTTCGCCGGGGTGTGGAAGTTGGTGAAGTGGGTGGCGAAGCCGCTGACGAACAGCACCTTTTCCCCGGTCTCCGGATGGGTGCGGACGACCGGGTGCTCGGCGTCGGGGTATTGCGCCTTCAGCGCCAGGCGGCGCTCGATGGGCATGACCGCGCCGAACGTGGCCTCGATGGAATGCCGGGCTCTCAGCGGCGCGATCTGGTCCTTGATAGGCGCGGGCAGGTCCTCATAGGCCCTGACCATGTTGCTCCAGATGGTGTCGCCGCCGGCCTCCGGGCATTCAATGCAGCGCAGCACCGCGCCCATCTGCGGCGCCTCACGCCAGGTGGCGTCGGCGTGCCAGCCGTTCTCATAGTGTTCGGGCGGCGAAGAGAGGTCCTTGTAAATTCGCACAAGCCCTGGATTTTCCGGGTCGCTGCCGACCACCGGATGGTCCTCCAGGCCGCCGAAGCGGCGGGCGAAGGCGACATGTTCGGCGCGGCTGAAATCCTGGTCGCGCAGGAACAGCACACGGTGCTCCAGGAGCAGGGAACGGATCTCGGCAAACAGGGCGTCGTCGCGGGCCGC
>DASXGB010000123.1:0-9231 GCA_036489325.1 Caulobacteraceae bacterium
CGCCCCTCTGATGGAGCGCCATGGCCAGGGCGGCCACATCGTCAACACGGCGTCGATCGCCGGCCTGATCTCTGGCACGGCCATTCCCTACAACATCACCAAGTACGGCGTGGTGGCGTTGTCGGAAGGCCTCAGGATGGACCTGGCGCCCAGGGGAATCGGCGTTTCGGTGCTGTGCCCGGGATTCATCCGCACCAACATCATCGACTCGGCCCGCAACCTGCCTGAGCGGTTCGAAGGGGCCGTCGCCATTCAGCCGCCGCCAGGCCAGGCCGCCGATGTCGCCCTGCTCGGCGATATTCGCGCGCGCATAGCCGGGGGCATCGACCCGGCCTACGTGGGGGAGCTCGTGCGCGAGGGGATCGAGGGCGATTGGCCCTACATCTTCACGGACAACGAGTTCGAGCCGTTCATCGAGGCGCGTTTCGCCGGCATCAAGGACAGCTTCGACAAGATTCGCGGGCGCGCTCCGCAGCACTAGGATAGGGGCGCCGTCCTAGTCGCCCTTGAAACTTGGCGACCGCTTTTCGAAGAAGGCGGCCATGCCCTCCCTGAAATCCTGGCTGCGCGAGGTGGTCAGATACTGGTCGCGGTCCATGAAGCTCACCGCCCGGTGAGCCAGGCTCGCCTGGGCGTTCACCGCCTCCTTGGTCATCCGCACCGGCAGCGGCGGCAGGGCGCAGACCTTCGCGGCCCAACGTCGCGCCTCGGCCAGCGCGCCGCCAGCAGGCGTCACTTCGTCGGCCAGTCCCCAGGCGAGGGAGGTGGCCGCATCCGCCGCCTCGCCGAAGATCACGAACCGTTTGGCGCGCGCAGGGCCGACCAGCGTCGTGATCCTAGGAACGCTGTTCCAGCTCATGTTGATGCCAAGCGGGACCTCTGGCAGCCGCAGGGAAGCCCCTTCGCCCAGGATGCGGAAGTCGCAGGCGATGGCCAGTGCGCAGGCGCCGCCGATGCAATAGCCCTCGATGGCGACGATGGTCACCGCCTCGATGTCCTCCCACGCCCGGCACAGGTCAGGGCCGGCCATGATCGCCTGGCGGGTGTCCAGCGTGGTGGGGGCGGTGATCCGCTCACCAATGGCCGTCAGATCGGCGCCGGCCGAGAAGTTCTCCGGACCGCCAGTCAGGATCACCGCCAGGACGTCCGAACGGCGGTGCAGAAGGCGCGCAACTTCGGTCAGCTCGCGCATCATCGCCCCGTTGAGGGCGTTTCGCGCCTCAGGTCGATGAAGGCTTACTTCGACGACGGGACCGTCGCGGCAGATACGAAGCGTCTCACGCACAAGTTCGATTGGATCATCCGTCACAGCAGACCTCCATCGCCGTCGGAGCGCACACCTATTGCCGCGCCCGAATGAACCGGCAAGATGGCCAAGGCTCTGTCGAAGCAATCGACCGGCCCAGAGCGCGGTTCGAGGACGGATCGGCGCCGACCCCTGACCTGGAGCTTGCCCATGCGTGTTGTGGCTTTTTGCGTCGGCCTCGCGCTCGCGGCCGGCTTCGCCGGCCAGGCCGACGCGTCCGAAGCGCGTCCGGCCCACGGCGGTCTTCTGGATCATATCTCGAGCCAGGTCGATGTTGCCCAATTGCGCAACACGATCGACCGCCTGGTCGGCTTCGGAACGCGGCACACACTTTCGGATACGCCTTCGCCAACCCGTGGCATCGGCCCGGCGCGCGAGTGGGTTCACCAGCGCTTCTCCGATCTCAGCCGGCAATGCGGCGGCTGTCTCGAGGTGGAGACGCCGTCGCAGACCTTCACCGGAGAGCGCCTTCCGGGACCAACCGCGATCGTCGATGTCCTGGCCATCCAGCGCGGGACTACCGACCCGGAGCGCGTGATCGTCATCTCGGGGCATCTGGATTCGCGCGTCCGCGACATCATGAATTCGACAAGTGACGCGCCTGGCGCCGATGACGACGGCTCCGGCGTCGCCGCGGTGGTCGAGGCCGCGCGCATTCTCTCGCAACATCGCTACCCGGCGACGCTCGTCTTCGCGGTGCTGTCGGGCGAGGAGCAGGGCCTCTACGGGGGTCGGCTGCTGGCGGACTACGCCCACGCCCATGACTGGAAGGTCGAGGCCGACCTGAATAACGACATCGTGGGGGGTTCGAGCGGCGCCAACGGCGAACGGGTCACCTCCTATGTGCGGGTCTTCTCCGAGGGAACGCATTCGGTCGAACCCCCTAAGGAGGCGGAGCGGCGGCGCTACAACGGCGGCGAGGTGGATAGTCCCTCGCGAAATCTGGCGCGCTTCGTCGCCTATCTGACCAACCGTCACCTCAAGGGCTTCAACGCGCGGATGGTCTATCGCACGGACCGCTTCAGCCGGGGCGGCGACCAGGTACCCATGCTGGCGGCCGGCTATCCGGCGGTGCGCTTCACCGAAGCGATCGAGAACTACGACCGCGAGCATCAGGACGTCCGTGTCGAAAACGGCGTCCGCTATGGCGACACGCCGGACGGCATCGACTTCGGCTATCTGGCGAATGTCACGCGCGTGAACGCCATAACCATGGCGGCCCTGGCGATGGCGCCCGCGCCGCCGCCCTCGGTCAACATCGCCGGCGCCGTCTCGCTGGACACCACCGTCAGCTGGACCCCGTCGGCCGGCGCGACCGGCTATCGGGTCTGGTGGCGCGACACCACCGCGCCCGCCTGGACCGACAGCCGACCGGCGGCGGCTGGCGCGAGTTCGCTTGTGCTGAAGGACGTCAACATCGACGACTGGTTCTTTGGCGTCTCGGCCGTGTCGGCCTCAGGCTTCGAAAGTCCGGTGGAGTTTCCAGGTCCTGCGGGCGCCTTCGCCAGTCCTCCCAGTCCGGAAGCCCCCGCCACGGCGCAATGAATTCCGCTTCCCTAGTCGCCACCGGTCCAGGGCTGGAACTTGGGCGCGCGGCGCTCGAAAAGGGCCATGGCGCCCTCCTTGGCGTCGGGATGATCGAGAGACGCCTTGGTCAGCCGATCCGCGTCTTCCAGGGCGGGGCGCGCGGCCTCGCCAAGGTGACGATAGACCTGCGCCTTCATGATCGCGATCGACTTTGGTGAAACTGTCTGAGCAAGCTGTCCGACATAGTCGGTGACGCTCGCCAGCAGCCCATCGGCGGGAACCACGCGGTCGAGCAGGCCGATCCGCAGCGACTCTTCCGCGTCAATGCGGCGCGAGCTCCACAGCAGATCCAGCGCCCGGCTGGCGCCCACCAGCCTTGGCAGGAGCCAGCTGGAGCCATGTTCCGCCACCAGTCCGCGCTTGGAGAAAACGGTGGTGAAGCTGGCGTTCTCGGAGCCGAAGCGCAGATCGCTCATCATCGCCAGGATGAAACCGCCGCCGGCGGCGACCCCGTTGACCGCGGAGATCACCGGCTTCGACACCTCCATCAGATAGCTGAACATGCCGGGAAGACCCGCTGCCGGACTCTGCTGACCGCTTGACCCGGCCCGGGTCGCCTCAACCAGCGCGCTCGAGTCCAGACCCGAACAGAAGCCGCGGCCCTCGCCGGTGAAGACAATCGCGGTGACTTCGGGATCCGCCTCGGCGCGGCCGACCAGTTCGCGGATCTCGGCCAGCATGGGCAGGGTGAGCGCGTTTAGGGTCTGCGGCCGGTTGAGCCGGATCAGCGCGGCCCGTCCCATGGTCTCGAACTGGATCTCGCCTTGGCTCATGGCGACCGCCTTTCGGACTCGTCGAAACCCCTCACCGGACTGCGGGCCGCAGAGCGAGACCCTCGAGGTCGCCCTTCGCGCGCCATTCGGCCAGAAGCTCGAAGAAGCGAATGGGCCCCAAGCCGTACATCTCGGAGAAGAATCCGTGCCGGTTCCCGGCCGCGCCTTCGCTATTGTAGTAGCCTGGCGTACACTCGGCGTAGAAGCGAAGGCCGAGCCTCGCGAGACTACGGATCTCATCAACATAGGCCTGTTCGGCCTCGGCCGTCGGCTCCAGCACCTCGGCGCCCCGCGCCCGCGCTTCGGTCACCATATGGGTCACGTGGCGCGCCTGTTCGCCCAGCGCTTGCGGCACGCTGATGGTGATCGCGGTCTGGGTGAAACCGAGAAAGAAGCAATTGGGAAAGCCATGGGCGGTCAGCCCGTGCAGGGTTCGCAAGCCGTCGGACCAATGTTCGGACAGGCTCCGCCCCTGCCGGCCGACGATGTCGTAGCCGGCGCGCCGCGTATAGGCGGTGCCGACCTCAAAGCCCGTAGCGAAGATCAGGCAGTCCAACTCGAATTCACGGCCATTGGCCACCACGCCGCGTTCGGTCAGCCGCTCGACGCCCCTGCCTTCGGTATCCACCAGGGTGACGTTCGGCCGATTGAAAGTCTGCAGATACTCGTCGTGGAAGCACGGGCGCTTGCAGAACTGCCGGTACCACGGCTTCAGCGCCGCGGCCGCCGCCGCGTCCTCGACGATTGTGTCCACCCGGGCGCGCACCTGGTTCATCTTCCGATAGTCGGCGAGCGCGAGGAGCTCGGCGCGCTCCTCGCTCGTCAGGCGCCGGCCCAGCCTGCGCGAGGCGTCTTTGACCGCCGCGCCGGTCAGATGGCGGAAGATGTCGGTCCAACCGTCATGGACCAGATCCTCGTCCTGGTCGCCGCCGCTGACCAGGATGTTGAAGTTGTCCTGCCGCCGCCTCTGCCAGCCGGGTTCCAGGGATGACGCCCACTGGGGGTCCGTCTCGGCGTTGTTGCGGACATCGACCGACGAGGGCGTGCGCTGGAATACATAGAGATGCTGCGCCGCCGCGCCGAGGTGAGGCACGCACTGAATGGCCGTGGCCCCGGTACCGATGACGCCGACCCGCTTGTCCGCGAGGCCCGACAGGCCGCCGGAGCTGTCGCCGCCGGTGTAGGCGTAGTCCCAACGGCTGGTGTGGAAGGTTTGGCCCTTGAAGTCATGGATGCCCGGGATGCCGGGCAGTTTCGGGCGGCTCAACGGGCCGTTGGCCATGGCCACATATTGCGCCCTGAAAGCGTCCCCCCGGCTGGTGCTGATGATCCAGCGCGAGGCCTCTTCGTCCCAGGTGAGGCCCGTCACCGCGGTCTGCAGCAGGGCGTCGCGATAGAGGTCGTAGTGTCGCGCGATGTTGCGGCTGTGCTCCAGGATCTCAGGAGCGAACGAATACTTGTGCCTGGGCACGTAGCCGAGCTCCTCGAGCAGCGGCAGGTAGACGTAGGACTCCACGTCGCACATGGCGCCTGGATAGCGGTTCCAGTACCAGGTGCCGCCGAAATCGCCGCCGTTCTCGACGACCCTGATGCGCTCGAACCCGGCTTCGCGCAGGCGCGCGCCCATCAGCAGGCCGCCGAAACCCCCACCGATGATCGCGAACTCGACCTCGTCGAACACCGGCGTCCGCTCGTTCGGCTCGACGTACGGGTCGTCGACATAGTGGGCGAACTCCGCCTTCACCTCGACGTATTGCGAGATCCCATCCTCGCGCACGCGCCGGTCACGTTCGGCGAGGTATTTCTCGTGCAGGGCCTCCGGATCGAAGTCGATCTCGCCGACCAGTCCGACGATCTCCGGGTGGATATTCATGCGTCCCGCTCCGAGGCTTTTTGTCATTCGATACCAAGGGGCGGCTCGGAACAAGTTCGGAGAACGATGGCGGCCGGTGCGGGCCTCAGGCGGCCGCGTCCCTCCAGACCCGCGCCCTCGGATCCATGACCCGTTTCCACAGCGGAGGAACCAGCGCCATCAGGATGGCGCTGGCGTAGCCCGACGGCAGCTCCGGCGAATGGGGCAACGGCTCCAGGCACTGGTAGTGGCGCGTGGTGAACCGATGGTGATCGCTATGCCGCCCCATGTTGAACAGCGTCCAGTTGTTCATGCGTCTCGTTGAGTTCCAGGAGTGTCTCGCGTCGAGCCGTTCATATCGGCCGCCAGGAAGCCGGCGGCGGGCGAGGCCGTAGTGGGCGACGTAGTTGAAGAGTTCGAGAAGGATCACCGCCAGGGCCGCCTGCGCCAGGAAGAAGGCGAGGGCCGGGCCACCCAGAAGGGCGACACAGACGAGGATCGCGGCCTCGATGGCGAAATACTGCAGCATCCGGTTCTCGGGCCCGAGCACTTTGGCGCGCTTGTTTGTCAGGCGCGCCGCCTCGAAGCTCCACGCTTCACGGATCTGTCCAACGACCGACCGGCAGAGGAACCGATAGGCGCCCTCGCCGAGCCGTGCGGTGGCTGGATCCGCCGCCGTCGCCGCGCGCCTGTGGTGACCCTGGATGTGGGCGATGCGGAAATGCATGTAGAGGACACTGGCCAGAAGCATCAGGCCGGCCGCGCGCTCGCCAGGCCGGTCGCTGTGCACCATTTCGTGCGCGGACAGAAAACCGAAGATGCCGGCCATCAGGCCCACCGAAGCGGTGAGACCCGTGGCTTCCACCATGGTGGTTCCGGGTCGGGAGATGGCGATTCCGGCCCAGATGGTGGTGGCGATCTGCAGCCCGATGTATAGCCAGGGCAAGAACCGGTAGCCGACAACATCCCGGTCCGGATGAACACTATCGTCGCCTCCGAGCATCCAATCCAATAATGGCAGGCAGATCGGCAGGATCGCGACGGTCAGCCATGCCCAGAAGCCGCTGAGCATGAAGCCGATCGGAACCGTGGAGAGTATGAAAAGAGGAATGCTGTATCTCAGCGTCGCAAAAGTCTGGCCAAAGGCGTGCAATCCTGGCCCCAAACGCATTCGGCGCGCCGGGAGCCCCACGTGAAGCTCGACGTCCGCGCTGAGTCTCTGATCGAGCAACTCGCCTTGTGGCTTGGACTGGCGCCCACGCCCCTCGTCGAGACCCACATCGCCGCCACCCTCGCCCGGTCCGTGGTTGCGGGGGTTAAGCTTGGCTTTTTCGAATGCCTTCGGGAGGGGTCGCTCACTCATACTGATATCGCCGCCCGCTGCGGTGTGGACCCGGCCGCGGCAAAAATCCTGCTCGATGCGCTTGTCGCATGCGGCTATCTTAGACTCGCACAGGGCCGCTTTGCACTCAAACCGAAGAGCCGCAATTGGTTGCTGCGCGATAGCGCGCAGTCCATTCGCGATAAGATCCTGTTGCAGGCTATCGAGTGGGGCTGGTTGGCCCAGCTGGACGACTTTGTCCGGACCGGCAGGCCGATCGACTTCCACACTGAGATGTCGGCCGAGGAACGAGACCTCTACCATCGCAGCATGCGAGCGCTGGCCGGCATCGCCGGGCGCGAGGTGGCCTGGCGGACACCCGTGCCGAGAAACGCAAGTCTGATGCTCGATCTCGGTGGATCGCATGGCCATTACGCAGCCGAGATATGCCGGCGACACCCGGGCCTCAGCGCCCAGGTTCTGGACCTGCCAAACGCGATCGACATGGCCGCGCCCCTTTTGGCAGCCGAAGCCATGGGCGATCGGGTCGTTCATGTGAGCGGCGATGTTCTTCAAGCCGACCTGGGCGTCGAACGATACGACTTGATCTTCATGGCCAACCTCGCCCACCACCTCGACAGCGAGGAAAATCAGGCTCTGGCTATCCGGGTGAAACGCGCCCTGCGTCCCGATGGCTTCTTCGTCATCCAGGAACCAGTGCGCGTCGATCGACCCGAGCGCGGCGGCCAGACGGCGGCTTTGCTCGGTCTCTACTTCGCTCTGCAAAGCCGCCCCGATGTCAACACCTGGTCGATCGGCGAGATGGCTCACTGGCAGACACAGGCCGGCCTGCGGCCGCGCCGGGCGGTCCGGCTACGCACTGCGCCTGGATGGTTCCTTCAAGCGGCTCAGATCTGACGTCCGAGGTTCCCTGGCGGCATTAGCGCATTCGCGCCACCTGGCCCGGCCCCGCCCACGCAGCCTATTCGCAGCTTGAGCGTTGAAGCATGTGGCGGGCTCCTTCCTGTCCATTCGAGGATCGACGATGAACCGCCCATGCGCCACCGACGAAGCCTTTCGCGCGGAACTCGTGCCGATCATCCCCCACATGCGGGCCTTCGCACGATCTCTCACGGGTGATGCCACCTCTGCCGACGACCTGGCGCAGGAGGCGCTCGCAAAGGCCTGGTGTGGTCGGGCGAGCTACGCGCCAGGGACCAACATGAAGGCCTGGGTCTTCATGATCCTGCGCAATCAATTCTATTCGGACAAACGGCGCTCGTGGCGGCAAATGCCGCTCGATATGGAGGTCGCCGAGAACACCCTGATCGCGACTTCGAACCCAAGCGGCGCGATCGAGTTGGACGAATTGAGGCGCGCCATGTCCACGTTGCCGGACGAACACCGTGAAGCCCTGATTCTGGTCGGTGTCGCGGGCCTGCCCTACGAGGAAGCCGCAATGATCTGTGGCTGTCCGGTTGGCACCATAAAGAGCCGGGTATGCCGCGCACGGGCGCGCTTAGCGGAATTGCTGGATTCTGGGTTCATTCCTGCCGACGACCTGTCCTGCGACGGCGCAATGGACCGGCTGATCGAGGCGAGCCAACGCCTGCAAATGCGAGCGGCGGCGTAAGGCTGAATGGTCGGCGGGAGAGGGATTCGAGTCCTCGTCATGCGATTTGAGTAGCGCGCGCCGTCGTTTCGATACGACGCGCTGGGCGCGGCCAAGCCTAGGGCTGGATCAGATTGTGCTTGATAGCGAAGCGGACAAGCCCGGCGGCGGTGCGCTCCCCGGCCTTGCGCATAGCTGCGGCGCGATGACTCTCGACCGTTTTGATGCTGATACTGAGCATGCGTGCGATCACCTTGTTGGAATGGCCCTCGGCGATCAGCTGCGCCACCTCGAGTTCGCGGATTGTGAAGCTCTCAAGCCTCGAGCGCTTCCGTTCGTTCAGGGCCGCGTCGAGCAGCAACTCCGACACAGGCCATGAAAAATAGAGACGATTGGCGCAGAGCGCGGAGATCGCCGCCTCGAGATTGCTTCCACTGTCCGACTTCAGCACATATCCGCGCGCCCCGGCGGCCAGCCCGCTGCTCACCGTTTCGTCGTCGTCGTGCAGGGTGAACAGCAAGATCTGAGTTTTCAGATTCTCGGCGCGCAGCCGCCGCGCCAAGGCGATGCCATTGAGCGTGGGCAGAGACACGTCCAACACTGCAATGTCCGGCTTTTCTTTCAGCGCAAGTTCGAGCGCCTCCTGGCCGTCCCCCGCCTCGGCGCACACCTCCCACCCCGAGTGTCCCTCGATAATATCGCGCACGCCTTTGCGAACGATCTCATGATCATCGGCAATGAGTATTCGAATCATCCAGCCCTCCGGCGCGGATTGGCGCT
>DASXGB010000138.1:0-3283 GCA_036489325.1 Caulobacteraceae bacterium
GGACCCTGGGGCGCTCGGCCTCCAGGATGAGCGAGGTCTGTTGAACTCTTTCTGCGGCCATCTGTGGCCATCTGTGGATAAACGACTTCTTTCTCACAGCCCGAAGATCGCGGCGCCGAAGGGCGGGAGGTTGGCGGCGCCGTCGTCGACGCCCTCGGCGCCGGTGAGGGCGAAGACGAGGCTGGCGCCGGCGGGAAGCTCGATGCGGGCGCCCTTCCCCGAAAGCTCGATGAGGCACAGCAGGGTCTCATCCGAATGGTCCCGCCGGATCGCCAGCACGCCCTCCGGCGCGGCGACCACCTCGATCTCGCCGGTACGCAGGGCCGGGTGTTCCTTGCGCAGGGCGATGATCCGCCGGGTGGCGTGGAGCATGGAGGCGGCGTCGGTCTCCTGGACGTCCGCCGCCAGGGCGCGGTGGCGTTCGTCGAGGGGCAGCCAGGTCTCGTGCGCCGTCGAGAAACCGGCGTTGAGCCCCGACTTGGTCCACGGCATCGGCGTGCGCGCGCCGTCGCGGCCAGCCTGGCCGGTGTAGTTCTGGATGGCGAAGGGGTCCTTCAGCCGCTCGAACGGCACCTCGGCCTGGGGCAGGCCCAGCTCCTCGCCCTGGTAGAGGAAGACCGTGCCCCGCAGGCAGACGAGCGCCACCATCAGGGCCCGCATGTGGGCCGGATCGTCGCCGGCGATGCGGCTGGCGTAGCGGGCGACGTCGTGGTTGCCGAGCGACCAGGCGGCCCAACCGTCCGAGCCCTTCCACGCCTCGATCCCCTCGGCGAAGCGGGCCGGCGTCGCCGGATGGTCGGTCAGCAGGTGGAAGGCATAGGCCGTATGCAGACGGGTCTTTCCCTCCGTGTACTCACGCTGGCGCGCCAGCGGATCCTCATCGCCGATCTCGCCGACGCTGAAGCGCTCCGGGAAGGAATCCAGCAGCCCCCGGACCTCGCCCATGAAGGCCAGGGTCTCGGGCCGGCTGCGGTCGTGTTCATGGCGCTGGAAGGCGTAGGTCCACGGCGGCGGCTTCTTCCACGCCATCGGCGGATTGTCGGCCAGGGACTGATCGTGGAAGTAGTAGTTGACGACGTCGAAGCGGAAGCCGTCGACGCCGCGCTCCAGCCAGAAGCGGCCGGCCGCCAGAACGGCCTCGCGGACGTCCGGGTTCCAGTAGTTGAGGTCCGGCTGTTCGGGCAGGAAGTGGTGGTAGAAATACTGTCGGCGGCGGGCGTTCCAGGTCCACGACGGGCCGCCGAAGGCCGCCATCCAGTTGCTGGGGGCCGTGCCGTCCGGCTTGGGATCGGCCCAGACGTACCAGTCGGACTTCGCGTTCTCGCGCGAGGCGGCGCTTTCCTGGAACCAGGCGTGCTGGTCTGAGGTGTGGTTCCAGACCTGGTCGATGACGACCCTCAGGCTGAGGGCGTGGGCCCGCTCGATCAGGGTGTCGAAGTCCGCCAGGGTCCCGAAGCGGGGATCGACGGCGGTGTAGTCGCTGACGTCGTAGCCGAAGTCCTTCATCGGCGAGGCGAAGAAGGGCGAGAGCCAGATCCCGTCGACGCCGAGCTCGGCGATATAGGGCAGCCGCTCGATGATCCCGGAAAGATCGCCGAGGCCGTCGCCGCCGCCGTCGCGGAAGCTCAGGGGGTAGATCTGGTAGATCACCGCGCCGCGCCACCAGTTCATCCCGCCTGCCATCCTTGGTGCTCCCTGGGTACGTGTCATTGGGGCGAGATTCATGGTCGCGCGCTTGCCTTCCGCGCGGGAATGGCCGGAATGAGTGATCTTGGGCATATCGCCAAACGCCAGATAAGTCACAGGAACCGTCGATGGATCGAGTCTTGCCCACGCCGACGCCGGAAACGGCTCACTTCTGGGACGGTTGCAAGGCGGGCGAGCTTCGCCTGCAGCGCTGCCGCACCTGTCGCGAGGCCTATTTCCCGCCGCGTCCGTTCTGTGCGGCCTGCGGCTCGCGCGAGGTGGAGGTGTTCAGGGCGAGCGGCAAGGCGACGCTGCTGAGCTACGTGATCAACATGCGCCCCAGGCGTGACCTGGGCGACAAGCCGCATTCGATCGCCGTCGTCTCCCTCGAGGAGGGCCCGCGGATGATGACCAATATCGTCGGCTGTCCGCAGACGCCCGAGGCCCTGGTCCTCGACATGCCGCTGGAGGCGACCTTCGAGACCTTCGGCGAGATCGCCCTGCCCTTCTTCAAGCCCGCGGGAGGCGCAGCGTGAAGCCGGGCAGCATCGCCGTCATCGGGGCGGCCGAAACCACCCGGATGGGCAGGATCCCCGATGTGTCGGTGATCGGCCTGCACGCCGACGCAGCTTTGAACGCCCTGGCCGACTGCGGCCTGACGGCCAGGGACATCGACGGCCTCGCCACCGCCGGTGAGAACCCCACCTCGCTCGCCCACTATCTCGGCATCGTCCCGACCTGGGTCGACGGCACGCAGGTGGGCGGCTGCTCGTTCATGCTCCACGTCCGCCACGCCGCGGCGGCGATCAACGAGGGCTACTGCAAGACGGTGCTGATCACCCACGGCGAGAGCGGCCGCTCGCGGGTCGGCGCCGGCGGCCGGTTCGGCGGCGGCGGTGGGGCCAGCCTGCAGGGCCAGTTCGAGGCGCCCTTCGGTCCGGTCGGGCCGCCGACCCTCTTCACCCTCCCGGTGCTGCGCTATCTCAAGACCTACGGCCTCAGCCGCGAGGACCTCGCCTGGGTCGCGGTCATCCAGCGCGAGTGGGCGGGCTTCAACCCGCGCGCCAGCTTCCGCGATCCGATCACCGTCGACGACGTGATGAACTCCGAGATGATCGCCTATCCGTTCACCAAGCTGATGTGCTGCCTGGTGACCGACGGCGGCGGAGCCCTGGTCCTCACCAGCGCCGACCGGGCCAAGGACTTCCCGGCCAGGCCGGTCTATGTGCTCGGGACCGGCGAGAGCGTCGAAACGCCGATGGTCTCGCAGATGGCCGACTTCACCTCCTCGCGCGCCTTCAAGGTGTCGGCGAAGAAGGCCTTCGAGGAATCGGGGATCGCCCACGCCGACGTCGACCACCTGATGATCTACGACGCCTTCGCCCACCTGCCGCTCTATGGCCTGGAGGACCTCGGCTTCTGCAAGCCGGGCGAGGCGGCGGCCTTCATCCGTGCACGGCACACCGCGCCCGGCGGCATGCTGCCGCTCAACACCAACGGCGGCGGCCTCTCCTACATGCACTCGGGGATGTACGGCATGTATGCCCTGCAGGAGAGCGTCAGGCAGATGCGCGGCATCGCCCCGGCCCAGGTCCCG
>DASXGB010000180.1:0-1593 GCA_036489325.1 Caulobacteraceae bacterium
CCGCCCGGGCCTCGGCTTCGAGTTCGGCCTTGGCGGCGCGGATCTTCGCCAGCCGGTGCTGCTTGTTGGCCGCCCAATCGGGCATCTCGTCGCCGCGCCTGTCGGCTCCGAGCTGACGGTCCTCGGCTTTGTCGCTCTGCCCGGCCTGTGCCAGCCAACGGTGGACTTCTGCCGCCAGCTTGGGCTCGGCCTCTTTCATCCGGCCGTAGCTCATCGCCTTGTGCTTGGAGGCGTTGGCCTTGATCTTCGTGCCGTCGAGCGCCACATGGCCCAGCTTCACCAGCCCCGCCGTTCGGCACAGCTTCAGAACCTGCACGAACAGCCCGGCCAGCGCCGTCAGATGCCGCTTGCGGAAGTCGCTGATGGTGCGGAAGTCCGGCCGCTGCATCCCCGTCACCGCCGCGAAGTCCAGCCGTTCCTCGCACCCCTTGGCGATCCGCCGCGACGAGTAAACGCCCTGGCTGTAAGCATACAGCAGCAGCGCCACCATCATCCCCGGATGGTACGGCGGATACCCGCGCTCCTCACTGTAAGTGTCCATGATCCGCGACAAGTCCAGCCCGTCGCGCACCGTCTCACGGACAAAATGGGCCAGGTGCCCGGCCGGCACCATATCCTGGATCGAGGGCGGCAGCAGCCACACTTGATCAACGTCCCACGGACGAAAGGTCTTGCTCATATCCACAGCGAATCACGCGACACATCAATCGTCGAGCAAAATCCGATTACTCGGACAGGCTCCTAGGAGCCTGTCCGAGTAACGGGCTGAGGCTTGAGGCTGGTGAGGTCGTGACGCATTGGGATGCTCCTGGTGGAGAGCTGAGTTGGCTCGGGGTTGGGCTATGGCGCTGCGGCGGCGAGCTTTGTGAGATTGTGGACCGCGCAGATGATTGCCCACTCGCATTTGACCTTATCAAGACCGCGGAGGAGGAATTGTCGGAATCCCCTGGCATGCTTTATCTGACCGAAGACCGGCTCGACGATTTGCTTGCGCAGCCGATAGCGGCTACGCCGTCCGGCGCGTTTGAGCTTCAGGGTCATGCGGGCAGCCAGGGTGCCGGCGCGCTGCTGGCGTCGATTGACCGCGGTGGCCGTGCCGTGCCGTTGGCGGCCGGTGGCGATATAGCCGTCGATGCGGCGCTTGGCCACGGTGCGCAGATTGGCCTCGGAACAGTAGCCGGCGTCGGCCGAAACCTCGTCGGGGTTGCGCCCGGTGTTGGCCTTGATGGCATCGAGCAACGGCGCCATCTGCGCCTGATCGCTGGAGGAAGCGGTCAATCCTTGCGCGACGATGATCTGGGCTTGGCCATCGACTGCGGCCTGGGCGTTGTAGCCCTGGATGACGCCATCCTTGGTCTTCATGATCCGGCTGTCGGGATCGGTGAAATTGCGTTGTGCCTTGTCGTCCGGCGCCTTGTCGTCCGGCGCGCTCTGGCGTCCCGGCTTGGTGCTGCCCACCGCCGGGCCGTCGCCGTCATCGCTCGGCGCCGCGCCCGCCCGGGCCTCGGCTTCGAGTTCGGCCTTGGCGGCGCGGATCTTCGCCAGCCGGTGCTGCTTGTTGGCCGCCCAATCGGGCATCTCGTCGCCGCGCCT
>DASXGB010000269.1:0-1624 GCA_036489325.1 Caulobacteraceae bacterium
TCCACCCCTTCGGGGTCCCCCTCCCCCTGAGGGGGAGGAGAAGCGCCCCGACGCGAGGCGCTCGCGCCGAGCGGCGTCAACTAGGGCCGGCGCGCGGCCGAAGGGCGCAGCGAGCTCGGCCCGTGGGACTCCCCGCGAGCGGCCGACCTGGCTTCGCCGTAGCGAAGCTTCGGCTTCGCCAAGGCGAGAGGGCGCAGCGAGCTTGGGCCCGTGGGACTCCTCACTTGCACTGCCTCGCCTCGTCGACGCCCCAGACCTGGTCGGTGGCCATCCAGCCCTGCAGGCCGCCGACGCGGATCTGGCACCACCCCGGCGAGCACTTGTGGATCTTGGCCAGCGCCATCGAATTGAGCAGGCCGACGACCTTGGCGCCATCCTTCGGCGCCTGGCGGATCGGCGTCGCGGTCGGCGCCTGGTTGAGCAACGTCCGCCGCCCGTCGATCTCCGAGCGGTTGACCCAGGCCGCGCCGCCGTCCGGGCCGCAGATCCGCCGCCACTCCTCGGTCTCGGCCACCACCTGAACTGGCAGGCCGTCGACGTGGTAGACCCACAGGGCCGGATAGTCCTTGCCCGGGCCTCTGCGGGCCATCACCTGGCCGTGCTTCAGGCTCACCCAGCGGGGGACGCAGAAGCTGGACGGCGTGTTGCGCTGGGCGGCCGGACAGTCGGTGGCCTCGGAGGTATGGCTGCCGCAACCGGCCAGCACCGCCGCGAGGAGTGACGCCGCCACGGGCGCCGCCAGCGAGCGGCCGAGAAATGCCCCGCGTCCGGCTTGCTTTGCCGCAGAAAGGCAGTCTGTTAGAGAGCCATTCCTTGCCGCGGCGAGGAGGCGGGAGTCTCTGTCAGAACGAGCCATGGCCCCTCGCAAGCCCAAAGTCATCGTCACGCGCAAGCTCCCCGACGGGGTCGAGACCCGCATGCGCGAGCTGTTCGACACCGAGCTCAATCTCGACGACACGCCCATGGACGCCGAGGCCCTGGCGGCGGCGGTTGGCCGCGCCGACGTCCTGGCCCCGACGATTACGGACCGAATCGATTCTGAAGTGATCGCGCGCGCCGGGCCGAAGCTCAAGTTGATCGCCAATTTCGGTGTGGGCATCGATCATATCGACGTGCCGTCCGCCCACGCCAAGGGCATCATCGTCACCAACACCCCGGGCGTCCTCACCGAAGACAGCGCCGACCTGACCATGGGCCTCATTCTGACTACCGCCCGGCGGCTGGTCGAGGGGGCCAACATCGTCCAGGCCGGCGAGTTCACCGGCTGGAGCCCGACCTGGATGCTGGGCCGGAGGCTCACCGGCAAGCGCCTGGGGATCGTCGGCATGGGCCGCATCGGCCAGGCCCTCGCCCGCCGGGCCCGCGCCTTCGGCTTCTCGATCCACTACCATAACCGCAAGCCCGTTCCGGCACGCATCGCCGAGGCCCTGGAGGCGACCTACTGGGACAGCCTCGACCAGATGCTGGCCCGCATGGACGTGGTCAGCGTCAACTGTCCGCATACGCCGGCGACCTATCACCTGCTCTCGGCGCGGCGGCTGAAGCTGCTGCAGTCGCACGCCATCGTCATCAACACCGCCCGCGGCGAGATCATCGACGAGGCGGCGCTGGCCGGCATGCTCCA
>DASXGB010000286.1:0-2843 GCA_036489325.1 Caulobacteraceae bacterium
TGCCCGGCCGGACGATGAGCTTTGCGGCCCCGGACTTTCTGATGAATTTCTCGCTGGCGAACTTCCTGTTCCACGTGACCACCGCCTATGCGCTGTTGCGCGCCAAGGGCGTTCCGCTGGGCAAGATGGACTTCCTGGCCGGCGGCCAGACGCCGGCCGCCTGATGGCGCAGGCGCGGGTCTATCTGGTTCGGATGTCGCCCCGTTCTGCCCTCCGGTCGCGCCGTCTGACGCGATGGGCATAGTTGGCGCTGCGTTCGGTGTCGCCCTGGCGGCCGGCGCACGCCTCTCGGTCCATTGGGCGCTGCGTTGCGCCTAATGGGGGTTATCGGGGAGGTCCCCAATCGGCAAAGCGGTCGCCCGAACCTTCGCTCGCCGAACCTCCGCTTTGACTGCCTTGCGGTATTCCGCTTTGGAGCTCAAGTCAGACGTAGCGCGGGATAGGACCGAGCTGTTTCGTCGTGTCGTCGCCCAGATCGAGGAACGCCTCGTCGATGTAGCACCACCCCCACCCCTCTGGCGGGTCGTAACCCTCGATGATCGGGTGACCTGTGGCGTGGAAGTGCTTTGTGGCGTGGCGGTGGGGGGAGTCATCGCAGCAGCCGACGTGGCCGCAGGCGCGACAAAGGCGCAGGTGGACCCAAGTCGAACCCATCGCGAGGCACTCCTCGCAGCCGCGCGCGCTCGGCGTGACCTCCCGGATTTGAGCGGCATGGGAGCAATTGTCGACCATCAGAACCTCTTCTGGCTCATGTGTCAGTACCAGGGGCCGGACTGAACACCAGCGCTAAGGCTCCGAGCCCTGCTGCAAGCGCTGAGCCGGCCAGTATGCCGATCTTCGCCAAGCCCGCGTAAGGGCCGCTCGGGAACGCCTGGTCGGCCAGGAGGAACGCCAGCGGATCGCCGATCCCACATAGGATGGCTGCGCCGAGAAACGCCAGCGGGGCCGCGTCGGCTGGAAAGATCCCGACCTTGGCTTTGGCCGCCACCCAGGTGGTCAGGACGATGCCGATCGGCTTGCCGACAGCGAGGCCAAACGCGGCGCCGAGGAGGACTCGCGAAGCATTGGGGACGGCGAGGTTGGCGGCGATCGGCACGCCCGCCGCGGTGAACGCGAACAACGGCAGCACCACATAGCTCGACCACGGCGCGACCGCCCGTTCGGCGCGCTCAGCAGGTGAAAGGAGCCGCTCGGCGGCCGCGGTCAGATTGCGGCCCGCCCAGTCCCAGACCGGTTCCTGGTCCAGACGGCGGTGTTCATCCCCCGCTCGTTTCAGCTCGTGCTCGGCGTGCTCGAGCTCGGCGAGCGCGCTGGCGGCCTGGGCGAGTAGGGGACCGGCCGTGGGCGCAGGACGCGGCGGCAGAAACGCGGCGAGCGCTATCCCGCTGATCGCGCCACTGACGCCGGCAAAGTGCAACGACAGCCAAAGCCCGAGGGTGGCGACCAGATACGGCCACGCGGCGTAGACCCGCCAGCGGTTCAACGTGGCCATGGCGGCGACCAAGGCGGCGGCGGCGAGCAGCCACTCGACGTGAACCGCCCGCGGATAGCAGACCGCCAGGATGATCGTGGTGATGATGTCGTCGGCGACGCCATAAGTGGCGACAAACAGCTTCAATCCCGGTGACGCGCGGGCGCCAAAGACCGCCAGAACGCCAAGGGTGAAGGCGAGGCCGGTGTCCACGGGCGTCGACCATCCGGGCGCGGTCGGTCCAGGATTGAACATGAGATAGACGAGCGCCGAGGCGGCTGTGCCGCCGCCGGCCGCCAGCAGCGGCGCGATAGCCGCGCGTCGGTCGCTGAATGAGCCGGCTCTGGCCTCGCGCCGGATCTCCAGCCCCAGGATGAGAAAGAAGATCGACAGCAGCCCCTCAGCGCACCAGTCGGCGAGGCTCAACGAGAGCACACCCGGCGTCAGGCCTATGCCAAACTGCGCGGACACCAGCTGCTGGTAGGCGGGCGCGAGCGGACTGTTGGCCAACATCAGCGCGGCGGCGGCGGCGGCAAGCAGCGCCAAGCCCGCCGAGGCTGGCAGATTGGCGAAGGCCCTCGCCGTGCGCTGAACCCGGACGCCAACCGGCCGCTCGAGCCCTTCGAGCATGGAGTAGAAATCCCAGGCGCCGTCGTAGCGAAGGCCGTCGACGAAGATGGTCGGCGTCGCCGTTACACCGTTGCGCCGGCCGTCGGCCAGGTCTTCATCCACCCGCTCGCGAAGTGCCGGGTCGTCGAGGTCGCGCTCGAATCGCTCAAGGTCGAGGCCGAGCGAGGCGGCGATCTCCAGGAGCACGGGTCGGTCGAGGGGGGGCTGGCGCGCGTAGAGGGCGTCGTACATCTCCCAGAAGCGGCCCTGCCGCCCTGCCGCTTCCGCACCGAGCGAGGCGAGAACGGCGCCTGGGTGCGCGCGCTCGTTCGGGAAGTGTCGGAACGCGTAGGCCAGCCGCTCACCCAGCACGTTTCGAAGGCGTTCGAACACCTGGCGCAGGCGTCGGCAGTAGGGACAGAGAAAATCGCCGTAGATCACCACCGTGACGCGGCGGTTGCGCACGCCGCCGCCGCGGATGTGGTCGCGCCCGGCGTCGACCGGACGCAGCAGGCGGCGTTCGCTGGCCTCGCCGCTCACGTTAGGCGGAAAGTATGGATGAGCATTGCAATTCAGTCCGTCTCGCAACGGTCGGTGACCACGTCCAACAGGGCGGGCCGGGCGCCGAGAGCCAGGTTTGGCCCAGGCGTTCGCCAAGCGTCGCCATGTCAGCCTCCTTTTGTCGTCTCCTGGGGGGCGTCCAGCCCGCCGCCGAGGACGCCGTAGAGCGTCACCAGATTGAGCGAGCGGGCAAGCCGGGTCG